>JANRIF010000011.1:0-27154 GCA_033765245.1 Lysobacteraceae bacterium
CATTCGGGATCCACACCATGCAGGTGAACGACGGCGGCAATCGCGGCTGTTGCGTGGCCGACGTCGCTCGCCCGGGAATGCAGGGCAATGATTCAGACCGACGCATTGAGTAAGCGATACGGCGACAAGCTCGCCGTCGACGACGTCAGTTTCACGGTCGAGCCGGGCGAAGTGCTGGGCTTCCTCGGCCCCAACGGGGCCGGCAAATCGACCACCATGAAGATGATCGCGGGGTTTCTGCGCCCCAGCGCCGGCACCGCCCGCGTGTGCGGTCATGACGTGCAGGACGAGCCGCTGGCGGCCCGGCGCAAACTGGGGTACCTGCCGGAAGGCGCCCCCAGCTACGGCGAGATGACGGTGCAGGGCTTCCTCGGGTTCATCGCCGACGCGCGCGGCCTGCAGGGCGGGTTGCGGCGGCAGCGGCTGGACTACGTGGTGGCCCGGTTGTCGCTGCAGGGTGTGTTGGCGCAGACGGTCGAGACGCTGTCCAAGGGTTTTCGTCGGCGCGTCGGCCTGGCCGCAGCAATCCTGCACGATCCGCCGGTGCTGGTGCTGGACGAGCCCACCGACGGGCTGGACCCGAACCAGAAGCACGAAGTGCGCGACCTGATCCACGAGATTTCGCGCGGGCGCACGATCCTGATTTCCACCCACATCCTCGAAGAAGTGCCGTCGGTCTGCACCCGCGCGATCATCATCGCTGCCGGCAAGGTGCTGGCCGACGCCACCCCGGCGCAATTGTTGGCGCGCTCGCGCTACACCGGTGCGGTATCGGTGCAGGCCACTGATACCGTGGCCGCGCGTACCGCGCTCGACGGACTCGACGGTTTGGCGGCGCTGGAGGTCGATCCGCTGGACGGACGCCTGATCGCATTGGCGCAACCCGGGCGCGACCTGTTCGCGCCGGTGGCCGAGCGGCTGCAAGCCCGCAACGTCGGCTTCAGCCGACTGCAGGCGGAACCCGGACGTCTGGACGAGGTCTTCCGCAACATCACTCAATCCCATCAGGTGACGCCATGAGTGCCACCGCATCGGTCTTTCGTCGCGAGCTGGCCAGTTACTTTGCCACCCCGGTCGCCTACGTGTTCATCGTGATCTTCCTGGTGCTGGCGGGCGCGCTTACGTTCTACTTCGGCGGCCTGTACGAGCGCGGCCAAGCCGATCTGCAGCCGTTCTTCGTGCTGCACCCATCGCTGTACCTGTTCCTGGTGCCGGCGGTGGCGATGCGGCTGTGGGCCGAGGAGCGTCGCGCCGGCACCATCGAATTGCTGCTGACCTTGCCGATCACGCTGGGGCAGGCGGTGCTGGGCAAGTTCCTGGCGGCGTGGGCGTTCATCACGCTGGCGCTGGCGATGACCTTTCCGATCTGGCTGACCATCAACTACCTGGGCGCGCCGGACAACGGCGTGATCGCTGCCGGCTACGTCGGCAGCGCCTTGATGGCGGGTGCGTTCCTGGCAGTGGGTAGTTGCCTTTCCGCGCTCACCCGCAGTCAGGTGGTGGCGTTCATCCTCACCGTGGTGGTGTGCTTCGTGCTACTGCTGGCGGGTTATCCGCTGGTGCTGGACTTCCTGCGCGGCTGGGCGCCGGATCTGCTGGTGGAGGGCGTCGCCCAGATCAGCTTCCTGACCCATTTCCAGGCCATCGCCAAGGGTGTGCTCGACCTGCGCGATCTGGTGTTCTTCATGCTCACCATCGCGGCGTGGCTGTATGCCACCGTGCTGGTGATCGACATGAAGAAAGCCGATTGAGGACTCATCCATGAACCGCTTGCAGCAACGCGCCCTTGCGGGCTCCAACCTTGCGATCCTGGCGCTGGCGTTCGTCGCGCTGGTCGCCATCAGCGGCATCGCGCTTCGCGGAGCGCGTCTGGACCTTACCCAGAACCGCCTTTACACCTTGTCGGCCGGCACCCGCCACATCATCGAGAAGGTCGACGAACCGATCCACCTGTACCTGTTCTTCTCCAAGCAGGCGGCCCGCGACATGCCGGCGCTGCAGACCTATGCGCAGCGCGTGCGCGAGTTGCTGGAGGAGATCAGCGCGCGATCCCACGGCAAGGTGCTGCTCGACGTGATCGATCCGCAGCCGTTCTCGGAGGCCGAAGACCGCGCCGGCGCGTTTGGGCTGCAGTCGGTGCCGGTGGGCAAGGCGGGCGCCTCGTTGTTCTTCGGATTGGCCGGCACCAACGCCACCGACGGGCAAACCATCATCCCGTTCTTCCAGCCCGACAAGGAAGCCTTTCTCGAATACGACATCGCCAAGCTGATCTCAGACCTGAGCACCAGCAAGCACCCGGTGCTGGCGTTGTGGTCGGGTGTGCCGATGGCGCCCGGCTACGACACCGCCAGCGGCCAGGCCAGCGATGGCTGGGTGATCGATAACGAGCTCAACCAGTTGTTCGAGCTGCGCCGGCTGCAGCCGCCGCTCACCGAGATCGCGAAGGACATCGATGCGCTGGTGCTGGTGCATCCGAAAGACCTTGCCGACGACGCGCTCTACGCGATCGATCAGTTCGTACTGCGCGGCGGGCGTCTGCTGGTGTTCGTGGACCCGTATTCGGAAGCGGACGTTGGCATTGCCGATCCGTCGGCGATGTTTGAGTCGCACAGCTCCGACCTGCATCGTCTGTTCGCCACCTGGGGTCTGCAGTACGACCCCGCCAGCGTGGTGCTCGACGCCCGCTACGCCTTGCAGGTGCAGCCGCAGGCGGACCAGCCGCCGGTCCGCCATCCCGGCATCCTCGGCTTGCCGCGCACGGCGCTCAACCAGGATGACATCGTGTCGGCGCAGCTCAACGTGGTGAACCTGTCCAGCGCCGGCGCACTGGCGTTGAGCGACGACAGCGCGCTGACCATGGAGCCGCTGGCGCAGTCGTCCGATCAGGCCGGTACGGTGGCGGCCGAGCGCGTCAAGTTTCTGCCCGATCCGGAATCGCTGTTCCAGGACCTCAAGCCCAGCGGCGAGCGCTATGTGCTGGCGGCGCGCCTGAGCGGCCCGCTCAAGAGCGCATTCCCCGAACGCGCTGGCGCCGGTCATTTGAGCGAAGGCAAGGCCGACGGCTCGATCATCGTGGTGGCTGACACCGATCTGCTGGCCGACCGCATGTGGGTGCAGGTGCAGAATTTCTTCGGGCAGCGCGTGTTCAACCCGTTCGCCGGCAATGGCGATCTGGTGGTGAACGCGGTCGACAATCTGGTCGGCAGTTCCGATTTGATCGCGGTGCGCACGCGCGCCGGTTCGAGCCGTCCGTTCGAGCGCGTGGAGGAACTCAAGCGCCATGCCGACGAGCGCTTCCGCAACAAGGAGCGCGAACTGCAGGCGCAGTTGACCGAGACCGAGCGCCGCCTCGGCGAGCTGCAGGGGCAGAACAACAACGATGGCAAGGGCGTGCTGCTGACGCCGGAGCAGCAGGCGGAACTGCAGCGCTTTCAGGAGCAGAAGCTGCGCATCCGCAAGGATCTGCGCGACGTCCAGTTGGGGCTGAACCAGAACATCGAGGCGCTGGGAATGCGGCTCAAGCTGATCAACATCCTTGGCATGCCGTTGCTGATCACACTGGTGGCGTTGGCATTCGCGCTGCTGCGCGCGCGCCGTCGCCGCACCCATCATCTTTGACCCATGGGAGGAGCGATGGTGTCGCGCACCCTGTTACGTCTGGCATTGGTCGTCGTCGTCGTGATCCTGGCGGTGTGGTTGTCGACCCGGCGCGCCCCCGAAAGTGGCGATCTTGCGCTGGGCCCAGTGTTGCCGGGCTTGAGCGAACGGGTGAATGCAGTGCAGCAGGTGACGATCCAGGCTGCAGGCGGTAACACCGCTACCCTGGTTCGCGGGGACGCCGGTTGGGTACTGCGCGAGCGCCACGACTGGCCCGCCGATACCGGCAAGTTGCGCGATTACCTGCTGCGGCTTGGCGTGACGCAACGAATCGAGGCCAAGACCCAGCGGCCGGAGAGCTATCCGCGCCTAGGCGTGCAGGACCTCGATGCCGCCGACGCCAACGGCGCGCGCATCGACATCCTCGGCGGTGGCGAACCGCTGGCGCTGATCGTCGGTCAGAACAACCCGCAGGGCCACGGCAGCTATGTGCGTGTACCGGGACAGGCGCAATCGTGGCTAGCCGATCTCGACATCGCACCCGAGCGCCAGGTCGAAAACTGGTTGCAGCGCGATCTGATCGACGTCGATCCGCGCCGGATCGTAGGCATCCGGGTGCAGCCCGCGGGCAAGTCGGCTTTCACCTTGTCGCGAACCGCAGTGGACGACTCGCACTGGCAGTTGGCGCCGATCCCCGCCAAGCGCGGCACCGCACAGGCTCCGGCCGAAGCGATTGCGGGATTCCTGCAGGGACTGCGCCTGGACGACGTCGAACCTGCCGCCGATGCGGAAGCTCTCGATGGCGACCGGATGCAATTCGATACCGCCGATGGACTTCAGGTGACGTTGAGCCTTTGGCAGCGCGACGACAAATCGTGGGTGCGTCTGGCAGCCACGTTTGACGAGGCTGCCGCGACCGCCTACGTCGGCGCACAGGTCGCCGCCGAGCAGAAGGCGCGCGAACAGCAGGCCCACGAACCGCAGGTGGACGATGCGGCGAACACGGATGCTTCGGTGCCCCCGGCCGCGGCAGAACAGCCTGCGGCCGACGCAGGTAGCGTCGAGGAGCGCGTGGCCAAGCTGCGCGAGCAGGCGCATGCGGCCGCGGCACGTTTCGACGGCTGGGTATTCGCGATCTCGCCGTTCAAGGCCGGCAATCTGCGCAAGCCTCACACCGACTACATCGCCGAGGCGAAATGAGTTCGCTATCGCGGGTCGGCGATCCCGTTGCGCGCGGTTTCGCCGCCGTCGGCGCCGTCTTCGCGGCATTGGCGGTGGCCGGCGCAGCGTACGCTTCGCATGGCCTGAGTGGCGAGGCGCAAGCGCGGCTGAGCATCGCCGCTGCGTTCGCGTTCGGACATGGTGTGGCATTGCTGGCGTTACTGCATCGGTGCCAGTCGCGGCTGCAACGCTTGGGGTTGCTGGCGTTGGTGCTGGGCGTGTTGTTGTTCTCCGGCAGTCTGGCCGCTGCCGCGTTGTTCCATGGCACCACGCGGTTCGCGCCGCTCGGCGGTGGTTTGCTGATTCTGGCCTGGCTGTATCTGGCGGTGGTGCTGGTACTGCCGCAGCCCAGGGAGTGAGCGCATGGCGCAGCGCCGACGTGGATTCGATGTGGAACTGGCGCAGGCGCACCTGGCCAAGCGCGACCGCAAGTTGGCGACCTGGATGCGCCGGATCGGTCCGCTCGACGTCGAGGGCTGGAGCAAACCGCTCGAGACCGTCGATGCGCTGGCGCGCTCGATCCTGTATCAACAGCTTTCCGGCAAGGCTGCGGCCACCATCGTCGGGCGGGTCGAAGTGGCGGTGGCATCGAAGCGTCTCACCGCCGAGGCACTGACGCGCGTCGACGATCCGACCCTGCGCGCCTGCGGCGTCTCCGGCAACAAGACCCTCGCCTTGCGCGATCTCGCGCGCCGCGCCGCGCAGGGCGAAGTGCCTTCGGCGCGCCAGCTCGGCGGCATGGACGATGCCGCCATCATCGAAACCCTGACCGCGGTGCGTGGCATCGGGCGCTGGACCGTTGAGATGCTGCTGATGTTTCGGCTCGGCCGCCCCGACATCCTGCCGATCGACGACCTGGGCGTGCGCAAGGGTGCGCAGCGCGTGGACAAGCTGGACGAGATGCTGGCACCCAAGGCGCTTGCCGAACGTGGTGAAGTGTGGGGGCCTTTCCGCACTTTGGCGGGCTTCTACCTGTGGCGCATCGCCGACGGTGAAGGGGATGCCAAACAACCGGTGAAGCGTTCGCAGGATTGACCGAGGCAGGCTGCAGGTTCAACTCGCGCGATATGCCCAGTGCCAGGGTTCGTACACGATGCCGTGCGGGTTGTCGCGCGGGTAGCTCAGGGAGAATCCGAAGCGTTCGGCGTTCGCGCACAGCCAGGCGAATGCCGGCGTGTGTTCGAATGTGGTCTCGGCCGGCGGTTCGCCCGTGGTGCCGATGTCGAGCGCGAAACCGCCGTGGTGTTCGCTGAAGCCGGGCGCGGCATTGACCGCGAGAATCTGCGCAACCGACAGGCCGCGTGCCTGCTTGCGCCGGAAAATACCGAGCTGATAGGCGTGGCTGCGAAAGCCCGAGATGGCTTCCAACGGCACGCCTTGCGCCCGAGCTGCCGCTTGCATGGCCAGCCATGCGCGCGCGACCGCGGGCAGCAGCCACAGTGGACGGCGGTAGCGGTCGCGGCCGGCGAATGCCAAGCGGCGCGGTTCGGCGATCGGCGCCAGATCGTGGCGCTGCGCGTAGTCGGGGTCGATCCCCAGTGCCGCCAGCGTGCGCCAGAGCGCATCGAGCGGTAGCGTTGGCGCGCCCGCGTGCGGCGCCGCAAGCAGCCGCGCCAGCGATTGCCGCTGTGCGGGCGACATCGGCAGCAGCGGTTGCAGCGTGCGGTGGCGGTCGGCGGTGGCGACATAGCGGCCGTCGGATTTGCGCCGCAGCAGCCACTGTGCGCGTGCCAGCCGGCGGCTGACGTCGCTGCGCCGCGCCGATGCCAGCGCGGCGGGAATGGCGTCGGCGAAGATCCCGTTGCGCAACTCCGTGGGCGCTTCACGCATGGCCGCGTGCCTCGCGCAATTGCGTCAACGCCTGCTCGGGCTGTCGGAAGGCGATCAGCAGCACGCTGCCATCGCGTCGTGGAATCACCGCGATACGCCCATCGCCGGTTACCGCACAGAACGCCTTCTTGCGATTGTGCAGGCGGAAATGGCCGCTGTGATATCCGGGTAGCGAAAAGCCGTTGGTCTTGAGCAGCGGCCGCCATTCGCGATGCTCGTCCAGCGACAGCACGCGCGCGGCGGCAAGGTCGAGTTCGCCCAGTGCGATGCGCAGGCGATAGAACGAGGTGTGGATGAGTAGCGCGCCGTCGTCGATGCAGATGCGGTTGCGTTGCATCGCGCGTTGCAGGAACCACGCCAGCGGCAGCGTGACTGCCACCGTCACCACGAACGCCAGCCCGGTGGCGCCGAGCGGCGCGAGCCAGGCAGGCTGCGCGGCTGCGTTGCCGCCGATGCGAAACGCCGTCACCGCCATGAAGACCAGCAATGGCAGGCCGATGCACAACGCGACCAGGGTCTTGCGCGCGCCTGCGGTGGGCTCGCGCAGGGGCAGGTCGATGGCGGATCGGGAGGGTGGGCGAGTGGTCATGTTCGTTCCAGTGTGCGGCAATCCGCGCGGGGATGTCGGTGCCGAGGGACGCTCGCAAGAGTTCAGTCGGTGGATTCCGGCGCGTCCGGAGCGGACCCTTGCGCGCCCTTGAGACGCCCGCTGCGACGCAAGGCGTCGCGCAGGGCGTATTCGATCTGGGCATTGACCGAACGCAGTTCGTCATCGGCCCAGCGCTGCACCGCGGCGAGTATTTCCGCGTTGATGCGTAGCGGGTAGGCCTTTTTCTCGCTCATGATGCCGCCATCAGTACAACGTGCCGGTGTTGACCACCGGTTGCGTGGCTCGGTCCGAACACAGCACCACCAGCAGGTTGCTGACCATGACCGCGCGCCGCTCCGGATCGAGATCGACCACGCCGCGCTTCTTGAGTTGATCCAGCGCCAGTTCGACCATGCTCACCGCGCCCTCGACGATGCGCGTACGCGCCGCGATCACCGCGCCGGCTTGCTGGCGTTGCAACATCGCCTGGGCGATCTCCGGGGCGTAGGCGAGGTGGCTGATGCGCGCCTCGATCACGTCGACGCCGGCGGTGGTCAGGCGCTCGTCCAGCTGTTCCTTCAGGTGCTGCGAGATTTCGACCGGATGCGAGCGTAGCGAGACGCGGTCGTTCTCGTGCTGGTCGTACGGATAGCTGGTGGCCATCGCGCGCAACGCAGACTCCGACTGGATGTGCACGAAGCTCTCGTAGTCGTCGACGTTGTAGACCGCTTCGGCGGAATCCACCACCTGCCACACGATCACCGCCGCGATCTCGATCGGGCTGCCTTCCAGTTCGTTGACCTTCAGTCGCCCGCTCTCGAAGTTGCGCACGCGCAGGCTCACCTTCTTGGCGGCGTAAAACGGGTTGTTCCAGCGCAGGCCCTGGTCCTTGACCGTGCCCACGTACTTGCCGAACAGGCTGAGCACGGCGGCCTGATTGGGTTCCACCATGTACAGGCCGCCGAAGCACACCAGTAGCACCGCGCCGACCAAGAGGCCGGAGACGAGCGGCACCGCATGCCCGGCAGCGCCGGCCTGAACCACCACACTGGCATCGACCAGCAGCGCCAGCACGAGCAGCAGCAGCGTGGGAATGCCGGGGAACGAGCGGATCGGTTGTTCTTTCATGGCGGGTCTCCTCGGGAGTGGTGAAAAGATATCACAAAGATATCACATTGCAAGTGCCGGGTAGAACGCGACAAAGGGCTCATGCGCGTTGGGTCCGCAAAGGACGCAAAGAGCGCAAAGGACTTGCGATGGTTTGATGGCGGTTCCGCGGATGCGCAGCACATGGATGTGCAAGTGCTGCGAGCGCAGGATGCGCATGAGCAGCCGCAGCACATGGATGTGCAAGTGCTGCGAGCGCAGGATGCGCATGAGCAGCCGCAGCACATGGATGTGCAAGTGCTGCGAGCGGGCGCTTCCGGCATCCATGCCTCCCGCGCCACTCGTGCATCCATGCACGTCGCAGGATGCGCAGGAGCAGTCGCAGCACATGGATGTGCAAGTGGTGCGTGCGGACGCACAAGCGCAGCGGCTGCTTTGGTCTGACGTGCGACTTCCCTGTGCGGCGGTTGCTGTTGCTTAGCCTGCGCTGTCGCGAAGCGGCCGGCCAGACATGCACCCCTTGCAACTCATTTGCGTACTTCGCGTCCTTTGCGGACTCAACGGGCTTTATGCCTCTACCGTGGTCCCGTGGTCGCGTGTCAGGGACTTGCCACCCACATCAACGGGGTCGGGCGCCGTTCGCTGCTGATCCACAGCGCCTTGCCGTCGAGAGACCAGCCCAACGCCTCGGCCTGCGCCAGCCAGGGGTAATGCAGTTCGGTGCCCGGACGCGCGACGGCCTGCGCCCAGGTGGTCGTGCCGGGTCGGGAGAAGATGTAGGCGGAGCGGTAGTTCAGCACTGCCAGACGATGCCCGTCCGGACTCACGTCGGCGGCGGTGATCTGGCTGCGATAGCGGCCGTAGACCGGGTTCAGGGTGAGGTCTTCCTGGGTGGGTTGGGTGATGCCGGCAAGGCTGCCGGCCCGGCGCGCCACCTGCAACTTCTGCGTGCGCGGATGCAGGCGCAGGGTCAGCAGGTCCGGTGGGACTCGCTTCTTGCCGACCAGCAGCACCTGGCCGCGCGCGGCGTCCACTGCCACGGCTTCGCAGTCGCGCGGTCCGTCGGGCCAGCGAAAGGCGATTGACCACGCGGGCGCCACCGACTGGTCGGCGATGCGCTCGGGCTCCGGTAGCACGTGCAGTTGCAGGGTTTGGCGGATGCCGCCGTTGTCGCCGGTATCGGCGATCAGCAGATAGTGCTTGCCCTTGAGGGTGAACGCGGCAATATCTTCCCAATCGATGTGGGTGACGCCGGCGACGCTGAGCGTCGCGAGGCGTTCGCCGGATTCGGAAATGGCGTAGATCGCGGCCGGATCGCCGCTGTCGTTGTGCACGTACAGCACGCCGGGGTGTCGCCGCGAGGCGGCCAGACCACTGATTTCGGCCAGTTGCGGATCATTGATCAGGCCCGCGACGCGAGCGGGCGCGTCGGCGGCACGGGCAACAGCGGTGGCGGCCAGCAGCATCAGGCTGGCGAGCTGGATTCGGCGCATCGGGGCAACTCGGGGCAGGAAAGCGAATGGGTACCGCCTGGCGCCATCGTAGCGTGCCACGCGGGCGGGCGGCCCGCGCCGCCGATCGGGCGGTAGGCAACACGGGCGACACCGCCACATCGTTACACTATCGGCACATTCCACGCGGCCTGAACCATGAATGATAGCGACTCCGTGCGTCTTGGCACTCCCCTTTCCTCCACCGCGATGCGGGTGTTGCTGTTGGGTTCGGGCGAGTTGGGCAAGGAGGTGGCGATCGAACTGCAGCGCTTCGGAGTCGAAGTGATTGCCGCCGATCGCTACGATGACGCCCCGGCGATGCAGGTGGCGCATCGCTGTCACACCCTGAACATGCTCGATCCGGCCGCGTTGCGCGCCCTGATTGCCGAAGAACGGCCCGATCTGGTGGTGCCCGAGATCGAAGCGATCCATACCCCCACGCTGGTCGAGCTGGAACGCGACCAGGGCTTGCGGGTGATTCCGACCGCGCGCGCCGCGCGCCTGACCATGGACCGCGAGGGCATTCGCCGGTTGGCGGCGGAGACGCTGGGATTGCCCACCTCGCCGTTTCGTTTCGTCGATACCCATGCGCAATACCGCGCAGCGGTCGAGACGATCGGGCTGCCCTGCGTGATCAAGCCCGTGATGAGTTCGTCGGGCAAGGGCCAGAGCATCGTGCGTGTGCCGGAAGACGTCGACGCGGCGTGGGACTACGCACAGTCCGGCGGACGCGCTGGGCAGGGGCGGGTGATCGTGGAGGGCTTCATCCACTTCGACTATGAAATCACTCTGCTCACCGTGCGTCATCGCGGCGGCACCGATTTCTGCGAACCGATCGGCCACCTGCAGGTGGCGGGCGATTACCGCGAAAGCTGGCAACCGCAGCCGATGTCAGACCTGGCGCGCGAACGCGCGCAGCGGATCGCACGCAGCGTCACCGATGCGCTGGGCGGCTATGGACTGTTCGGGGTGGAATTGTTCGTGGCAGGGGATGAGGTCTGGTTCAGCGAGGTCAGCCCACGCCCGCACGACACCGGCTTGGTGACGCTGATCTCGCAGGAGCTTTCGGAATTCGCGCTGCACGCGCGCGCCATTCTGGGATTGCCGATCCCCAACATCCGCACGCTCGGGCCGGCGGCCTCGTGCGCGGTACTGGCGCAAGGCGAGGGCGTGCCGGTGTTTCACGACGTCGACCAGGCATTGGCCGAACCCGATACCGCGTTGCGGCTGTTCGGCAAGCCGCGCGTGCACGGCAGCCGCCGCGTCGCCGTCACGTTGGCGCGTGGCGAAGACGTCGACCGCGCCCGTGCCAAGGCCCGCAACGCCGCCGCGGCGTTGCGGGTGGAGTTGCATTGAGCGGGCCAGTCAAAAGCCGACAACGCAGTGCGCAAAGAACGCCAAGCGAGCCTTTCCCATGCTTCGCGTTCTGCGCGGGCCCGATGCTTCCGGCGCGCTTCGTGGGCTCGCCGATTCCCGCGGACATCACTCCGGGCGGTGCTTGCCACCGGTCCAGCCGCCTTGCGCGAGCACGGCATCGCCGAGCGCAGCCGGGCTGTCTTCGATCACGGTGGCCATCGAGTCGTTCCAGCGATTAAGGAAGCCATACAGGCACACCACCGCCAGGATCTCGACGATCTGATTCTCGCTCCAGTGCTGGCGCAGGCGATCGAAGATCGGCTGGTCCACGCCATTGGGCACGCTGCCTGCGGCCAGCGCGTAGTCGAGCGCGGCACGCTCGGCTTCGGTGTACAGCGGCGAGGTCTGGTATTCCCAGATCGCGGCGACTTTCTCGTCGCTGATGCCGTGAATCTTCGCCGCGATCAGCGAGTGTGCCATGCAGTACTGGCAGCCGGCCGCGCGCGAGCAGAAATGCGCGATCAGGCGCTTGAAGCCGAGGTCCACTTCACTGTCCGGTGCCATCACCGCGTGGGTGAGCGCGCCGAAGCCGTTCACGATGGCCGGCTTGCGTTGCATGGTCAGCAGCGAGTTGGGGATGAAGCCAAGAATCTTGTCGAACTGGGCGAAAGTGTCGGCGAGTTCCGGAGTGGCTTCCGGCGGTAGCGGTTGCAAAAAGGCCATGCTCAATCCTGCGTTGAAGGGGAAGGGAGAAGGTCGAGCCACACCAGATGGTGGTCGCTGGCGTCGATCCAGTCGTGTCCGGGTTGACCTGGCAGCGGCCAGAACACGCCGCCGCCGCGCACGCTGAATTGGCGCGACGGCAGCACGTAGTCGATTCGCAGGGTGCCAGCCTTGGGGCCGAAGTCGCCGGTGTGGGCACGCGGATCGCCGTGGCGCGGCAGCCCGTAACTGGCCGCCTGCGCCGGTGCGCCTGACGAGCGCGGAACGAAGTCCGCGTTGACGCGCGGATGCGTCAGCAACGCACGCACAGGGTGCTGGGTGCCATCGCCATCGTCGGGATCGGCGTTGAGATCCCCGGCCATCACGAAGGCGGCGTCGGCCGCGAGTCCGCCGCTGCGGCCTTGATCGTCGCGCAGCCAATCGCGCGGCGCATCCGCAAGGTATTCCGCCCAGAAGCGGATTTCATCGTGATTGCGCCGGCCATTGCGATCCTCCGGTCCGTCGAACACCGGCGGAGTGGGATGCGCGACCAGAAAGTGGATCAGCCCCTGAGGGGTCTGGATCGGCAGGTCCCAGTGCGACTTGGACGACAGCCGCAATTGGCGCCAGGTGGCGTCGGGGTAGAACGGTTTGCCCGATGCCGGATCGAGCGGTGCCAGCGCGCCGGGCAACTGGCACCAGCGAAACATTTGGAAAGTGCGAGCGGCCGCGTCGTCGATGGGGAAACGCGACAACACCAGCATCCCGTATTGGCCGGGGTGTCTGCCGAAACCCCAGGCATCATCGGGGCCGTCGCTGCGGCCATCGCCGTTGAGGTCCAGGTTGCTGGGCACGCCGGTGTTGACCGGCGCGAGGTAATGGTACGGATAGACGATGGCGGTTTCGCCAAACTGGCCCACGCCGAGGTAGTCGCGTTCGAAGCGTGTGGCTGCCTGCAGCCCGGGATCGAAGTCGAACTCGTTGAGCAGCACCACGTCGGGGCGCACCCGCTGGATGATCGCGGCGACCTTGCGCGCGCGCGGATCGTCGCCCGCGGCGAGGCGGGCGATCAGGCCGCCGGCCGCGTCGTCGTTGAGCGAGGTGTTGAAAGTGGCGAAGCGCAGCGGCGTCATCGCGCGGCTCTCATCCGGCGCTGCGGCGGCGTGGACGCCATACAGGCACAGCAGCAGGCACAGCGCGGTCAGTTTGGGAATCGACATGGCGGCAACTCGCGAAGATCAAGGCGTGACGTCCCAGCGCCCATTGCGCAAGGCTTGCAGCGGCTGGAAGCGGGTCTTGTAATGCATCTTGGCGTGATTGGCGATCCAATAGCCCAGATACAGGTGAGTGATGTGCTCGCGTTGCGCCCACGCGATCTGCTGCAGGATGCAGAACGTGCCGAGGCTGCGTTCGGACAGCTCCGGCGCAAAAAACGTGTAGACCGCCGACAGTGCATCGGCCAGCCGATCGGTCACCGCCACCGCGATCAACTGCTCGTGCAGGCGCCATTCCATGAATCGGGTGTGGCTCCAGCGCCCGGTCAGGAACTGCTCGAAGTCGGCGGGGGTCGGGTTGTCCATGCCGGCGCCGGCATGGCGCGCGCCGAGGTAGCGCTGATACAGGGCAAAGTGCTCGTCCTCGCGCCGCGCCGGCGCGATGCTCAGGTGCAGATCGGCATTGCGCGCGAGACAACGGCGCTGGCTGCGATCGGGATGGAACGCCGCCGCCTCGATCCGCACCGGCACGCAGGCCTGGCAGCCGGAGCAATGCGGCCGGTACACATGATCGCCGGAGCGGCGGAAACCGCTGGCGAGCGCCGATGGGTAGGCGATGGCGAGATTGTCGTCGTGCGGGTCCAGCACCAGATCGCGCGCCATGCGCCCGGCGAAATAGCCGCAGCGATGCTCGCCGGTGTGGAACAGCCGAATGGTGGCGCCCTGTTGCATGCGCGCATCGTAACCGTTGCGCGCCGTCAACGGCAGTCGGCGGCAGTTCGGTCGCGGCGGTTCAGGGGCGACGGTGCGGCGTCGGGAGCGATGTCGCGCGCACGATCGCGGTCACCGGAAAGTGATCCGACGGGTAACGTCCACGACGCGCGTACGCGACGATGTCGGCATCGCGAATCTCCCACTCCGGGCCAGTCAGGATGGCGTCGATCCTGGGGCCATCGTGGGTGCCACGAAAACCATGGAAGGTGCCGGTCGCGGTGCGGTCGGGGTGCCGCGTGCGAAAGCTGTCGGCCAACGGCACCCGCGGATCGTTCAGCAGGGCGCGGAACGCGGGGTTGTCTTCGCCGGCGTTGAAGTCGCCGGTGACCAGTACCGGCGTCTCCGACCCGCGCCCGGCAATGCGTTCGAGCAGCAGCGCGGCGCTGCGCTCGCGCGACGCCTGCGACTCGTGATCCCAGTGCAGGTTGTACAGATGGAAACGGCGATCGCTGGCGCGGTCGCGAAAGTAGCCCCAGGAGCACAGTCGCGGATAGTGGTTGCCCCACGACATCGAGCCGGGCGTGGCGGGGGTGTCGGAAAACCAGAACGTGCCCTGGTCCAGCAACTCCAGTCGACGGCGGTCGTAGAGGATCGCCGAATACTCGCCCGCCTGACGGCCATCATCGCGCCCGACTCCGATTTCGTCGTAGCCGGGCAGGTCGGCGCGCAACTGGTCCAACTGGAACCGCAACGCCTCCTGCAGCGCCAGCAACTGCGGCGTGAACTCGCGTACCACATCGGATGCCAGTGCCCGCCGGTGCGGCCAGTCGTCGACGCCATCCGGAGCGGTGCCCATACGGATGTTGAAGCTCATGATCCGCAACGTCGGCGCGGCAACGTCGTTGCCTGACGGCGGCGCCGATGCACAGCCGCCGATGTAGCCAAACATCGCCAGCGCAATCGCGGCGAGTGCGTGAATGAATGCCGTTCGGCGCATGGCGTCAGCGATCCCCTTCCAGCACTTTGCGCGCCCGTCGCTGCAGTGCCAGATACGTACGTTGCCACTGATCGGCGCTCGGTGTGGTGGTGGCGAGCAGGCGCGTCAACGCCTGCAGGACGGCAATCCGGGCATCGGCGCGCCGCAGGCGTTCGATGGCGTCGTCGTAGTCGCGCGCAGGCACCAGTTCGACCTTGCGGTCCTCGCACACGCCGATGCACGGCCGTGGCGCGTCGAGCTTGCCGCAGCCGATGCATTGCCATGCGGTGATGTGTTCGACCACGCCGACTCCTCGCGTTGCCCTGCCACCGGGTTGGGGCGGCGATGGGCGTGTCGTGGCTGCTATTGCGGCATATATCAAAGCAGTTTAGCGCGATATCGGCCGCACGGAGTTGACGGCTGTCAAAGCGCACCGGCGGATAGGGCGTAGCCTGCAAGGGCTCCCCCTCATCACGACGAGGCGATCATGCGTATCGACGAGATTTGCACGGGCGAAGTGGTCGACATTCCGCCAGAGGCATCCATCCGCGAAGCGGCGCACCGGATGCGAGTGAAGCACGTCGGCTGCCTGGTGGTGGTGGAGCGTCCGGATGGCGAGCGCGTGCCTGTCGGCATGCTGACCGACCGCGACATTGTGGTGTCGGTGGTGTCGCCCGGCATCGATGCCGACGTGTTGACCGTTGGCGACGTGATGTCGCGTCCGGTGGCGACCTGCGGCGAAAACGACGATCTGTTCGAGGCGCTGGAGCGCATGCGCGAAACCGGCGTGCGGCGGCTGCCGGTGATCAATGCTGCCGGTGGCGTGGTCGGCTTGCTCAGCGCGGATGATGTGGTTTCCGCGCTGGGATGGCACTTGCGTGAGCTCAGCCGCGCGCTCACTACCGAGCAGGTGCGGGAAATGGCGCAGCGCGTTTGACCCAATTGGATGAGGTACGACCATGAACGCGGATGACTCAAGATACTGGATCGTGTTGGCGGACGCGGGCGGTGCGCGGATTCTGGTGCGTGCCGGACATGGCTCCACGCTAGCCGAAGTTGCCGAGCTGTCCGCGCCCGAGGGCGAAGGCAGCGCGGCGCGGCGCGCCCAATTTTCCGATCGCCTGCCGCGCACACACGACAGCCACGGCAGCAGCCGCCATGCGATCGAACCGCACACGCCGTTGGCGGACGTGCACGCCGATCGTCTGGCTGGCGAGATCGCCCAGCGGCTCGCCGCCGGCCTGCACGACGACGCTTACGCTGGTCTGATCCTGGTGGCGCCCTCGCGCTTCGCCGGCCGGCTCGATGCGGCATTGGACAAGGCGGTCGACGCGCGCGTAGTGGCGCGGCTGCACAAGGATCTTCGGCATGCCGCATTGCCCGACGTGCAGGCGCGCGTGGCAGAGCTGCGGTAATCTGCTCGCACTTTCCGGTCGCGTTGCCTGTTCGAACACGTAGCGCTGCACGAGGGCTCCGAAGCGGGCGTCGGCGCGTCGTTCGAATGCGCCGGCGACTCGATGCGATGACAGGAATTGACATCGATCAACTCGGTGTTGCTCCGGAGGACTACACTTTTAAAGCCCACCACGACGGGCCGCGCCGGAACCCCTGCGCGGTCAATCGGACCGCACCGAATCTCACGCGACCCGCCCAGGCGAGGCGATCCTTAAGATCGTCACAGACGGAGGTTGTGTCATGAGATTGATCAAGCGAGATACCCCAAGCATGTTTCCGATGCTGAGCGACGACTTCGCCGGCATGATGGGCCTGCGGCCCTGGCGTTGGCTGAACGAACTGGACGAGGAGTCGGCGGTGCTCGGCTGGCGCCCGCAAATCGACATCAAGGAAGAGCCGGAGCGCTATCTGGTGCGCGCCGACATCCCTGGCGTGGACCCCAAGGACATCGAGATCACGCTGGAAGGTGGCATGCTCACCATCCGCGGCTCGCGCGTGGAGGCGGAGAAAGACGAGCGCGAGGGCTATCGTCGGGTCGAGCGTTTCAGCGGCGAGTTCTTCCGCCGTTTTTCGCTGCCCGATGTGGCGGACGTGGCAAAAGTGAGTGCCCACGCCGACAAGGGCGTGCTGGAAATCACCATCCCCAAGGCCGCTGCCAGCAAGGCGCGACGCATCAAGGTCGATTGACATCAAGGTCGATTGATCGGTGTACACGGCGGGCGGGCGGTGATCGGCTCCGCCCGTCCGGAGGCATCGTTGTCCATCCTCGCCAGGAGGGCGCGCCATGAGCGTTGCCAAGATCATCGAGATTTCCGCCGAATCCCCCAAGGGTTTCGACGACGCGATCGCCCGCGGCATTGCCACCGCCGGCAAGTCGTTGAAGAACATCCGTAGCGCCTGGGTCTCCGAACAAAAGGTGATGGTCGAGAACGATCGCATCACCGCCTATCGGGTGGTGATGCGGGTCAGCTTCGTGCTGTCCGACTGAGGCGTTGCGCGCGGTTCGACGCGATCGCATCCGCGCGGGTTCCGCACGGGGCAGGGCGCTGTGCGGGCCAACCATCACTGGCCGCGGGCGCGTGGCGACCCGTGCCTGGATCGCTTGCGCCGCTCACGATCAGGCATTGCCAAGGCTCCTCGCCAACGTCCTGGATTGCTTCGCGCTGCGCGCTTCGCAATGACGGCGGGAGTGGTGGCGATGTTTGCGGCATCGGTGCCATCGCATCACACGCATGCCCACACCTCCAGGCCGTCATCGCGAGCCGCCTGTTCCGGTGTGACTGCAACTGCACACGGGCCATGAACCAGAGGCGGTTCAGGGAGATCTGCCAGTTCGCAGGGTGGCGATCACCTCGTCGTCGGTGACGGTGGGGAAGTCGCGATAGAACTGGCCGACCGCGTAGAAATCCGCCGGCGTGCTCAGGCATATCACTTCATCGGCGATGCCACGGACTTCGCGCCGCAGACTGTCCGCGGCCGCCACTGGCAACGCGCAGATCAGGCGTGCCGGGTGCTGTGCGCGCACCGCCAGCAACGCCGCATGCATGGTTGCACCGGTGGCGAGGCCGTCGTCGACCACCACCACGGTGCGACCGTTCGGGTTCAGCGGCGGGCGTCCGGCGCAGTAGGCGTGTCGCCGTACGCGGATAACGTCCAGTTGCCGCCGGGCCTGTGCCGCGAGGTAGTCCGAGCCGACACCCAACGTGGCGGCATGGCGTCCGACGTGGACCGTTCCCGCCTCGTCCACCGCGCCGATCGCCAGTTCGGGATTGCCCGGCGCACCCAGCTTGCGCACCAACACCACGTCCAGATCGCCGTCCAAGGCGTCGGCAATGATCCTCGCCATCGGCACCGCGCCGCGCGGGATCGCCAGCACCAGCGGCCTGCTGCCGCGCAGGTGGCGCAGCGCATGGCTCAACTGACGAGCGGCGTCCTCACGATCATCGAACACGGCAGGCTCCAACACGCGCGTTGGCGGTTTGTGGCGGTCCATGAGCGACCAGTATGCGCGCCGACGAACACGCCGCGTTGACTGCGATCAACATGAATCCGACCCGAGCCGTAACCGATGGAGCCACGCCTCCTGCGGTTGTTCTGGCGCAGCCATGTGCAGGCAGCGAACGGCTCGCGCAGGACGTTTCGAGCGGCTCCCAAGTGCGGGGCAGGCGCGCTCAGTATCGTTTCGTCATACACGCGATTGCGTGCCCCAGGATCTCGTTCCACGCGATCAGCACGTCGTCGTTCCAGAAATGATCGTGTTCGCGTGCTGTCTCGATCAACGACAGCTTCCACAGCTCGTACAGGTGCGGCGGAATATTCAAGCGATCGCGGGAATGGGATTCCGAGCGCTCCCTGATCTCCCGCAGTGCTTTCGCGTCCCCGCTGGTTGCTTCGGCAATGAGTCGCAACGAAATCAACAGCATCTTGTGCTGGCGCTCGAAGTGGGTGTTGCGAAACTTCAGGCGCACCTCCTCGGAGGTCGCCATGAAGCGCGCGTAGAACGCATGAATGAACTCGCCCGATCGGGTACATCGGTCCAGGCTTTGCAAGAAGCGAACCCTTGGCGTCATGTCGTTCATCCGAATGCGTCCTCCATGTGCGCTATGCGGTGTCTCGTGCATTTTCGGGTGCCGGAATACCACCGCGTGTCGGCCAAGATGTGCTCAATGGGCGGTGGGTTCCGACCATATGCCGTGGCTACTTTTTCTCCAGTGACGTCATTTGTCAACGGTGCCAATGCGACGCTTTTCGCGATCTGGCTGCCGCTGTTTATGGTGTCGGCCGTTTCGGGGTGACCCAGACGCGCGTGGAAAATCAGTAAGGCGTCGCGTCGTTTTCGACGTTATGCGTTGTTGGACCGCGTGGATGCGCGGCGTCCCCGTGCACCATCCGTAGCGCCACCGCCTCGGCCACCTTGATGCCGTCCACCGCGGCGGACAGGATACCGCCGGCGTAGCCGGCACCTTCGCCGGCCGGGTACAGGCCGCTTACGTTCAGGCTCTGGAAGTCGTTGCCGCGGGTGATGCGCAGCGGCGAGGAGGTGCGTGTTTCCACCCCGGTCAGCAGCGCGTCGTCCATGGCAAAGCCCTTGATCTGGCGCTCGAACGCCGGCAGCGCTTCGCGAATGGCGGCGATGGCGTAGTCGGGCAGGGCGCTGCCAAGGTCGCCGAGTCGCACGCCCGGGGTGTACGAGGGCAGCACGCTGCCCAGCGCGGTGGAGGGACGCCGCGCCAGGAAGTCGCCGACACGCTGCCCGGGGGCATCGTAATTGCCGCCGCCGAGTTCGAACGCGCGCGACTCCCAATGCCGTTGCAGGGCGATGCCGGCCAGCGGACCGCCGCCTTCGAGGTAGGGCGCGTAATCGTCCGGCGCTATGCCCACCACGATGGCGCTGTTGGCGTTGCGCTCGTTGCGCGAATACTGGCTCATGCCGTTGGTGACCACGCGCCCGGGCTCGGACGTGGCGGCTACCACGGTGCCGCCGGGACACATGCAGAAACTGTAGACGGCGCGGCCGTCGCGGCAGTGGTGCACCAGTTTGTAGTCGGCCGCGCCCAGCAGCGGATGACCGGCTTGCGGCCCGAAGCGGGCGCGATCGATCAGCGATTGCGGATGTTCGATGCGAAAGCCGATCGAGAACGGCTTGGCTTCCATGAACACGCCGCGCGCGTGCAGCATCGCGAAGGTGTCGCGGGCGCTGTGGCCGATCGCGATGACGACCTGATCGGCGCGGAGGGTTTCGCCGCTCGCAAGCACGAGCCCACGCACCTGTCCGTGTTCGATCAATACGTCGTCGACCCGGCATCCGAAACGGATTTCGCCGCCCAGCGCCTGGATGCTGGCGCGCATGTGCTCGACCATGCTCACCAGTCGGTAGGTGCCGATGTGCGGCTTGCTGACGTACAGGATTTCCTCCGGCGCGCCGGCCTTGACGAATTCGGTCAGTACCTTGCGGCCGTGGTGTTGCGGATCCTTGATCTGGCTGTAGAGCTTGCCGTCGGAAAACGTGCCGGCGCCGCCTTCGCCGAACTGTACGTTGGACTCGGGGTTGAGCACGCGCCTGCGCCACAGCCCGAAGGTATCGACGGTGCGCTCGCGCACTGCCTTGCCGCGCTCCAGCACCAGCGGGCGAAACCCCATCTGTGCCAGGATCAGCGCGGCGAACAGACCGCACGGACCGGTGCCGACCACCACCGGACGCAGCGGCAACTCGCGCGGCGCCTGCGCGACGAAGCGATAGCGGGTGTCGGGGGCGACGCCGACCTCGGCGTCGCCGTGCAGGCGCCGCAGCAGTTCAGCTTCGTCCGCCACTTCCACGTCCAGCGCGTAGATCAGCATGATCGCGCCGCGTCGGCGCGCGTCGTAGCTGCGCTTGTACACGTTCAGCGAGCGCAGTGCGCCGGCCGTGATGCCGAGTCTGCGCAGCACCGCAGCCGTCAGTTGCTCCGGCGTGTGTTCCAGCGGCAAGGTGATCCGGGTGAGGCGCAGCATCGGGCAATCCGCAGTGCTTCAGGGCGCAATAGGATGGCACAGGGGAACACGATCGATGATGGCGATACGGCAGGGCGGGGCTGTGATGGCTTCTCGGGTGTTGGCGTTGCCGCCATTTGCCAGCGCCAATCGCGCATGCGACGATCCAGCCCGGCCACGGCACGTGGTTGCGTGATATTGCGGCAAATGTCGGTACTCGCGAGGGGTGTCATCCGTTCGGGGGAACTGCAAGCACAAATTCAGACGGCTCGCAGGGAGTCGCGTTACAACGCCATGTCGATGCCTCGACGCACCCGGTTTGAAGGTGCGTAACGGCGACGCGGCCCCTGGTCCAACACATTCGCTTATGGGGAGAAAGTGATGCGTGCAAGAAAATTGTTGGTCGCTGCGGTCAGCCTGGCGCTGGCTCCCACCCATTTCGCCATGGCGCAGGACGCTCCGGCGACGCCGGAACTGCCCGACAAGGAAAAGGCCAAACTGTTCGATGCGGTCATGGTTACCGCGACCAAGCGCGAACAAAGCATCTACGAGGTGCCGGTGGCGATCAGTGCGTTCACCGCCGCCACGATCGAACGCCAGGGCATCGTCGACCTGACCGACGTCGGCAAGTTCGTGCCCAACATGAACGTCACCGGGTTTTCCGCTGGCCATACCTCATCGGTCAATCCGTTCATCCGCGGCATCGGCTTGCAGGATCACCTGATCACCACCGATCCCGGCGTGGGCGTGTACGTCGACGGCGTCTACCTCGGCCGTCAGGTCGGGCAGAACTGGAGCCTCGCCAACATCAACCGGGTGGAAGTGCTGCGTGGCCCGCAGGGCACGCTGTATGGCCGCAACTCCATCGGCGGCGCGATCAACATCATCACTACTCAACCCGGCGAGAAGGACGAAAGCCGCGTCAGCGCCACCGTGGGCACCCGCGGCCGCCTGAACAGCGACGTCTACGTCAACGGCCGCTTGAACGACACCCTGGCGGCATCGTTCACCGGCGCCTACACCAAGCGTGGCGGCATCGGCAAATTCGTCAATCTCGATACCAATCGCGAGGTCGGCGAGAGCCGCGACGTCGCCGGGCGCCTTGCACTGAAGTGGCAGCCCAACGACGACTTCTCGTTGCTGGTGGCGGTGGATGCCAACGACGGCGAGGGCGGGTTGCGCCCCTACACCACGTTGATCGACGAATTGCCCAACGGAGCGGTGTATCAGGCCGGTTTCCGCAATTCCGACGTGGCGGCCAATCCGTTCGACAACAACACCGGACAGGCGGATCAGGCCACCACCACCAACTCGGCGAAAGGCATTGCAGTCACCGCCAACTACGCGATCGACGACAACCTCGGCGCCAAGCTGATCTTCAGCGACCGTCATTCCGAGTATGAGGCCGGTCTCGACGACGACAGCCTGTTCGAGAACTTCCTCACCTTCCCGGAAGTGGGCGAAGCCGATCAGACCTCGGCCGAGCTGCAGATCAACGGCAACTATGATCGCTGGGATTTCGTCGGCGGTCTGTATTACTTCACCGAGGACGGGTTTGCGCGTCAGGACAACACCGTATTCACCTTCTTCCCCGGTAACGATCTGCTCAAGCAGGACACCGAGAGCAAGGCCGTTTACGCCAACGTCGGTTTCCACGTCAACGACCGCCTGCGCCTGTCCGGCGGCCTGCGCTACACCGAGGACGACAAGGAGGCGGGCTTCAACATCAACGACAGTTTCATCGATGCCCGCAGCCAGCGCGACTGGAACCAGGTCAGTTGGGAGGTCAATGCGACCTACCAGTTGAGCGACTACATGAGCACCTATGCCACCGTGCAGAACGGCTACCAGTCCGGCCAGTTTCCGCCGCGACCGTTCTGCTTGTTCGGCTTCGTGGATGACACCCAGCCTGGGAACGTGAGCACGCCGAACTGCTTCGCCGCCAACGACAACGTCACCGCGACCAACTACGAGATCGGCCTGAAGGGCGAGCCGCTGAGCTACCTCAGCATGAGCATTGCCGCGTTCCTCACCGACTACAAGGACCTGCCGTACCAGGTCAGCACCACCGCCGGCGCCGGATTCGACACCCGCAACATCATCGTCGACCAGCGCTCCACCGGCTTGGAGTGGGAAAGCACGCTGTGGCTGAACGACGACTTCCAAGTGCACGCCACCGCCGGCTACATCCACGTCAACGTGCACGACCCGGTGGCGGTGGCGCCGCTGACGCCGAAGTGGACCGCCTCGCTCAGCCCCGAGTACAAGCTGCGCATGGGCAGCAACGGCGACCTGAATTTCCGCATGGATTACTCGTTCCGCGACGGCATGTTCGGCGAGCCCAGCTCCGACCCCGGCCGCTTCACCCGGATCAAGAGCCGCAGCCTGACCAACTTCAACGTCACCTATACCCCTGAAGCCGGCGACTGGAACGTGGCGGTGTATGGCACCAACATTTTCGACAAGCGCTACGACAACGCCCGCCTCAACACCGGCGACTACGTGCTGGTGATCCTCAACAACGACGCCAGCGAATTCGGCGTGCGCTTCACCAAGTACTTCGGCCGCTGAGTTCGCGCGTCGAGGGCAACTCGACCAGCCGGCGGCGTCATGCCGCCGGCATTTGCGCGATAGCGGCAACCGGTGCGGCCTAGCCCCAATACTGTTCCGTTAGTCGCTGCGGACTTCAATGTCGTCATTCCAGCGAAAGCTGGAATCCAGTTTGCTGTTGATTTGCTGGGTAAAGTCAAAATGGACCCCAGCGTTACTCGCACGGTGTGCTCGCCCTTCGGGCCGCCTTCGGCGTTCGGGCGCTGCGCGCCTCGTCGCTGGGGTGACGACCTGATGGTCTGGCGCCTAAATGAACAGCATTGGGGCTAGAGCCCTTGTAGGAGGCCGCTTGCGGCCGATCGATGCATGCCGCGCTTGCGATGTCGCGTCGCGGCAATCAGCGAAACACCAGCCAGTACATCAGCGCGACGTTGCACGCGAGCAGCGGCAGCGCGGTGCCGACCTGGGCACGGATCACGCCGTGCGGGTCGGGCAGTTCCAGCAAGGCCGCAGGCACGAGGTTGTAGTTGGCTGCCATCGGCGTGAGCAGCGTGCCGCAGTAGCCCGACAACATGCCGATCGCCGCCATCGCGGCTGGATCGGCACCGTGGCCCTGCACCAGCAGCGGTAGCCCGATGCCGGCGGTGATCACCGGGAACGCCGCGAAGGCATTGCCCATCACCACCGTGAAGGCGGCCATGCCCAGCGCATACGCCAGCACCACCGCCAGCCGGCTCTCGACCGGGATCGCGGCACGCACCAGCACCGCCAGCGCGTCGCCTACGCCCGCGGCCGCGAACACGCTGCCCAGCGTCGCCAACAGCAACGGCAGCAACGCCGCCCAGCCGATGGCGTCGACCAGCCGCCGCGATTGTTCGACCGCCGCGCCCGGCGTGCGCCGCGTGAGCGCGCACGCGGCGCCCAACGCCACCGCACAGGCAATGCCCAGCGCGACCAGACTGGTCTGCTCGCGCCCCAACACGCGCACGCCGCCGATCAGCGCATCCTTGAACACGACCGCCCCCAACACCGTCACCAGCGGAATCAGCAGCGCGGGCACGAACAGGCGGTGGCTGAGGCGCTGGGCATCGTCCTGCTGGCGCGCGTCATCTGCATCGGGCACCTGGCCACGACCCAGGCCGCCGAACCCCGCCAGCAGTGCCAGCGCCAGCACCACCATGCCCATCAGCGCCGGTGGCAGGCGCTCGCCGGCGGAAAATCCCAGCGCCAGCAATGCCCAAAACGTGCCGTTGCGCCAGCGCCTGGGGTTGCTTCGATCGCATGCGCCGCGCCACCCCAACACACCGAAATACAGGCCGCACAGGCCATACACCCAGGCCAGTGTGATCATGCGTTGGGTCCGCTGCGTGCGGTGGCGTGGTCGATGCTCGCAGCGGCTGCCGCACGGCGTAGCGTTTCGCTGTCGCGCGCCAGTCGGCGATCCAGCGCCAACATCCGTGTGGCATGGATCGCAAAGGCGCACAACGCAGTGGGGATGCCCCACAACGCGATCGTCAGCGGCTCCAGCGGGTAGCCGTGTTCGGCGAGGAACGCCTGCATCAACAACACGCCGCCGAAGGCGAGGAAGATGTCTTCGCCGAAGAACATCCCGACGTTATCGGTGGCCGCGGCTGCCGCACGCAGGCGTTGTCGCTGCTCGTTGCCGAGCGCGCCGTGCCGCACCTGCGCCAGCCCTTCCGCCATGGGCGCCAGCAGCGGCCGCACCGTCTGCGCATGGCCCGCCAGACTGTTCAGGCCCAATGCCGAGGTGAGCTGACGCAGCGCCAGATACATCACCAGCAGACGCCCGGCACTGGCGCCCCGCAGGCGCGCAACGGTGCGCTGGGCATGTTGCCGCAGGCCGTGACGTTCGAGCAGAGCGATCACCGGCAACGTGAGCAGGAACAGCAGCAGGAAGCGATTCTTCACGAACGCGCCGCCCAGCAGTTCCAGCACCGCCAGCGGACTCATGCCGGCCAGCAGGCCGGTGACCACGCCGGCGCTGACTACCACCAGCACCGGATTGCGGCGCAGCGCGAAACCGGCGATCACCCACGCCACGCCCAGCAGCGGCCAGTAACTCATGCAGGCGCCCGCACCCGCATGCCGGCGGCTTCGATCGCCTGCCGCAGCGCCTGCGCAAAGCCGGCGGCATCGGCACGATCGCCGTGCAGGCACACGGTATCGACGCGCAGCGCTACGCAACGGCCGTCGGCGGCGGTGACGCTGCCGGATTCCAGCAGTTGCCGCACCTGCGCGATAGCCTCGTCCAGATGCTCGATCACCGCGCCAGGCGCATCGCGCGGCAACAGTTTTCCGTCGCTGGCGTAGCGGCGCTCGGCGAATACCTCGTGCGCCACCGCCAACCCGGCCTGCTGCGCGAGCGCGCACAGCACCGAGCCGGACAGGCCGTACACGATCAAACCGGAATCGTGTGCCCGTATCGCATCGACGATGGCGCGCGCCACCGCCGGATCGCGCGCCGCCTGGTTGTACAGCGCGCCGTGCGGTTTGACGTGGTGCAGGCGTACTGCGCAGGTGCCGGCGATCTGCGCGAGTGTGTCGAGTTGCCGCAGCACCAGTCCGGCGACGTCGCCCGGCTCCAGCGCGTGCTCGCGCCGGCCGAAATGCGCGCGGTCGGAATAGCCCGGATGCGCGCCCACGGCTACCCCGGCGTCGCGGCACAGCAGCAGCGTGCGGCGCATGGTGTCGGTATCGCCGGCGTGGGCGCCGCAGGCGACGTTGGCGGAACTGATCCACGGGATCAACGCGGCATCGTCGAAGCCTTCGCCCAGGTCCGCATTGAAGTCGATGCCACGCATGGCGCGATGGTAGCGCGACTCGGTGCAGTCGGCATGCACGTCGGACGATTCACGTGTGCAGTGGCGATGATGCTGGGTTTGTGGGTACATTGCCGGGCAATGTCTTGGCCACCGCACGGGAGAATGACCATGGATTGGCGCGCACTGCTGGTATTGGTGGCGGGTTTGTCGGTTGGTGTGGCGAGGGCGCAGGCCCTCCCGGACGAATCCGGCGAGGACGATTCGGCGCCGGCGCCGCAGATCGAGCGCTTGCCGGGCGATATGACACTGACAGGGTTGTTCGAGCTGGTGCGCCGGATCGATCCGCAGGCACAGGTGCAGGGCAATGCTGCGCAGTTCACCGTCAACGATCGTGGTCTGGTGCTGGTGGGCGACGAGCGCGCCGGGCGCATGCGCATCATGTCGCCGATCGCGCGCGCCGATGCGCTCGACGAGGAGATTTTGCAGCGCATGTTGCAGGCAAACTTCGATGCGGTGCTGGACGCGCGTTATGCGATCGCCAACGGCATCGTGTGGAGCGTGTTCATCCATCCGTTGCCGCCGATGGACGAAGCGCAATTCGCCAACGCCGTGAGTCAGGTGTTCGTGGCGGCATCGACGTTTGGCAGCGCCTACACGTCGGGGGCATTGATCTACGGCGGTGGCGATACCAACGAGGAGCATCGCAAGGTGCTGGAGGCGTTGAAACGGCGCCTCGAACCGCAGATCTGAGCGACGTCGCTGCGGCCGCATCCGCGTGTCGCACCGGTCGCGCGCCGCTGGCCGCCGTTATACTTTGCCTCCCATTCTTTCCAACCGGACCCCACCGTGCCCACGATCCCTGCTTGCCCGCAATGCGCCATGGAAAACACCTACCCCGACGGCGACAACTTCGTTTGCGCCGACTGCGGTCACGAATGGCCCGCCGCGGGTTCGACGGATGCGGGTGACGACGGACTGGTGGTGAAGGACGCCAACGGCAACCTGCTGCAGGACGGCGATTCGGTGGTGCTGATCAAGGACCTGAAGGTGAAGGGCGGCGCCACCCTGAAGATGGGTGCCAAGGCCAAGAACATCCG
>JANRIF010000014.1:0-8736 GCA_033765245.1 Lysobacteraceae bacterium
CTGCGCACACTGTCAAAGATCGCTACCTCAACAAGGAGACCTTCGCCTCAACTTGTCGGCTAGAGCATTTCGCCCCAGCGAGCCGCACATCTTACACCAATTTCCGAGTCCGTCAACACCCTCAACCGAACCCTTCTCAACTACCCCCACCAACACTTTCGCCTCAGCGGGCCGCGCAGTCTACACGCCTCCTACATCACTTGGGAAGTCCCTGCGAGACAGGAGATCGTAGCCTCGTTACGTGAAGCGCCATCTGCAATGCGCGCTCCAGCCGATCAGTGCGCGGCGACTCGTCGGTGCCGACAAGTCGCCAGCCCTCGCGCCATTCCGCTACCGACCCGTTGCAGGCAGCAAACGCACCCGCGCGAAGTTGCGCTTCCCCACTTGCAGCAGCCCTTCGTAGCCCGGCGCAAACACACGTTGCGGGTCTTCGATCACCTCGCCATCGACGCGCACGGCACGCTCCTTGAGCTTGCGGGTCGCTTCGGAATTGGAGGTGGTGAGCCCCGCCAGCGTCAGCAAGGCGGCGATGCGGATGGTCGGCTCGGGCAAGTGCAGTTGGTCGAGCGGCAGCAGATCGAGCCGGCCCTCGGCCTCGCCCAGCACCACCGCGCGCCAGCCTGCGACCGCACGCTCGGCCTCGGCGGCGCCGTGGAAGCGTGCGGCAAGTTCGTGCGCCAGCCGCAGCTTGACGTCGCGCGGGTTGAGGCTGCCGGCGGCAACGTCCGCCTTGAGCTGCGTCGCCTCGGCGAGGGAAATCTCGAAGCTCAGCAAGTCGATCCAGCGCCAGGTCAACTCGTCGCCGATCTTCATGGTCTTGGTGACGATGTCGATGGCGGGCTCGTTGATGCCAATGTAATTGCCCAGCGACTTGGACATCTTGTTGACGCCGTCCAGCCCTTCCAGCAACGGCATGGTCAGCACGATCTGCGGCGGTTGGCCGTAATGCTCCTGCAGGGTGCGGCCCATCAACAGATTGAAGGTCTGGTCGGTGCCGCCGAGTTCGACGTCCGCCTTGAGCGCCACCGAATCGTAGCCCTGCACCAGCGGATAGAGGAATTCGTGGATGGCGATCGACTGCTGACCGGCGTAGCGCTTGGCGAAGTCGTCGCGTTCGAGCATGCGCGCCACGGTGTGCTGCGCGGCGAGCCGGATCATGTCGGCGGCGCTCATGCGATCGAACCATTCGGAATTGAAGCGCAGCTCAGTGCGCTCGCGATCGAGCACTTTGAACACCTGCTCAGCGTAGGTCTCGGCGTTGCGCGCCACGTCTTCGCGGGTGAGCGGCTTGCGGGTGACGTTCTTGCCGGAAGGGTCACCGATCATGCCGGTGAAGTCGCCGATCAGGAAAATCACCTGATGGCCGAGCTCCTGGAACTGCCGCATCTTGTTGAGCAACACGGTGTGACCCAGGTGCAAGTCGGGGGCGGTAGGATCGAAGCCGGCCTTGACGCGCAGCGGCCTCCCTTGTTCGAGCCGCGCCTGCAGCTCCTCGCGCTTGAGAATGGTGTCGGCGCCGCGCGCAATCAGCGCCAGCGCTTCGGATAGCTTGCTCATGGGAGTCTCTGATGTGGAATCGGGTGTTCGGGCACGCAGCAGCGGTCACCTCGGCGCGTGCCGGCACTGGGTCACGGCAGCGCGGCGGAGGAAAGTCGCCGGTTCGTTAATCCGACGTTAAATCGAAACCCGCCGAAAAGCCAGCCCCCTCAACGGTTTGACGCGCCCGGCAGGGCTGGGTATGGTACCGCTCGGACTGGTCTGGAAGCATGCACGTGACACCACACCCTGAGGCGGATGAACGCGCGCATCGGCGCGTACAGGCAGTCCGGCGCGAATCCGGCGCAGCGCGCACGGCGTCCGCGCCATCGGTTGGCGCCAGTTGGCGCGAATTCACCCACGAACACTGGCTGATCGTCGGCCTGCTGGCGGCAATCGCGGTAATGGTTGCGGCCATCATCCCCGGACTGGCGGTCGCCATGCACACGCCCGGCGGGCCGCGCACCACGGTCTTGTTGCCGCTGCCGTCGCTGGATGCCGCCGCGGCGACGGTGGCATCGGGGCCGCAATGGACTCGCGTCAATGTGCGAGCCGGGCAGACCTTGGGACAAATCTGCAACTCGCTCGGCATCGCGATGCGCGACATCTACCGGCTGCTCGACCATCCCGGCGCGCGTGCGCCGCTGACTCACTTGCAGGTTGGCGCCGAAATCGCGTTCGAGCGCGGCGAAGGCGGCGCGCTGCAGGCGATCCGTTTCGATCGCAACGACGAGCAGCGCGTGGAGCTGCGCCTGGACGGCGAGCGCGTGTCCGAGCAGGTCACCGCGCGCGAAGTCACGCGCCGCGTACTGGTGGCGACCGGCGAGATCGACAGCTCTCTGTTTGCCGCTGGAGCCGCCGCCGGGTTGCGCGACGCCACCCTGCTGGAACTGGCCAACGTGTTCAGCTACGACATCGACTTTGCCCAGGACCTGCGCGCCGGCGATCGTTTCGCCGTGATGTACGAGGAAGTCTGGCGCGACGGCGAATTCGTGCGTGGTGGCGACATCGTCGCCGCCACCTTCGTCAACCAGGGCCGCAACTATGCGGCATATCGCTACGCCACCAGCGACGGCAAGCTTGGCTACTACGATGCCGAAGGCCGCCCGGTGAAGAAAAGCTTCCTGCGCATGCCGATCGAATTCGCACGGATCAGCTCGCGCTTTGCCTCGGCGCGACGGCATCCGATCCTGGGCACGGTGCGCGCACACAAGGGCGTCGACTACGCCGCCCACGCCGGCACGCCGATCCACGCGGCTGGCGACGGCCGCGTCGCATTCGCGGGTTGGCAGAACGGCTATGGCCGGGTCGTCGTGCTCGACCACGGCCGCGGCTACACCACGCTTTACGGGCACATGTCACGCTTCGGCAAGTACCGCACCGGCCAGCGCGTGGCGCAGGGCGCAGTGATCGGCCTCGTCGGCGCCACCGGCCTGGCGACGGCGCCGCATCTGCATTACGAGTTCCGCGTCGCTGGCGTGCATCGCGACCCCTTGAAGGTCACGCTGCCCAAACCCGAGCCCCTGCCGCGCACCGAGATGGCGCGCTTCACTGCGCAGGCGCTGCCGATGCGAGCGCAACTCGAACTGCTGGAAACACGCCGGTTCGCGTCGCGCTGAAGTGCCACAAGCCGCCGCGCCATCCTGCTTCCTGGGGCTGATTTCCGGCACCAGCGTCGACGGCATTGATGCGGCGCTGGTGAGCTTCGAGCCGCGCCCGCAGGTGCATTTTGCTCACACCTTCGCGTATCCGGCGCCGCTGCGCGCGATGGTGCTGGAGCTGTCGCAGGCGCAAGCGCGGGTGTCGCCCGACGACCTCGCCCGCCTGGATACCGAACTGGGCATCGCATTCGCCGAGGCCGCCGTCTCCGCGATCACGCGCTCACAGGTGCCGACGTCGCGGATCGCGGCGATCGGCTCGCACGGACAGACACTGCGCCACAACCCCGCCGACGCCCTGCCCTACACGTTGCAACTGGGCGATCCGAACCAGATCGTCGAACGCTGCGGTATCACCACGGTCGCGGATTTTCGCCGGCGCGACGTCGCCGCCGGCGGCCAGGGCGCGCCATTGATGCCCGCGTTCCACCACGCGCTGCTGAGCGATGCCGCCGAGGTGCGCTCGGTGCTCAATCTCGGCGGCATCGCCAACCTGACCCTGCTGCCACGCAGTGGCGGCGTCCGCGGCTTCGATACCGGCCCCGCCAATGGGCTGATGGATGCCTGGTGCGCGCTGCACCTCCGGCTCCCGTTCGACCGCGACGGTGCGCTGGCGGTGCAGGGGCGGGTCGACGACGCGCTGCTGACGGCGTTGCATGCGGACCCCTGGTTCGCGCTGCCGCCTCCCAAGAGCACCGGCCGCGACCAGTTTCATTTGGACTGGCTGCGTGCCGCCATGGGCGCGCGCACGCTGGCGATCGCCGACGTGCAGGCCACCCTGTGCGAACTCACTGCGATCACCGTGGCGCAGGCGCTGCTGGCGCACGCGGCCGACACCCGCCGCCTGCTGATCTGCGGAGGCGGCGTGCACAACCCTGTGCTGCTGCAACGGTTGGCGCGACATCTGCCTGGCATTGCGGTGGCGAGCACCGCAACGCTGGGCCTGGACCCCGACTTCGTGGAAGCGGCCGGCTTCGCCTGGCTGGCGCGCGAAACGCTGGCCGGCCGCGCCGGCAATCGCGCGGAAGTCACCGGCGCGCGCGGGCCGCGGGTGCTGGGGGCGATCTATCCGGCGTGACTGCGTGATCGCTCAGTAGGCGCGATCGTCTTCGAGTTGCTTGAGCGCGCGCAGCGCTTCGTCGAAGGCGCGGGTTTCGGTGTCTTCGAACGAGCCCGCCAAGCGAGCAATGTCGCCCGGCTCCTTCGGCGGCTCCGGCTCGATGATGCCGAGCCCCTGTTTGAGCGCATGCAACAGCACGTCGTGGATTGGCCAACCGCGCTCGCGCGCGATCTGCTTGACCCGCTCGACCATTCCGTTGTCGACGTCGCGTAGAAGGATATCTGCCATTACTGTCCCAGCGTCGCATCCCCCTGTAGCGGCAAGCTTAGCGCGATCGCGTCAGGACGCAAGCAGGCCCGCATCCGCGCCGCCGCGATGTCGCGCCGGCGAGCCACAACATCGGCGGCGTCGACCCTCATCACGTCGCCTTCGCACCCGCCAGCGCCACACGCTCCGCACTTCGCATCCGCGTCCAGAGATGCGTAAACAGCATCATCGCCGGGATGATTGCCAATACGGTGATGACGAAGTAGCCGGCGTACCCTGTGCTCAGCGCAATGCCGCCCGCAAAGAAACCGAGGATCTTGCCCGGCAAGTTGACCAACGAACTCAGCAACGCGTACTGCGTGGCCGTATGTTGGCGACTCACCAGCGACGACAGGAATGCGACCGTCGGCGGCCCGAGCATCCCCAGCGTCAGATTCTCGATCGAAATGACCAGAGTCAGCACCATGAGATTGCCGGGGTAAGCGATCAGCGCCAGATACAGCAGATTGCTGCAACCGCACAGCACGATCGTCGCGCCCAATGGACGCCAGGCGCCCCATCGCGCGACCGCGGCGCCACCCAGGAACACGCCGACGATGCCAATCCAGACGCCGTAAATCTTGGTGATCGCGCCGATCTCGGTCTTGGAAAAGCCCATGTCGCGATAGAACGGGCTCATGATGCCACCGACGGTCGCCTGCTCCGGCACCTTGAACAGCAACAGGAACAGCAAGGTCGCGCCGGCCAGATGCCAGCCATAGCGGCGGAAGAAATCGGCGAACGGATCGATGACGCTCTCGCGCATTGCATCGCCCCAACGCTCAGGGCGCACGATGCTTACCGTCGGCTCGCTGGCGTTCAACGTCGCGGCAATCGGCACCACCATCAACGCCGCCATCAACAGATACACCCAACTCCAGGCGACATGGTCGGCCAGGATCAGAGCAAGCGCCCCCGCCAGGATCAATCCCACCCGATAGCCCAACGAGTAGGTGGCCACCAGCGCGCCCTGGGCCTCCATCGGCGCAATCTCGATGCGATAGGCATCCACCGCGATGTCTTGCGTGGCTCCGAAAAATGCGACCGCAAGCGTCGCGCCGATGAATGCGGACAGGTGACTCGGCGTCAACATCGCCATCGCAACCAACCCGCCCGCCACGCCCAACTGAGCGAACAGCAGCCAGCCGCGACGCCGTCCCAGTCGCTCGAATCCGGGCAACCGCCAATGATCGAGCAAGGGCGCCCAAAGGAACTTCAGTGCATAGCTCAAGCCAGCGCTGGAGATCATCGTGATGTCGCTCAGCACGATGCCCATTTCCTTCAGCCAATACGCCAAGGTGCCGGCCACCAGCAGGAACGGCAGCCCGGAAGAAAAGCCGAACAGCAGCATCGTCCACGCCGCCGGTTGCGCGAACGCCCGCCATACCGACGGCTTGGTCTGCACAGCGGATGACTTTGCGGCGACGCTCGCCGACGGTTCAGTCGGCATAGTCGACGGCGAAGGGTGCGTGATCGGAAAACCGCGGCTCGGGATGGATGGCGCAATCGCGCAGGCGCTCTCGCAGCGAGGGCGTGACCATCTGATAGTCGATGCGCCATCCGACGTTGTTGGCGCGCGCCTGCCCGCGCTGCGACCACCAGGTGTATTCCTCCGCCTCCGGTCGCAGGTGGCGATAGCTATCGACCCAGCCGTCGCCGTGGATCAGTCCGTCCAGCCACGCTCGTTCTTCGGGCAGGCAGCCGGAATTCTTCTGGTTCGAAGTCCAGTTACGGATGTCCTTGCGGGTATGCACGATGTTCCAGTCGCCGCAAATCACATAGTCGCGACCACTGTGCAGCCACTGCCGGAAGATGGGCGCGATCCACGCCATCACCTCGTACTTGAATGCTTGGCGCTCCGGCCCCGAGGAACCGGACGGCAAATACAGCGAGACCACGCTGAGGTCGCCGAAACGCGCCTCGATGTAGCGCCCCTCGTCGTCGAACGGCGCCCAACCCAGCGCATCGCGCACCTCGTCCGGCTCGCGCCGGGCGTAGATCGCCACCCCGCTGTAACCCTTGCGCGTCGTCGCATCCTTGAACCACGCCCGGTAACCCGCCGGCAACAGATCGTCCTCGCGCAGTTGATGCTCCTGCGCCTTGGTCTCCTGCACGCATAGCACGTCCGCGCCATGTCCGGTGAACCAATCGAAGAACCCCTTGCGGGCGGCCGAGCGCAGGCCATTGGCGTTGAAGGTGGTGATTTTCATGAAGGCCGGGACTGGGGACTGGGGGAAGCCTAACCAACATTGCGGCGTTTGTCCGTGGCGATTGCGACGCGCACGCAAAGACCGCAAGCTTTGAGTCCCGAGTCCCGAGTCCCGAGTCCCGAGTCCCGAGTCCCGAGTCCCGAGTCCCGAGCCCTGAACCCCGAGCCCTGAACCCATGCTCCCCCACCAACACCGCTTCCTCGAACTGGCGCTGGCGCGCGACGCACTACGCTTTGGTGAGTTCACGCTCAAGTCCGGGCGCGTCAGTCCGTACTTCTTCAATGCCGGCCGCTTCGACAGCGGCGCGGCGCTGGCCGAACTCGGCAACTGCTACGCCGATGCGCTGGAAGCCAGCGGGCTGGCTTTCGACATGCTGTTCGGCCCGGCCTACAAGGGCATTCCGCTAGCCACCGCATTGGCGGTGGCGTTGGCGGCGCGCGGCCGCGATCTGCCGCTGGCGTTCAACCGCAAGGAAGCCAAGAGCCATGGCGAGGGCGGCAGCCTGATCGGCGCGCCGTTGCGCGGCCGCGTGCTGATCGTCGATGACGTGATCACCGCCGGCACCGCGGTGCGCGAGGCGATCGCCCTGATCCGCGAGAGTGGCGCGCAGGTGTGCGGTATCGTGGTAGCGCTGGATCGCGAAGAGCGCGGCCAGACCGGCACGGGCTCTGCCAGCCGCGAATTGCGCGAGCAATTCGGCATCGCCGTGCACGCCATCGCCGGCCTCGACGCGCTGCTGGGCTTCGCCGAACGCCGTCCCGAGCTGGCGCTGCACCGTGCGGCGCTTTTGCAGTATCGTGAGCGCTACGGTTGTCGCGATTGAGCCCGCCCATGCGCCCTGTCCTGCTGCCTGTCGTCGCCGCCCTGATTGCCGCGCTGGCATCTCCGCCGGTGTTGGCGCAAAAGCTGTACCGCTGGACCGACAAGGACGGCAAGGAGCACTACAGCGACACCCTGCCCAGCGAAGCGATCGACGCAGCACGCGAGGAACTCAACAAGGCCAGCGGCAGCACGGTAGGCCAAGTGGAGCGCGCGCTCACCCAGGAGGAACGCGCCACCATGGCCGCCAGTGCCGAGGCGGAGGCGGAACTCGCCAAGCGTGAGGAAGACCAGCGCCAACGAGATCGCGTGCTGCTGTCGTCGTACCCCAGCGAAGCCGAACTGCAGCGCACCTACAACGAGCGCCTGACGCTGGTCGAGGAATCGGTGAAGTCGGCGCAGGTGGGCATCGAGGGCCAGCGCAACAGCCTCGCCAGCCTGCTGGCGCACGCCACCGACCGCGAGTTGGCCGGACAGCCGATCGACGCGCGAACGGTGGCGAACCTGCGCGAGGCGCACCGCCAGGTCGGCGATCAACAAACTCAACTGAGCCGACGCGAAGCCGAACACGCCGCGTTGAAGCAGGAGCTTGACGAGGTGCTGAGTCGTTATCGCGCCCTCAAGGAAAATCCGCCCGAAGGTCCCGCGCCACCCTGAGCGCTTGCACGAGGTGGCCTCGCCCACGCCGCCCGATGAAGTTGTGCGTCGTCGCGCGCAAGCGCGCTCCCACAAACAGCAAAGACGCCGCACGCTTTTGTGGGAGGCCGCTTGCGGGCGACCGAGCGAAGCGAAGGCATAGCATCGCGCAGCGATGCGCTGTCGCGCAGCGACTGACCGGGCGCTGTACCGCCCAGCTTTGTGCGTCGGTCAGAACGGCAACGGCAACTCCGGATTCAGCGCCAGGATCTGCCGGCGGAAGACCTCCTGCACCCGCGCCAGCGCCTCAGGCGTGTCGGCATCGAAGCGCAGCACCAGTACCGGGGTGGTGTTGGAGGCGCGCAGCAGGCCCCAGCCATCGGGCCAGTCCGCGCGCACGCCGTCGATGGTCGCCACCCGCGCGCCATCGAACTGCGCACGATCGCGGAAGCGTTCGACAAAGGCGTAATGCTCGCCTTCGGCCATCGGAATTTTCAGCTCCGGCGTGCTG
>JANRIF010000025.1:0-21528 GCA_033765245.1 Lysobacteraceae bacterium
GTGGTGGTGTATTGATCGGTGATGACAATGACCAGCGCGGTCATGGTGCAGATCACCACCGTATCGATGAACGGCTCCCACAGCGCCACGAAGCCCTCGGTGATCGGATGCCGGGTCTTCACCGCGGAGTGTGCGATGGCAGCGGAGCCGATGCCGGCCTCGTTGGAGAACGCGGCGCGACGGAAGCCCACGATCAACGCTCCGATCACCCCGCCCTTGACGCCCGCGGCGGTGAACGCGCCGTCCCATATCTCGGCAAATGCCGTCGGCAGATGGCCCACATGGGTACCGATCACGAACAGCGAGGCGACGATGTACAGCAACGCCATGAACGGCACCAGCTTTGCCGTGACCGCGCCGATGCGGGTGATGCCGCCCACGATCACCACGCCGGCCAACGCCGAAATGCCCAGTCCGAACAGCCACGCACGTCCCGCCAGCGGCCCATCGATGCCGCCGGTGATGTTGTAGACCTGGGCATAGGCCTGATTGGACTGGAACAGTGCGCCCGAGCCGACCGCGCCGAGCATGGTGCAAACCGCGAAGATCGCCGCCAGCGCCTTGCCGACGCCGGCCAGTCGCGGATAGTTGGCAGCGACGCCGTAGCGCAGGTAGTACATCGGCCCGCCGGATACGGTGCCATCGGCATGCTCGCGCCGGTACATCACCCCCAGCGAACATTCGACGAACTTGCTGGACATGCCCAACAGCCCGGCCAGGATCATCCACAACGTAGCGCCCGGTCCGCCGATCGTGATCGCCACCGCCACGCCGGCGATGTTGCCCAGGCCCACGGTGCCGGATACCGCCGAGGTCAGCGCCTGGAAGTGGCTGATCTCGCCGGGACTCGACGCATCGGCATAGTCGCCGCGGATCAGCCGGTAGCCATGCGCGAAGCCACGCACGTTGATGAAGCGGAAGTACAGCGTGAACACCACCGCGGCCACGATCAACCAGATCATGATGACCGGAACCGACACCCCGCCCGGCAGCGGCACTTCGTAGAACACGGCACTGGAAATCGCATTGGCCACGGGGGCCACCACCGCTTCGATGCGCTGGTCGAGAGTCGCTTCGTCACCCAGCAATGCCTGCGCATGCGCAGTCCATGAACCCCATGCCATCGGCCCGATTTCCCATTCGCGTGAGGGTGCGAGCATACACCAGCGGCGCTTGCGCCCCGGTCTGGCGCCGCATCGGCGCGCGCGGTCGCGCGCAAGCGCGCCCCCACAAGCGGCGCGGACACTGCTCGCCTTTTGTGGGAGGCCGCTTGCGGGCGACCGGTGCGGCGGCTGACTCGCCTCGCACTCCCACAGGAAGCCGGCGCGCTCAGTGTTCGGGGTAGAGCGGCGGCAACACCGGATCGCGCCTGGCAACGGAAGCACGAGGCGCAGTGCGCAGCCCATCGGCGAATGCTTGTCGCAACAGCAGCCGCGCCTGCTCGTGATCGCCATCGCCCCACAACGCCACCTGCAATGACGCCAGCGCCGCGCGCTGCGATGGCTCCAGCGCACCCTCGTCGAGCCTGCCACTACGACGCAAGTCGCGCAGCGCAGCATCGGCGGCGGCGAGGTCGCCCTGCGCGGCGGCGTTGCGCAGCACGTTGAGCGGATCGCGCGGCCGCGTTGCGTCACGCGGTGATGCAACCGGTCTGCGCGCCGCCAGCGCGCGGCGCCAGATCCACCCGAGTGTGATCAGCCACCCCAGTAACAGCATCAGACTCAGCCATTGCCAGGGGCGCGCGACGTTCGCCGTGGCGGTCGAGGATGCCGCAGCTTGCGATGCTGCCGACGGTTCCGGTGCGCTGACCGCTGCCGGGGGAGGCACGCTGCCCGTGTCGCTGTCCGCGTCACCGGCAGCCACCGGTAACGGCAGTGGTTCGGTCTGGGCGATCTGCGGCGAGTCGGTGAGCGTATTCCACCACGGGATGCGCACCGCCGGCACGGTCAACTCACCCGCCTGCGACGGCACCAATGCGAAGCGGCGAGTGATGTCTACCGTCAACACGCCGTCGACCACGCGCTCACGCACCTGTGGCACGTCGGGAAACACGCGCGCGCCGGGTACCTCGGGCATCTGCAGTTCCGGCACCTGGGCGGCTGCGGTGCCCTGCAGGTGCAGCGTCAACTCCACGTTGACCGGCTCGCCGACGTGCGCGCCAGCAGTCGGTGCCTGCATCGACAGCTTGGCGATGGTAGCTGGCAGCCACGGCTGCTGCGCCTGAGCGGGCTGCGGCTTGACCTGCAACGTCACGCCCTCGCCGATGGCGCTGACCGCGCGCGCGCCGCCGAACACGGGGTCGCGCAGTCCGGCCAGGGTCCGGCCGCGAAAGCGCGCGCCGTTCAGCACCAGCGCACCGCTGCGCTCGGGGATCAGCACGAAGCGCCGCTCCAGCGTCTGATAACGCCGCCCCGCCACGGTGCGCTGGTAACTGGCGTCGTCGCCGATCCGGCGCACGTCGACGCCATCCGCACCCGGTGGATCGAGATCGCCGTCGAGCAAGGTGATGGCGTAGCTCAGCCGCAAGGTGTACATCACGGGCTGTCCCACGTATGGCGTTTGCGGGTCGACCTGTACTTCCAGAAATACGTCCTGTCCCTGCGCTTGCGCACCGACTTGGCCCGGCGTCACAGTCAGCGTCAGCGGCTCGGTGCGTTCGGCGCCGACCCCGAGCGCGGGAATCGTCAGCACGCCGGAATGGCGCGGCTCCAGCGCTACCGCCCACAGGGTGCGGGTGCGCACGCTGCCGTTGGCGATGGTGGTTTCGGTACGGCTGGACTGGCCGCGCAAATCAAAGTCGCCATGCAACGCCGCGAAATCCGGCGCGTCCCCGGTTTCCGACTCGATGTTGAGGGTCACGGTATCGCCCTGCGCGACGCGATCGCGGTCGAGCCATGCACGCGGCGCGGCGATGACGCCGCAACTGAGCGCCAGCAACGCGCCAATAGCGATCCAGCGGTAAACCGTCCGGCTCATTCCTGACCACCCTCCGCTTGACGGCGTTCGTATTCGATGCGGAATTTGCGACGCAGCAGGCCGCCCGGATCGTCCGGCACCCGTCGCAGCCACGCCTCGACCGCCTGCTGCTGCTCGCGCTGCTGGCGCTGCGCGGGGCTCAGCGCGGCGCCCTCGACGCCGCCATCGCGCGCGGCATCCGTACCGGCGTCGCCATCGGCCAGCGCCTGCGACATCGCGTCGCTCACGGCTTGCTGGTTGGCGGCGTCGGCCTTGGCATCCGCCGGCGCCGCGTCGGCCGACGCACCCTCCGCATTCGAGCCGGCAGCATCCGATGGGGCGTCGCCCTCTGACGGTTCCGAATCGGCATCGCCGGCCTTGCCCTCGCCGCCCTCGCCTTGCGCACGGTCGGCGCTTTGCGCGCCGTCGCCCGCGCCGGAATCCGAAGGCCCGCTCTGGCCCGGCTCACCATTGTCCTGCCCGGCACCGCCTTGGTCCTGCTCGGGCGACCCGTTGCCATCTTTTCCGTCCTTGCGGTCCTTGCGGTCCTTGCCATCGGACGGCGGCGGTTGTTGCTTTCGGCGTTGCTCAACCAACTCGCGATTGTGGCTCGCATCGCTCAGCTTCGGATCCAGCGCCAGCGCACGATCGTAGGCACCGATGGCCTCGTCCAGACGCCCGGCCTGCGCCAAGGCATTGCCGCGGTTGTAGTGACTTTGCGCGTCCTGCAATTGCGACCATTGTGCGATCGCCGCATCCCAGTCGCCGGCACGGTAAGCGGCGGCACCGGCGCGCGCCGGGTCGCGCGCCAGTTGCCGCGCGCGTTCGGCATCGCCAGCGCGCAACGCGGCGTCGGCGCGCTGCTCGCGGCTGCGCCACAACGCATCCCAGTCGAGCGCCTGCGCCGGTTGCGGCGGCAGCAACACCGCCAGCCCAACGAGCACCGCCAGCGCGCCACGGCGGAACCCCAGCAGCGCCAACGCCAGTACCAGCGGCAGCAGCCACGGGCCTTCGTCGCGCCAGCGCGTCGCCTGATCGCCGCTGACGTGTGCCGCGCCCGGTTGCGACTCGCGCGGCTGCAGCAGTTGCAGGGCGACGAGATCGGCGTTGTCGGGGCGCAGCCGCGCATAGCGTCCACCGCCGGCGGCGCTGAGCGCCTGCAACGCGGATTCGTCCAGCCGCGCCAACTGCGGCGCGCCCTGCGCGTCGTAGACGAGACCGCCGTTGGCGTCGCGCAACATCGCGCCGGCCGCAGTGCCCACACCCAACGCCGAAACGCGGATGCCCTGCGTGGCCAACATGCGCGCCTTCTCGATGGCCGCGGCATCGACCCGATCGCCGATCAGCACGATGTCGCCGCCGTGGAATCCGCCGTCGACCAGCAAGCGCTGGGCGCGTGCCAACGCCAGTTCGGCGCGCTGTCCATCGATCGGCATCAGCGCCGGCGACAACGCTTCCACCATCGCCGACACCGTGTTGGCGTCCTCGGTCAGCGGCGCCACAGTGAAGGCGTCGCCGGCATAGACGATCAACGCCACTTGGCCGCCGGCGCGTTCCTTGAGCAAACCCATGAGTTTGAAGCGAGCCTGGGTGATGCGATCGGGCTTGAGGTCGTCGGCGGCCATGTGGGTGGACAAGTCGAGCGCCACCACCAGCGGCGCCTGCACCCGATACAGCGCAACCTCCTGCTGGCGCCACGCCGGGCCAGCCAGCGCCAGCGTGCACAGCACCCACAACGAGGCCATCCACGCTGCCGGCGCCAGCAGGCCGCGCCCCGGCCCGGCATCGGTGACGTGCGCGCGCAGGGCGGCATCGACGCAGGCGTCGAGCGCACGATCGCCGCGCGCGCGCCGGGTCAAGCGCCAAAGCAGCAGCGGCAACGGCAGCAGCGCCAGCAGCCAGCCAGGACGCAGGAAATGCAGGGCGAAAGGCAGATCGCTCATGCGCGCCACCATCCGCCGCGCCACAGGCCCTGCAGCAACACCAGCGCGAGCGCCATGGCGAGCGGCAGCGGATAGCGCTCGACCCGCGGGCGCTCGACGCTGCCCTGCTGCAGCGAGGGCTCGATGCGATCGAGTTCGGCATAGATGCCGGCGAGTTCCGCGGTGTCGCGAGCACGGAAATAGCGGCCGCCGGTCTTGTCGGCGATGGCGCGCAAGGCATTCTCGTCGATGCTGGCCGAGCCCGGCGGCATCAACATGCCGAACAGCGCGGCGGTGCGATCCTCACCGCCAAAGCCGATGGTATAGACCCGGATCGATTCGGTGCCGGCCAATTCGGCCGCCTTCTCGGGTGCGATGGTGCCGGCAGTGTTGACGCCGTCAGTGAGCAGGATCACCACGCGCTGACCCTGGCCCGAGGGCGCTGCAGGCTGCTCGCGCAGGCGCTTGACCGCGATTGCCAAGACATCGCCGATGGCGGTCTCGCGCCCGGCCAGCGCTACCACGGTGTCCGCCAGTTGCTGGCGCACCGCGCTGCGATCGAAGGTCAGTGGCGCCATCGCATAGGCGCGTTCGCCGAACACCACCAGCCCCACCCTGTCGCCGACCCGGCGCTGCAGGAAGTCGCCCACCACGGCCTTGACCGCGGTGAGGCGATCGACCGTACGTCCAGCCAGTTCGACGTCGGTTTCGCCCATGCTACCGGAGAGGTCCACCGCCAACATCAGGTCGCGACCGCTGCGTGGCGGCTGGGTGGGATCGGCCAGCGTCTGCGGACGCGCGGCGGCCAGGCACAGCAGCGCCCATGCCAGCGCGGTCAACGGCTGGATCCGGGATCGATGCGCACCCACCCCGGCCTCGGCAAACAAGGTCTGCAGATCGGCGTGCGGCAGCCGCAAGCTGGCGCCGAGTGCACGCCACGGCGGCAGCAGACGCGCCGCCAGCCATGGCAACGGCAGTGCCGCCAGCCACCAGGGCCAGGCCAACTCAGGCATGGTCGGCCTCCAGCAATTGCAGGAAACGGCGGCGCGCCAGGGCTTCGATCTCTATCAGCGCGGATTGCGGGGCGGCTTGGGGATCGCTCGGCGCGCGGAACGGACCTTCGCGCAGCACGCTGCCCGCACCGGTGGAAAACGGACGCGCGGGATCGTCGCCGTCGAGAAAGCGCAGCCATTCCTCGCCGGCCAAGCTGGCGCTGTGCGCGCCGGCACCGGTGCGCGCGGCGCGGCGCAGCAACTGGGAGATCGTCGCCAAGCGCGCGCTGGCGTCGTCGGCCGCTGCCACGGCGGCATCGAACACACGCAGCCGCTCCGCGCGCAGTCGTCTCCGACGCCAGTGCGCGCGCATCCGTCGCGCGCCGTACGCCGCCAGCACCAACAACGCGGCGCCCAGCAGCCACCAGCCGGGCGCCGGCGGCCACGCGCCTGGCGGCGGCGGCAGATGGATGTCCCGCAGCGGCAGTGCGTCCGGCATCAGCTTCTTCTGCCTCCGGCCAGCAACAGCGGCAGCAACGACTCCACCGCCTCGGTGGTTGCCAGCACATGGCTGCGGATGCCGAAGCGTTGCAGACGCGCGCGTCCGGCCTGCAGTTCGTCGGCAAAGCGCTGCTGCCAGCGCGCGCGTTCGCGGCCATGCGCCAGATCGATGCGGGCGCGCTGGCCGTTCGCAACGATCGGCAAGGTCGCGCGCGGCGGCTCGGTTTCGATCGGATCGGTCAACATCACGATCAGCAGTTCGTGATGTCCGGCCATGCCCGCCAGCGCGGCATCGCTCAGCGTCGCCAGCGCGTGCGGTTCGATCAGCGCCACCACCCGCGCACCGGGGCGCAGCAATCGCGCCGCCGCCACAAAGGCATCGGCAAGCCCGGCATCGTCGGCAGGCGGATGCGCGTACCAGCGTGCCGCCGCATCGAGCACGCGCAACACGCCGCGCACGCCGGAGGCGGGTGCCACCGGACTCTCGCGATGACTGCCGCGCAGGATGCCGATGCGATCGCCGCTGCGCTGCGCGGCCCAGGCCACAAGCGCCGCCACGCGCGCCGCCTGCACCGATTTGAAGCAGCCGCGCGTGCCGAAATACAGGCCGGGACTGGTGTCGGCGATCAACAACGCCACGCGCTCGCGTTCGGGGTGGAACAGTTTGGTGTGGGCCTTGCCGGTGCGCGCGGTGACGCGCCAATCCATGTGCCGCACGTCGTCGCCGCTGGCATACAGGCGGGTCTCGGCGAACTCCATGCCGCGCCCGCGAAACGGCGACGGTGCCACTCCGGCAAGGCCGGCGCTGCCGCGCAACGGCGGCGGCCATGCCTGCACCCGCGCGCGCATCGCGATCAGCTCGTGCAGTTGCGGCTGCACCAGCGCATTGGCGCTCGCGTCGGCCATCAGGGCAACGGTACCCGCTGCAGCAACGCCTCCACCAGGCGATCGCCGGACCAGCCTTCGGCGGTGGCTTCGTAGGTGGGCAGCACGCGATGGCGCAGCACATCGGGCGCCACCGCCTGTACATCATCGGGCATCACGAAGTCGCGCCCTGCCAGCCACGCCCGCGCCCGCGCGCAGCGCTCCAGCGCGATCGAACCGCGCGGGCTGGCGCCCCAGGCGATACGGCGCGCCAGATCGGCGTCGTAGCTGGAGGCATCGCGGCTCGCCAGCACCAGCGCCACCACGTAGCGCTCCACCGGCTCGGACAGATGCAACTCCAGCACCGCGCGCCGCGCCGCGAATACGTCGGCCTGGGTGATGCGCGCGCAACGATCCGCCACAGTGGAACCCTGCGCCAACGCCTGCGCCCGCACCAGCCGCAGGATGCGGGTCTCGGCCTCCGCCTGCGGATACCCCACCTGCACGTGCATCAGGAAGCGATCGAGCTGCGCTTCGGGCAGCGGATAGGTACCTTCCTGCTCGATCGGGTTCTGCGTCGCCATCACCAGGAACAGTTCGGGCAGCGGATACGTGACCCGCCCCACCGTCACCTGGCGCTCGCCCATGGCTTCCAGCAACGCCGACTGCACCTTGGCCGGCGCGCGATTGACCTCATCCGCCAGCAACAGGTTGTGGAAGATCGGGCCGGGCTGGAATTCGAATCGCGCCTCGCCCTGACGCCAGATTTCGGTGCCGGTCAGATCGGCGGGCAGCAGGTCGGGAGTGAACTGCACGCGGTGGAAGTCGGCATGGATGCGTGCGGCAAGCGCCTTGATCGCGGTGGTCTTGGCCAGACCCGGCGCACCCTCCACCAGCAGGTGTCCGTCCGCCAGCAGCGCGATCAGCAGGCGCTCGACCAGGCGCGACTGGCCGATGATGGCCTCCTCCAGTGTGTCGCGCAGCGCAGCGAAGGTCTGGTGCAACGGGCTGACCGCAGCGGCGGCAGTATCGTTATCGAGCATGTCATCCAATCCAGATGGGGGGCCTGAAAAAAAAACCCGCCTTACCGCGAACGCGCGGGCGCCGAACGCCTCGCGGCGGAGTGCGATTCTTTCACAAGCACCGGGGCGATGCCGAAAGCGGCGGTCGTGCTATCGCAACCGCTTCGCGGAAGCTCATGGGTGACAACGTTTCGGCGCGCGGGTTCACAGTGCGTTATGCCGCGATTCATCCGGCGTTGTCAGCGCCGCGACACGGACTCGACCCACGATCGGCATTGGCCGCCCGGACCAATGCAAAGGGCCGCTTATGCGGCCCTTCGAAAGTGCGCCCTGGGTCAGACCGACCCGGGGCACCATACCCGCCTCGCCATCACTTGCCGGAGGCGGACTGCAGGATTTGCGGGGTGACGAAGATCAGCAGCTCCGCCTTGTTGGCGCTGCGGCCCTTCTTGCGGAACAGCGCGCCCAGGCCCGGTACGTCGCCGAGGAACGGCACCTTGTTCAGGTCCTCGCGCGACTTGAACTCGTAAACGCCGCCGATCACCACGGTCTGCCCGTTGTCGACCAGCACCGCGGTATTCACTTCGCGCTTCTGGATCTGCGGCACCTGCCCGATCGAGGTGTCGATGAAGCGCGACACTTCGTCCTTCTTCACCGCCATCGACAGGAACACGCGCCCATCCTGGGTGATGGTGGGAGTGACCTTGAGTTCCAGCAGCACGTCCTTGAACTGGACGTTGGGGATCGGGATCGAATTGCCGCCCTGCTGCGGCGAGATCGTGACGAAGCCGACCTCGTCGCCTTGGCGGATGATCGCCTCGCGCTGGTTGGACGTGATCACGCGCGGGTTGGAGATCACCTCGCCGCGGCCCTCGCTCTGCAACGCCGACAATTCCAGGTCCAGCTCGAAGGCCGGGCCAAGGATCGCGAACGCCAGCTGGCCGGCCGGACTGGTTACGGGCAAGTTGACGTTGAGCGCCTTGTTGATCGGGCCGAAGGTCGGGATGGTGAGATCCTGCGGGTCCACCGCCGGATCGTCGCCGCGCGCGGCCGCCAGCAGATTGGCGAGGTCCTCGGCGGCACGCTTATTGGAGGAATTGTTGAAATCGATCACGCTGTCGAGGTTACCGCTGGTGGTCACGGTGCGGCCCGGATTGTTGCGGCCGCGGAAACCGAATTTCGAACCCACTTCGCGGGCGAAGTCGTCAGTCGCCACCACGATGCGCGCCTCGATCATCACTTGATCCACGGCGCGATCGAGCAGCGTCACCAAACGCTTGATCTCCTCGACCTTCTTGGGGATGTCGGTCACCAGCAACGTATTGGTGCGTCGGTCGAAGCTGATACTGCCGCGCTGCGACAGGAAGCCACGACTGCCACCACCACCGCCGCCACCGCCACCAGCACCGCCGCCACCGCCACCGCCGGACCCGACCTTGCTCTCCTCGGTCAACAGTTTGGCGATGTCCTCGGCGTTACCGTAGTTGATCGGGATGAACTCGATCACCGTCTCGGCGCGGTCTTCAAGCGCGATGCGGGCGTCTTCCTTCTGCTGCTCGAAATCGGCCAGTTCCTTCTGCGGGCCGATCCAGATCACGTCGCCCTCGCGGCGCTTGTCCAATTGCTTGGAGCGCAACATGATGTCCAGCGCCTGATCCCACGGCACGTTCTGCAAACGCAGGGTGACGTTGCCTTGTACGCTGTCGGCCGCCACCACGTTCAGGTCGGACTCGTCGGCGATCAATTGCAGTACGGTACGTACCGGGATGTCCTGGAAGTTGAAGGTGACCGGCTTGCCAGTGTACTTCGGCAGCGGCGCACCCGTGGTCAATGCGGCTGCGACCGGGTCGGCTTCGGCGCGGCGCGGGGTCACTTCCACCACGTACTCGTTGCCGGTCTGGTAGGCCAACGCATCGAAACTGCCGCTGGCATCGAGCACGATGCGGCTGCCGCCGGCGCTGGCGCGCGACTCGATGCTGCGCACCGGGGTGGCGAAATCGCCGACGTCCAGCCGCTTGCGCAACGATTCGGGCAGGCTGGCGTTGGGCACCTCCACCACAACCTGATTCTTGTCGGTCCGCATGTCGGCCATCGCGCCTTCGCCGTCGAAGGTGAGCACCAGCCGACCGGCGCCGTCGTCGCCACGGCGGAAATCCAGGTTGGAGATCGCCAACCCGGTGGGCACGCGCTTGCTCAGGTCCTGCGGGTTGGCGGCCACCGCGGCGGTACCGGCCAGCGCGCCACCGGCCACGGTGACGATCAGGCGATTGCCCTCGGAGCGGGTTTCGAAGCTGGCGGGGCGGAACAGGTCGATCACCACGCGCGTGCGGCCATCTCCCTCGACCGCCGAGACCGCGCTGGTGGAACCGCTGCCGACCGCGACGCGGCGCTGGGTCAAGCCGTTGCGGGTGTCGGGCACGTCGATCGCGATGCGCGGTGGATTGTCAGTGGTGAAGGTCTGCACCCCTGCCACCGGCTCGGTAAACTCCAGAATAACGTCGACGGCGCCGCCGCTACCAGCCTGATAGCTGACGTCGCGCAGCACGTTCTCCGCCAGGGCAGGCGCGGCCATGCTGGAAAGCCACACCGTCAGGGCGACCAGAGCGGCGCTACGGCGGGACCCAAGGGCCCTGTTGAATACGTTCATCGCGGTCATCGTGGTTTCCCTCAACTCACTTGTCATCCAGGGCAATGGACGCCCTGCGTTCGGTCCAGCCACCCGCGCCATCGGGCACCAGTTCGATCACGTCAACAGCACCCTCGGTGATGGTCACCACCCTGCCTTCGTTCTGGCCCATGTGGCTGCCCGCACGCAGCCGGTGCACGACCTTGTCGGGCGCCATCACCAGCGCCAGCCGCTGGTCGCCCGCACCCAGCGTGCCCACCATGTCCAACGAATCCAGCGGGAACGCTTCCAGCGGTTCCTTGCGGCGATTGGGGTCCGGCCGCGGACCGCTGCTGGCAACGCGACGGTCGTTGATCGGCACACTGAATGGATCGCGCAGCGGCTGCGCGGCGTACTGGAAGGTCTCGAACTGCTGCATCACCGGCAGCGGGTCGAGCGGCGGTGCCGGACGATTCCGGACCTCGGCGACCCAGGCTTCGACGTCCTGGGTGCCGCGCGCGCACGCGGCCAGCAACGCAGCAAGTATCAGCAGCAACACCAGCCGGAACGGATGGCGCGCGAATGGGAAAAGTCGGTTCATCGGGGTTCTCATGTCAGCGCCCCCCCGCATTCGGAGCTGCCGTCTTGGCAGCCTCCTCGACTTCTTCTTCGTCCAGGTAGCGATAGGTCTTGACGGTGCCTGCCAGCACCAGCGCGCCGGTGTCGGTGCCGCCCTTGGTTTCCACCGGTTTGAGCGAGATGTCGTGCATGGTCATGATCACCACCCGCGGCAGCGAGGCCACGCCGCTGACGAAGGCGCCGAACTGGTGGTAGGTGCCAACCATGCGCAACGCGATCGGTTTCTCGGCGTAGAACTCGCGCGCCACTTCCGGGCCGGGCTGAAACAGTTCGTTGCTGATGCCGCTGGCCAGCGCGGTCTGCGAGACATCGACGATCAGGTCGGGCATCTCGGTGCGGCTGGGCAACTGCCGCAACATCTGCTGCAACATCGCCTCCATCTGGGTCAACTGCTGCTTGAGCGGCTCAAGGTTGGAGGCACGCCCCTGCTTGGTCTCGAACTCGGTGCGCAGTGCCGCCTCGCGGCCCTCGAGCGCTTCGAGCTCGTCGCTCTTGGCACTGATCATCACGTACCAAGCGAGGAGCAGCACCAGCAACGCGGCCAGCGCCGCCGCCGCCGCTTTCATCGACAGCGGCCAGTTGCCGGCGTCGTTGAAATCCAGATTCTTGAGATCGACCTTCTTGCTCACGGCGCGCCTCCCACCTTCGTCGAGCCGTCGGCATCGGCCTGATCATCCTGCTGATCGGGGCTCTCCATCTTCACCCGCATCTTGAATTCGAGCGGCAAGGTCTTGTCGTCGCCCTTGGCCTCGATGATCTCCAGGTCAGGCGTACCCATCCAGGTCGATGCCTCGATGCTGCGCATGTAGGCGCTGACCCGGGCGTTGGACTGGGTACGACCTTCCAGCGTCAGCAGATCGCCGGCCTGCTGGATCGAGGTCAGGCGGATGCCATCGGGGATGGTGCGCACCAGTTCATCGAACAGATGCACCATCTGCGAGCGGCTGGACTGCAGTTCCTCGATCACCTGCTTGCGCGCCAGCAGGCGCGACTTGCTCTTGTCGAGTTCCTCGATCTCCTTGATCTGTGCGTCGACCGTGGTGATCTGGCTCTGCAGGTAGGCATTGCGCGCCGCCTGTCCTTCGATCTGCGCGCCGTAGTAGCCGTTGATCAGCATCGCCAGCAGCACCGCCACCAGCGCCGCCGCGCCCAGCATTCCGTAGAACTCGTTCTGGCGACGCTTGCGCCGCTCGGCACGCCACGGGAGTAGGTTGATTCTGGCCATCAGTCGAAACTCCTGAGCGCGAGGCCGCAGGCGATCATCAAGGATGGAGCATCCTGCTGCAGCGCCTGCGCCTGCACGCGCGAACCCAGCGACATGTTGGCCAGCGGGTTGGCGACCACCGTCGGCACACCCAGTTGCTCCTCGATCATCTCGGCGATGCCGTCGATGGCGGCGCAGCCGCCCGCCAACACCAGTTGATCGATGCGGTTGAACTCGCTGCCGGCGTAAAAGAATTGCAGCAGGCGGCTGATCTGTTGCGCCATCGCTTCCTTGAACGGCTCCAGCACCTCGATTTCGTAACTTTCCGGCAGGCCGCCCTGGCGCTTGGCCTGGCCGGCTTCGTCGTAGCTCATGCCGTAGCGGCGCATCACCTCGTCGGTGAGCTGCTTGCCGCCGAACACCTGCTCGCGCGTGTAGATGCTGCGCTGGTCGCGCAACACGTTGAGCGTGGTCATGGTGGCGCCGACGTCGACCAGCGCCACCAGCGCGCCGCGCGGTACCGCCAACTGGTCGGCGATCAGGCGGAATGCGTTCTCCATCGCGAACGCCTCGACGTCGATCACCTTCGCAGTCAGCCCGCCCATCTCCAGCGCCGAGACCCGCAACTCGACGTTCTCCGTGCGCGACGCGGCCAGCATGACGTTGACCATGTCGGCGTTGCCGGGCACCGGCCCCAGCACCTCGAAGTCGATGCTGACTTCCTCGATCGGATAGGGAATGTACTGCGCGGCCTCGACCTGTATCTGGTCTTCCAGCTCGTTCTCGTCGAGATTGGCCGGCATCGGGATCACCTTGGTGATCACCGCCGAGCCCGCCACCGCGGCGGCGGCGTGCTTGATCTTGACCCCGGCGCGGTTGAGTGCGCGCTTGATCGCCTCGCCGACGGCTTCCACTTCGACGATGTTCTTTTCGGCCACGGCATTGGGCGGCAGCGGCTCCACCGCGTAGTGCTCGACGCGGTAACGCCCCCCCGTGTGGCTAAGCTGAAGCAGCTTGACCGCCGTGGAACTGATGTCGATGCCGACGAGCGGCGTCTTGGTGTTTCCGAGAAGACCCACGGATTCTCCCCTTGCCACGGGCGCTTACGCGCATTTACTACGCAACCACATTAAATACCGGTTTTAACCAGTTTGGCAACCATGTGACGCATTCGGTCGCTTTTTGCCCCGTCCGCGTCGCTCCCTCGACCCGCTTCGCCCGGTCGCGGCGCCGCATCCGCGCGACGTCCGTCGGCCGAAGCCACGCTGGCTTCAGATCACCACTGCGCGCGGCCGGCACGATCCCGGCAACGCCACACCCCCTGGTTTCCGGTCCGGTCGCGCTGCGCTGCGATCAAGCCCGTGTCGCGATCGTCGCCCCTCCTGTGTACGGCCCCTGTCGGCCCCGATCGCCAGCGATCTATACTATGGCTGCCGGCTTCGTGCAAACATCGCGCGCCGGCCGTGCCTCCGCTTTCCTCCGTCAACCGACGAGATTTCCCCGACAATGCCCCGAATTCCCCGCCTGCTCCGCCTGGCGCTGGTGCTTGGCCTGGTTGGACTGGCTCTGGGCCTGGCCGCACTGGGTACGCTGTACTGGCTGATCGCGCCACGCCTGCCGGATGTGCAGGTGCTGCGCCACGTCGAGATGCAGCTCCCTCTCACCGTGTACTCGCGCGAGGGCAAGCTGATCGCCCAGTTCGGCGAGACCCGACGCTACCCGGCGCGGATCGCCGACATCCCGGAGCCGGTGAAGCAGGCCTTCATCGCGGTCGAGGATGCGCGGTTCTATGAGCATCCAGGCATCGACTGGCGCGGGATCACGCGCGCGGTCTGGCTGCTTGCCACCACCAGCGATCGCCGTGTGCCGGGCGGCAGCACGATCACTCAGCAGGTGGCGCGACAGTTCTTCCTGAGCACCGAGTACTCCTACTCGCGCAAGATCACCGAGATGTTCCTGGCGCTGAAGATGGAGCGCGAGCTGGGCAAGGACGAGATCCTCGAGCTCTACCTCAACAAGAGCTTCTTCGGCAATCGCGCCTACGGCGTCGCGGCGGCGGCCGAGTTCTACTACGGCAAGCCGCTGGCGGAGCTGTCGCTGGCGCAGGCCGCCACCCTCGCCTCGATCCCCAAGTTTCCGTCCAGCGGCAACCCGATCTCCAACCCGGCACGCGCGCTGGTGCGGCGCGACTACGTGCTGCAACGCATGTTCGAGAACGGCTTCATCGATCGGCAGCAGCTCGCCGCGGCCATCGCGGAACCCCAGACCGCGTCGCCGCACGAGCCGCCGGTCGAGGTGGATGCGCCCTACGTGGCCGAGATGGTGCGGCAGGCGGTGGTTGATCGCTATGGTCCGGATGCGCTGGTGTCCGGTCTGAAGGTGTACACCACGCTGGTTGCGGACGAGCAGCAGGCCGGCAACCGTGCCGTGTACGCCGGGTTGAACGAATACGACCGCCGCCATGGCTGGCGCGGCGCCGAGGCGCATTGGGAACTCGGCGCGGCGGTCGACCGCCCGGCGCTGTCCGCCCGTCTGCGCGCAATCGAAACGGTCGCCGAGTTGCAGCCCGCCCTGGTGCTGAGCGCCAGCGCCGACGCCGCCGAGTTGCTGCGTGCGGACGGCGACACCGTCACGATCGGCCTGACCGCCATGGCCTGGGCCGGGAAGTACATCAGCGAGAATCGCAAGGGATTTGCGCCCAAGCGAGTCGATCAGGTGCTGGCCGCCGGCGACGTGGTGCGCCTGCGCCCCAGCGACGACGGCTATCAGTTGGCGCAGCTTCCCAAGGCGCAGGCAGCACTGGTGGCGCTGGACCCGGAGGATGGCGCCATCCGCACGCTGATCGGCGGCTTCAGCTTCTCGCTGAACAAGTTCAACCGCGCCACCCAATCGCAACGCCAGCCGGGCTCGAGCTTCAAGCCATTCGTGTACGCTGCCGCCTTCGAGCGCGGCTTCACCCCGGCCAGCATCGTGCTCGACGCCCCCGTGGTGTTCCGCGAGCGTGGCATGGAAGCCGACGGCTCAGACCGCATCTGGCAGCCGCAGAACGACAACGACGAGTTCGCCGGCCCGATGCGCTTGCGCGAAGCCATGGTGACTTCGCGCAACCTGGTTTCGGTGCGTATCCTCGACGCGATCGGGATCAATTTCGCGCGCCGCTACATCCAGAACTTCGGCTTCAGCGCGCAGAGCCTGCCCGAGAACCTGTCGATGGCGCTGGGCACCACGTCGGTGCCGCCGCTGCAACTGGCGCGTGGCTATGCGGTGTTCGCCAACGGCGGCTATCTGGTCGACCCCTGGTTCCTCGACCGGGTGGAGGACCGCGACGGGGCGACGATATTCCAGGCGCACCCGGCGCTCGCCTGCCGCGCCTGTCCGCAGCGTCAGCGCGAGGAAAACAAGGCAAGTACCCAGGTCGACGGCTTCGATCTTGGCACCGGCGGCGCGCGCAGCACGTCCGAAGCCGAACAAGTCGGACCGCCGGCGCTGCAGTTGGCACCACGCACGGTCGATGAGCGCACCGTCTATCTGGTCGGTTCGTTGATGCGCGACGTGGTGCGGCGCGGCACCGGCAGCGCGGCGATGACGCTGGGCCGCCGCGATCTGGCCGGCAAGACCGGCACTACCAACGACCATCGCGACGCCTGGTTCTCCGGCTTCGGCGGCGGGCTGGTCACCACCGCGTGGGTGGGCATGGACGACTTCGGCAGCCTCGGCCGTGGCGAATTCGGCGCGCGCGCGGCGCTGCCGATCTGGACCGGATTCATGGGCGCGGCACTTGCCGGCAAGCCCGAGGTCCACCCTTCAGTACCGTCAGGCGTGGTCACCGCCTGGATCGATCGCGACAGCGGCAATCTGAGCACTCCCGGCAGCGCCAACGCCATGGCCGAATTCTTCAAGCTCGAGGACATCGCGCGGCTGCAGGCGCGGGCCGCGAACAACGAGCCCGCCACCAGCGACCGCGAGGCATTCGACATTTTCTGACCGGGAGAACGCGATGGGCCGTCCCCGCCCGCCTGCGGCGGCACGCAACGCCACCCAGCGCCAGCGCATCGCCGCAGCGGCCGCGGCGCTGCTCGGCCAGGGTGCCGTTCACGACGTGCTCGCCGCACGCCGCAAGGCCGCCCAGCAACTGGGCATCACCGACCCGCGTCTGCTGCCGGACCGCGAGGAGATCGAAGCGGCATTGCGCGCGCACCAGCGCCTGTTCGCCGCGCCGGAACAAGCCGACCAGGTGCGCCGGCTGCGGCTTGCCGCACGCGAGGCAATGCAATTCTTCGCCAAGTTCGATCCGCGCTTGGTCGGCGCCGTGCTCGACGGCAGCGCCGACCGCCACAGCGCGGTCGGCCTGCACCTGTTCTGCGACGATCCGGAGGCGGTGCTGCGTCATCTGCACGACCACGGCATCGGATTTCGCCAGCGCGTGCAGCGTGTGCATCTGGACCGCGAGCGCAGCGTGCTCGCGGACCTGCTCGAACTGAGCGCCGACGACGTGCCATTCGAGCTCACTGTGCTTCCCATCAGCGCACTGCGGCAACCTCCGCTGGACCGCGACCACGAACGCGCCGAACCGCGCGCCTCGCTGGCTCAGCTCGACAAGTTGCTGGCGTCGCCGGACTGACGATCGCAGGGACGGCAAACGCCGTCGCGCGCAAACGCGCTCCCACAAACGGCCAATAGCGATGCGCTGTCGCGAAGCGACTGACCGCGCGCTGTGGCGCCGTGTCCGCCTCAGCGCTTCGCCATCGGCACGTAGTCGCGCGACACCGCGCCGGTGTAGATCTGCCGCGGGCGGCCGATCTTGGCCTCGGGATCGACCTGCTGTTCCAGCCAGTGCGCCACCCAACCGGCGGTGCGGGCGATGGCGAACATCACCGTGAACAACTCGGTGGGGATGTCCAGCGCCTTGTAGATCAGGCCGGAGTAGAAATCGACGTTCGGGTAGAGCTTGCGCGACACGAAATAGTCATCCTTGAGTGCCGCCTCCTCCAGCCGCAATGCCACTTCCAGCATCGGATCGTTGACGCCGAGGTCGGCCAGCACCTTGTGGGTCATCTCGCGAATGATGGCGGCGCGCGGATCGTAGTTCTTGTAGACGCGGTGGCCGAAGCCCATCAGGCGGAATCCGGAGTTCTTGTCCTTGGCGCGGTCCACTGCCGTGGCGACGTCCTCCGGACGGCCGATTTCCTCCAGCATCTTCAACACCGCCTCGTTGGCGCCGCCATGCGCCGGCCCCCACAGCGCCGCCACACCTGCCGCTACGCAGGCATATGGGTTTGCGCCGGTGGAGCCGACCAGCCGCACGGTCGAGGTGGAGGCATTCTGCTCGTGATCGGCGTGCAGGATGAACAGCAGGTCCAGCGCCTTGGCGGCGACCGGCTTGAGACGCAGCGGCTCCGAGGGCACTTCGAACATCATGTGCAGGAAGCGGTCGACGTATTCGAGGTTGTTGCGCGGATAGCGCACCGGCCAGCCGATCGAGTGGCGATAACAGGCGGCCGCGATGGTTGGCACCTTCGCCAACAGGCGCATGCCGGCCATGCGTCGCTGCTCAGGGTCTTCCAGATTCAGATCGTCGTGATAGAACGCCGCCAGCGAACCGAGCATGCCGCACAGCATCGCCATCGGATGCGCGTCGTGGCGGAAGCCCTGCAGGAAGCTCTTGAACGCCTCGTGCATCATGGTGTGGTGGGTAACGGTGTCGTCGAAGTGGGCCTTTTGCCCCGCGTCCGGCAACTCTCCGTTCATCAACAGGTACGCGACTTCGAGGAAGTTCGAATGCGCTGCCAGTTGCTCGATCGGGTAACCGCGGTACAGCAACACGCCGGCATCGCCGTCGATGTAGGTGATCGAACTCTTGCAACTGGCGGTGGCGGTGAAGCCCGAGTCGTAGGTGTACAGACCGAGTTCCTTCGGCACCTTGCCGATGTCCAGACAAGGCGAGCCCAGGCTGCCCCGCAGCACCGGCAATTCCAGCGACTTTCCGGAAACGGAATCGGTAAGCGTCAGGCTCTTGGCGTCAGACACGGGCGTTCTCCTTGATCGACAAATACGTGGGCGGGGGTTGCAAAGACCTCGCCGCGTCGGCGAGGGTTCCACGGCGAGAGCGCGTCGCTGCGGGACACGATCACCGCCGGCATCACGCGATTATCGCACGCCCATCACGCTGGCGAGCGTATGCGCGCGGCTACGGCCTGAGCAATTGAGGGCGCAAAAAAACCCCGGCGCGCGATGGCCGGGGTTTGGTGCAAGGCGCGCCGTGCGCTGCCTCGACTTACTTCTGGTAGCGCTTGCGGAAGCGATCGACGCGGCCGCTGGTGTCCAGCATCTTCTGCTTGCCGGTGTAGAACGGGTGCGAATGCGACGAGATTTCCACCTTGATCAGCGGATACTCCTGACCATCCTCCCACTTGATCTTCTCCTTGCTGGAGAGCGTGGAGCGGGTCAGGAAGGCGAAATCGCAGGACACGTCCTGGAACACCACGGCCTTGTACTGGGGATGGATATCGGGCTTCATCTGGGCGGTCCGTGACTGCGGTAAAGAGCGGCATTGTAGCGGGGACCTGCCCTGGCTGGCAAGTTGGCTGGATGGTGGCGGGGGGACTCTGTGAAGCCGGGACTGGGGACTCGGGACTGGGGACTCGGAAAAACCACGGCAAAAGCTCAAGGCGAAAGTTCGCAAGCTAGTAGTCCCGAGTCCCGAGTCCCGAGTCCCGAGTCCCGAGTCCCGAGTCCCGAGTCCCGAGTCCCGAGTCCCGAGTCCCGAGTCCCGAGTCCCGGCTCAATCAAGCCACCCCGACGGCGACCCTACGCCGCCCACTCCGGCACAGGGCGCTGGTGGCTGTAGGTCAGGTCGAGGCGCTGCTCGATGCCGTCGATCACCGTCCAGCACTCCAGTTCGCGCAGCCATAGCGCGGGCAGGTGGCGCTGCGCCTGGGCCGGATCGGGGAACACGTAGGCCACGCGCTTTAGCGGCTTGTCTGCGGCGAGCGCGCCCTGCTTGACCGCGGCGCGGGCATCGCGCAGTTCCACCGCGGGCGGCTCGCGGCCCAACACCACCACCCGCAGCATCTGCTCGTCCGCGGCATACAGGCCCGCGAGCGGAACGCTGAAGACGTAGGGCTGCTGGAGAAAACCGCCCTCGTCGTTGATCCCCATCGCGCGATGACCGGGCTTGGCCTGTGCCAACGCGATCTTCGCCGGCGCGGCGAGGGCATGGAACTGCACCAGGCTGAGGTCGCCGGCGCCGTGCGTCACCTGCCACGGCGCCGCGTCCAACCAGCGCCGCGACACCAGGCGGTCGTGGCCCTCGGCCTTGAACGCGCAGCCCCAGCCGTGCGGGAAATGATTGCGGCTGAAGCTGGGCGGACGGTACTTGCGGTCCAGGCTCGACCATTGTTCGTGCAGGGTGTCGAAAGACGCGACCGCGAATGGCGCGGTCTCCAGACAATGCAACGCCGCGTCGAGATCGGGCGCGAACGGAAAGCGCCCGGCCACCACGCCGCTGGGATAGGCGATCAGCGACTGACTGCGGTCGGCGGTGAAGTAGGCGGCCACCACGCCCTTGCCGGACGCGCATATGCGCTGCTTCCAGTCGGCCTTGGGCCGCTGCGGCTGATAGCCCACCACCAGTTGTTCGGGACTGACGCCGGACCAGAAACGCGCAGCGAACCAGTCCACCGCATCGCGCGGATCGCCACCGTCCAGGGCTAGGCCCCAATGCGTGTTCTCATGCCTCATGCGGCGGCTCCAGGATCGAAGTCATTTGCCCGGCACGCCCAACTTGGCGGCGAAACCCGGCTCTTGCAGGATACCCATGTTCTTGGCGGTGACCTTGAGCACCTTGCCATCGGCGGTGTGGAACTCGAAGGTGAGCGGCGCCTTCGGGTTGGCACTGAGTATCTCGTAAGCCAACGAGGCGTTGGCGACGCCGCCCTTGGGATCGAGGAAAGCCACCGAGACCTGCTCGATCGTGCGCGGTGCGCCGCTGGAGGGTTGCACCGTGCTGCCGACCATCGCCAGCATGTCGTCGATCTGGCCGCGCTCGCGCGGGCCGAGCCGGGTGCTGACGTTCTTGAGTTCGCGCGCGCGCGTACCGTCCATGCGGTCGATCGAACGGCCCAGCGGCACCTCGCTTTCGGCGATGCCCTTGGCCGCTGCCAGCTCGGCCGGACTGACGTCCACGTGCACCACGCCCTGCTTGCCACCAAACAACTCGGCATAGACGCGCTCGCCCAACGCCCCACGCTCCTCGGGTCCAAGCCGCTCGCTCAAGCGCAGCATCTCCTCCATGCCGGCCGCGCGACGCGCCTGGGTCGCGTCGCCGCTGCGTCTGAGCACTTCCTTGTAGCGCGCGGTCTGCTTCAGGTAGGCGGGGCTGGTGATCTGCGCGATCAGCTTGGTCTTGAACACGTCCTTGACGTTGCCGCGCACGGTGTCGTGGGTGCGCCCGCCCGGCTCGCCCATGGCCTTGATGACATCCTCACGGCTCTTGATCAGCCCCTGATCCAGCAACAGTCTGACGAAACCGCCGAACGACGAGTCGGGGTCGTAGCCGCCCAGGTCGCGGAACGCCTTGCGCTTGTCGATGCCGCTGTCGAAACGATCCGGCACCCTTGCGCCGGTATCGGCGACGAACTTGCCCTTGGCCTCGTCGTAGACCAGCTTCTTCCTGTCTGGATCGCCCACCACCTCCAACCGCCCCTTGCGGAAGCGCCAGCGGTAACCCGACGGCGCCTCCGGCAGCTTGCGCGCGATGCGCACGCGCTCGCCCTCGGCCATCCCCTCGGCCGCGATGTAGCCGCGTCCTTGCGCGGTGCCCATC
>JANRIF010000038.1:0-4379 GCA_033765245.1 Lysobacteraceae bacterium
AGCGCCAGCGCGCGGGGATGCACGTAGCCGGTCGGGTGGCTGCCGGCGCTCACGGCTTTCCAGCCACTCGGCGCGAGGTGGTTGAAGATCGCCTCGCCGAGGATCGAGCGACAGGAGTTGCCGGTGCACAGAAAGAGGACGTTCATGGCTATTGCCTGGTTTTGCCCGAAGCAGGCGATGCGGTTGGCACGGGTGCACAGGGCGACTCCGCGAGGGGCTTGGCGCAATCCTGCGGGCGTCCCGCGCAGCAGTTTTCGGTGAGGAAGGCGATCAGCGCGTTCATCCGTTCGAAGTGCGCGCTGACCTGGATGCTGCGGCCGTCGCGCCGGTCCGCCACCAGGCCCGCCGCGCGCAGTTGGTTCAGATGCGCGCTCAGGGTCGCGGGCGGGAGTTGCAGCCGTGCGCGCAATTCGCCCACCGTCAGGCCCGCCGGACCGACTTGCACCAGGGCGCGAAAAGCCGCCAGGCGGTGGGTCTGACTCAAGGCGCGCAACGCGGTGACAGCGGCTTCGGAATTCATTGTTCCATGATTCCAGAAACATCGAATCATGTCCATCGCGCGTGGCCGCTCGGTACCATGGGCGGATGGAATCTCAACGCACGCTGACCGTGGTCATTGCCGCGTACAACGAACAAGCGGCGTTGCCCGCGATACACCAACGTCTGGCGGCGGTGCTCGACACGCTCGCACTCTCGACGCGGGTGCTGTACGTCGACGACGGCAGTCGCGATGACACCTGGACCGTGCTCGAGGCCATTGCCGCGCGCGATCCGCGGGTCGGCCTGCTGCGGCTGTCGCGCAATTTCGGCAAGGAACTGGCACTCACCGCCGGGCTCGATCACGCCCGCGATGCCGATGCTGTGGTGGTGCTGGATGCCGATGGCCAGGACCCGCCGGAACTGATCCCCGAATTCGTTGCCAAATGGCACCAAGGTTTCGACGTGGTGTACGGCACCCGCGCGGTGCGCGAGGGCGAGAGTTGGCTCAAGCGCGGCACCGCCGCTGCGTTCTACCGGATCATGACGCGGCTGTCGCACACACAGGTGCCGCGCGACACCGGCGATTTCCGCCTGCTGTCGCGCCGTGTGCTGGACGCGCTGGGGCAGTTGCGCGAGCGACGGCGTTTCATGAAGGGGCTGTTCGCCTGGGTCGGCTTTCGCCAGTGCGCCATCGTGTACCGGCGCGCGCCAAGAGTGGCCGGCAGCAGCAAGTTCAGCTACTGGAAGCTGTGGAACTTCGCGCTCGACGGCATCACCAGCTTTTCCACCGTGCCGCTGCGCGTTACCACCTACGTTGGCCTGCTTACTGCCCTGATTGCGTTGCTTTACGGTGTATGGATCGTCGCCAGGACGCTGCTGCACGGCGATCCGGTGCCCGGCTACCCGTCGTTGATGACGGTGATCCTGTTCCTGGGCGGCGTGCAGTTGATCGCGCTGGGGTTGATTGGCGAGTATCTTGGGCGCTTGTACGACGAGGCCAAACAGCGGCCGCTGTACCTGATCGCCGCCGTCCGGCCACCGGCGTTGGGCGACGACTGACGTGCTCGCGCGCCGGTCATCTCATCGACGAGGGAGGTGCACATGCGAACCGTTGCGCAACTGCTGCAGGACAAGCCCCGGCGCCTGTTCGAGATCGGACCCGACGACAGCGTGCTCGAAGCGGTGCAGCGCATGGCCGACAACCACGTCGGCGCGTTGCTGGTGATGCGAGCCGGCCGCCTGCACGGGATCGTTACCGAGCGCGATTACGCGCGCAAGGTGATCCTCCGCAACCGCACTTCCGCCAACACCGTGGTGCGCGAGATCATGACCGCCGAGGTGATCACGGTCGATCCGCGCATGAGTGCGACGCATTGCATGCAGGTGATGACCGAACGGCGCATCCGGCATCTGCCGGTACTCGACAGCGGCAGCGTGGTCGGCATCGTCTCGATCGGCGATCTGGTGCGGGCGGTGATCGAGGACCAGCAGATCGAGATCGAGCACCTGCAGCACTACATCGCGGGTTGAGCCAGCGCTGGCTGGTTCAGCTGGGTTGTGCCAGCGCCACCTGCGAGAACACCGCGACGAAGTGACAACTGCTGCCGCCGAGCACGAACACGTGCCAGATCGCATGTGCGTATGGCAAACGACGGCTGCTGTAGAACACCGTGCCGACGGTGTACGCGAGGCCGCCCGCTACCAGCCAGACCAGGGTCGCGGTGGGCAGCGCGCGGATCATCGGTGCTGCGGCAATGACGACCAGCCAGCCCATGCCCAGGTACAGCAGGGTCGAGGTGCGCTCGAAGCGGCCGGTGTAGAACAGCTTGAACACCACGCCCAGTACCGCCAGCGTCCACACCACGCCGAACAGGCTCCAGCCGACCGCGCCGCGCATCGCCACCAGCGTAAATGGCGTGTAAGTACCGGCAATCAACAGGTAGATGGCGGCGTGGTCGAGAATCTTGAGCCGGCGTTTGACCACCGGTCGAGTGCTTGCATGGTAAGCGGTGGACGCGCCGTACAGCAGCACCAGCGCCACGCTGAACACGATCGCACTGGCCAGTTGGCGGCCATCGCCGTGCAGGCTGGCCAGCACCACCAGCACCAGCCCGGCGGCGAGGCTGGCAGCGGCGCCGAGGCCGTGGGTGAGTGCGTTGGCGACTTCTTCGCGCGACAAGGCGACAGTCATGGCAGGTTACCGGATGAACTCAAACACCACGGTGACCGCTTTCGCAGCGCTGTGCAACCGAGGCCATCACACTTGATTCAGAGCGGCGTCACAATGTGGGAGTGCGCTTGCGCGCGACGGGCGGGGCAGTCGCCCGCAAGCGGCCTCCCACAAGAGCCGAGTCGCCCGATGCTGTTGATACGATCGAGCGCTGTTCCGCGCCGTCCCGCGCCGTCGCGAAGCGACTGACGAGATCCAACACGAATGCCAATGACAATGCGTGCGTAACTCGACTTCGGCCGCGTCAGCTCGGCAGCGCCAGATCGTCGAGCAGCACCCGCAGAAAGCGCGCCGCCTCGCCGCCGGTGCAGGCGCGGTGGTCGAAGGTCAGCGACAGCGGGATGATCTTGCGCGTCTCGATGCCGCCCATGACCGGCACCAACTCGTGGCGTCCGCGTCCGGCCGCAACGATGGCGACACACGGCGGCACGATCACCGGGGTTGCGTAGCGGCCGGCAAACATGCCGAAGTTGCTCAGCGAAATGGTGTAGCCCGACAGCTCGGAGGCGGGAATCGAGCGCTCGTTCACCTGCACGCGCAGTCGGTCGATCGCCTGGCGCACGCCCGCGGCGTCGAGCACGTCGGCATTGCGCAGCGCCGGTACGAACAGGCCCTCATCGGTGTCGACCGCAATGCCGACGTCCACCTGGGGATGCAGGGTGCGGGTGAGGTTTTCGCCGTCGAACCAGGCATTGAGCGCCGGCACCGCGCGGCAGGCGCGCACGATGGCGCGCACGAGGCGCACCGTGATGTCGTTGCCCGGGGTCCAGGCGTGGATGTCGGCATCGTCGCACAGGGTGGTGGGTACTACTTTGCTGTGCGCGTCGGCCATCACGCGCGCCATGTTGCGGCGCACGCCCTTGAGCTGTTCGGGTTGGCCGCTGACCACTACTCCGGGCGGCTGGGTGCGCATCGGCCGGCCGGCGGCCGAGAGCGCAGTGCGCGCTTCGCGGACCGGTGCGGGCGCGTTGGCTTGGCTGGTGGATATCGCCACCGCACGCGCCGGTGCCGCAGCCGTGGCTCCTTGTCCGCCGCTCGCCGGGCGAATGCCCGCGCTGCCGGCCGCCGCGGCATCCTTCACATCCTTGAGCGTGATCGCGCCGTCGGCGCCGCTTGGCACCACGCGCGCCAGATCGACGCCGAGCTTCTTGGCCTGTGCGCGCACCGCTGGCATGGCCTTGATGCCGCCTACCGAAACGGCGGCTTCGCTGCGCACCGTGTCAGAGCTTTGCATCGCGCCGACCACGGTGCCGGCGTCGCTGCGCTCCGCGCTCGCGGCAGGTGCATCGGGGACGCTCGCCTCGGGTTCATCGGCCTTGGCGGGCGCGGTTGCTACTGTCGCGCCGCCGCCATGGCCATGGCCGGTGTCATGGCCTTCAGCGCGCTGCGGCAAATTCGGGTCGAGCGCGAACTGCGCCAACATCTTGCCGGTGACGATCACGTCGCCGGGCGCGCCGGCCAGCGCCAGCACCTTGCCCGAAACCGGCGAAGGCACCTCGACCACGGCCTTGGCGGTCTCCATCGACACCAGCGGCTCGTCCAGCCGGATGGTGTCGCCCTCCTTGACCAGCCATTCGACGATGGTGGCATCGGGCAAGCCCTCGCCGAGATCGGGCAGGAAGAAGGTTTTGGTTTCGCTCATGGTGGGGCTCGGTGTGGGGTTTGATGA
>JANRIF010000040.1:0-11230 GCA_033765245.1 Lysobacteraceae bacterium
TACCGTGATCCTGCATGAGGTCGGCTTCGGCCTGGAAGCTGGCGATCGCATCGGCCTGCTCGGACCCAACGGCGCCGGCAAATCGACCCTGGTGAAGACGCTGGTGGGCGAGCTGGCGCCGCTGCGCGGCGAGCGTCTGGCGCACAACGACCTGCGCCTGGGCTACTTCGCCCAGCACACGGTGGAGAGCCTGCATCCCGGTCAGAGCCCGATCGATCACTTGCGCATGCTGGCGCCGGAAGCCTCGACCCAGGACATGCGCAACTTCCTCGGCCGCTGGTATTTCGCCGGCGATCGCGCCTTCGAATCGGTGGACGGATTCTCCGGTGGCGAACGCGCGCGGCTGGCGCTGGCCTTGATTGCGTGGCGCCGGCCCAACGTGCTGCTGCTCGACGAACCCACCAACCACCTCGACCTCGACATGCGCGAGGCGCTGGCCGAGGCGCTGTCGGATTTCGATGGCGCCATCGTGCTGGTCTCGCACGACCGCCACCTCACCGGTCTGGTCTGCGATACCTACTGGCGCGTTGCCGACGGCAAGGTGGAAGCGTTCGACGGCGACCTCGACGCCTACGCCGTGTGGCTGCGCTCGCGCGGCAACAAGATGGCTGAGGCCGCCGGTCCGAAAGCCGCGCCCAAACCGGCCCCGAGCAAGCCCGCCGCGCCGACGCGCTCGCGCCATGAACTCGACAACGCCACGCGCCGGCTCAAGCAGGTAGAGGCGCGCATCGCCGCCATCGCCGAGGAGTTGGAAAAGGTCGCCGCGCAATTGGCCGACCCGGCCGTGTACGGCCAGCCCGGTGGTGCCGAATTGACCCGGTTGGGCCAGCGTCAGGCCGAATTGGGCCGCGAACGCGAAACCTTGGAGGCCGAGTGGCTGGGCCTGTACGAAACCTTGGAGTCGGCTTGAGCCATCGTCATTGCGCCGCGACGTCCCGTTGAATTTGTTGTGCCAAGACCCCAGATCGCTCGCCGGTCTGCGTCTTCCAGGAATCGACCATGCCTCTGTACGCCTTCGCCTGTAACGCCTGCGGTCACCAGTTCGAGCGCCTGCAAAAATTGTCCGATGCCGACCCCACGGTATGCCCAGCCTGCGCAGCCGAGCAGGTGCAGCGTCAGCTCACGGCGCCGCAGTTCCGCTTGTCCGGCAGTGGTTGGTACGAGACCGATTTCAAGAAAGACGGCGAGACCAAGCGTAATCTGGTCGATAGCAGCGGCGACGCAGCCAAACCGGCAGCCGCCGAGGCCAAGAGCGAGTCCAAACCGGAAGTGAAGGCCGCCGCCAAGCCCGAACCCAAGCCGGCTCCGGCCGCCACCGCCAAGGCGACACCCGCCGGCGGCGATTGATCCCGGCGGACGGGGTTCGGGGATGCTTGGGTAGGTCGCTTCAAGCCGCGGCTGCTTTTGTGCATCCATGCAACTGCAGCAGTTATGCGTTCATGCGCGGCGCAGATACGGACGCGACACCGAATCCCGGGTTCCGAAAAAATCACCCGCGCATGAACAACAAGATCACGTCATTCGTGAACCGCCGCCCGAGCGCGGTCGGTGTGACCTGATCGCCTTCGACGTGCAGCCAGTCGCGTGCCTGCGCTTCGCTCAGTTCGTGGGCGATGGCGCTGCGTGGCAGGCCGGTGCGGGCTTCGAACAGCGGCAGGGTGAAGCCTTCCACCAGACGCAGCGCATTGAGCATGAATTCGAATGGTAGCTGCGCGGCTTCGATGGTTTCGTCGCCGCCGATGCGCGCCGGGGTGCCGGCGTTGGCGAGGTATTGGGTCGGGTGCTTGAGCTTCCAGCGGCGCAGGATGCGGCCGTCGCTGCCGTTGCTGAGCTTGCCGTGGGCGCCGGCGCCGATGCCGAGGTAGTCGCCGAAACGCCAGTAGTTGAGGTTGTGCGCGCATTGGCGATCGGGACGCGCGTAGGCCGAGACTTCGTACTGGGCATAGCCATGCTGTGCGAGCAGGGCCTGACAATGTTCCTGGATGTCGAACGCGCTGTCCTCGTCGGGGATGTCGGGCGGCGGCTGCACGGCGAACCGGGTGTTGGGCTCCAGCGTGAGCTGGTAGTGGCTGATGTGAGTCGGCGCCAGCGCGAATGCGCGTTCGAGGTCGTGCGCTGCCATTGCCAGGGTCTGGCCGGGCAGGGCGTACATCAGGTCGAGATTGATGTTGTCGAAGCCGGCGTCCTGCGCCATGCGTACCGCACGCTCGGCCTGGTTGCTGTCGTGGATGCGGCCGAGCCGCCGCAAACAGCCGTCGTCGAAGCTCTGCACGCCGAAGCTCAGCCGATTGACCCCGGCGTTGCGGTAGCCCTCAAAGTTGCCGTGTTCGGCGGTGCCGGGATTGGTTTCCAGGGTGATCTCGGCGTGCGGCGCGAAACGCAGCAGCGCGCGGGCGGGATCGAGCAGCCGGGCGATGGCGTGCGGCGGAAACAGCGAAGGCGTGCCGCCGCCGAAGAACACGCTGTGCACGGTGCGGCCCCAGACCAGCGGCAGGTCGGCTTCGAGATCGGCGAGCAGGGCGTCGACGTAGGCGTCGAACGGCAATTCGCCACGACGCTCGTGCGAGTTGAAGTCGCAGTAGGGGCATTTGCGCACGCACCATGGCAGGTGCACGTACAACGCCAGCGGTGGTACCGCAAGGCTCACAGCGGGCGCGCGTGCAGGCGCTCGCGCAGCATCGCCAGCGCTTTGCCGCGATGGCTGATGCGGTTCTTCAGGTCGGCATCCATTTCCGCCGCGCTCAGGCCCTGCAAGGGATCGAAGAACAGCGGGTCGTAGCCGAAGCCGCCTTCGCCGCGCGCGGCTTCCAGCACGTAGCCGTGCCAGCAGGCCTCGGCGATCAGCGGTTGCGGGTCGTCGGCGCGACGCAGCAGTACCAGCACGCAGTAAAAGTGCGCGTGGCGCTGCGTCGGTGGCACCCCGCCCAGACGCTGCAGCAGCAGCGTGTTGTTGGCGGCGCTGTCACCATGGCTGCCGGCGTAGCGCGCCGAGCGCAATCCGGGGGCGCCGCCCAGCGCGTCCACCAGCAACCCCGAATCGTCGCCCAGTGCCGGCAGGCCGGTGGCGGCGCTGGCGTGGCGCGCCTTGATGAGAGCGTTCTCGATGAACGTGGCGGCGTGTTCGTCGGCATCGGTGACGCCGAGGCTGCGCTGGTCGATCGGATCGAACGGTAGCCCCGCCAGGCAGGCGCGCAGTTCCGCCAGTTTGCCGGCATTGCCGCTGGCGATCACCAGACGCGCCGCCTGCGTCATTGTCCCAGCGCCTGCCGTTGCAACGCGATCAGGTCGGCGATGCCGCGCTGGGCCAGCGCGAGCAGGGAGTCGAGTTCGTCGCGGCGAAAGGCATGCCCTTCGGCGGTACCCTGCAATTCGATGAAGGCGCCAGCGTCGTTCATCACCACGTTCATGTCGGTGTCGCAGTCCACGTCTTCGGCGTAATCGAGGTCGAGCACCGGCAGGCCGCGCCAGAGGCCCACCGACACCGCCGCCACAGCGCCGTGGATCGGGTCGCGCGCGATCTCGCGCTTGCGCAGCAGGTGTGCGGTGGCATCGACCAGCGCCACGTAGGCGCCGGTGATGGCGGCGGTGCGGGTGCCGCCATCGGCCTGCAGCACGTCGCAGTCGAGCGTGATGGTGCGCTCGCCCAGCGCGCCGCGATCGACACAGGCGCGCAGGCTGCGGCCGATCAGGCGCTGGATCTCCAGCGTGCGGCCGCCCTGCTTGCCGCTGGCTGCCTCGCGCTGCGTGCGGCTGTGGGTGGCGCGCGGCAGCATGCCGTATTCGGCGGTGACCCATCCCTCGCCTTTGCCCCGCAGGAAGCCAGGCACACGGTTCTCGACGCTCGCCGTGCACAGCACCCGGGTGTCGCCGAAACTCACCAGCACCGAGCCCTCGGCGTGGCGGGTGAAGCCGCGCTCGATGCGGATCGGGCGCAGCGCATCGGCAGCGCGGCCACTGGGGCGGGCAGGCATGGTCATCGGCGATTCCCTATCGAATGGAGCAAAAGTTTACCATTCGGATTCTGCGGCACCGGGGAAAACCATGATTCGATCCATGACGGCCTTCGCGGCCGCCGAACGCAACACGCCGTGGGGGATGCTGGCGTGCGAGATACGCGCGGTGAACCACCGCTTCCTAGAACTGGGTGTGCGGCTGCCCGAGGAACTGCGTCTGATCGAACCGGCGCTGCGCGAGCGCATCGGTGCGCAATTGGCGCGCGGAAAGGTGGACGTGACGTTGCGCCTGCGTGCCGATGGCAGCGGCCCGCGTTCCTTGCAGTTGGATCCCGCGGTGCTCGATCGCCTCGGCGTGATCGCCGCCGAGTTGCGCAGCCGGCTGCCGACGCTGCAGGTGGAGATGTCGCAACTGCTGCAGTTGCCGGGCGTGCTGCAGCAGCCGGAGCTGGATCAGGCGGTGCTGCAGCAGACCGCCATGGCCCTGCTCGACGAGGCGCTGGCGCACTTCGTCGGCGCGCGCGAACGCGAGGGCGACAAGCTGGCGCAAGGCATGCGCGAGCGGATCGACGCGATCGCCGAGCGCCTGGTCCAGGTGCGCGCGCTGCTGCCGGGCATCCGCGAGGCGCTGCATCAGCGTCTGCGCCTGCGCCTGGCCGAAGTGATCAGCAGCGCCGATCCCGGGCGTCTGGAGCAGGAACTGGTGCTGGGCCTGCAAAAGCTCGACGTCGACGAAGAACTGGATCGTCTGGACAGCCATCTGGCCGAAGCGCGGCGGGTGCTGAAGTTGCGCGAGGCAGTAGGCCGGCGGCTGGATTTCCTGATGCAGGAATTCAATCGCGAAGCCAACACGCTGGGTTCGAAGTCGGTGGATGCGCGCACCTCGCAGATCGCGGTGGATCTCAAGGTGCTGATCGAGCAACTGCGCGAGCAGGTGCAGAACATTGAGTGAGCGTGCCTGGCCTGACGCAGCTGTGGAGCCTCCGGTTGCGACCGGTGTGTAGGGCAATGCCCTCAACTTAAGCCCTTCCTCCCGTCATTGCGAGCGCAGCGAAGCACTCCATGAGCGAATCGGTCCATGACGGCGGCAGGGACGGCTCTCGCAAGTGCGCAGCGTGGATCGCCACGTGCCTTCAGCACTCGCGATTACGGACTGGTGGGTCATCGCGATGACGATTTCCGAAAAGCGGGTCGGCTCAAGTTCGGAGCATTGCGCGAGGGTCGCGTTAAGTTGACAGCGTTGGTGCGTAGCGGACGCTTGGCGCTGATCGGCTTTCACCGCGCCAGCGAATGGGGAGAATCATGATCGCGTGGCTGGACGAACGGGCTGCCTGCTCAAGTTGGCGTGGACTGCGGCAGCGGCTTTGGGATGAGGTGAGGTAAGGTGTTCAGGGCGTGGCTTTCAGAATGGCGAGGTTTCCATGGCACAGACGGTGTTCCTTCGGCGAGTGGTGCTGCGCAACTACAAGAGCATCGGCCATTGCGATGTGCACCTGCGGCCACTGACCTTCCTGGTCGGCCACAACGGCGCCGGGAAAAGCAACTTTCTGGATGCCTTGCATTTCGTGCGCGATGCCCTGTCGGGCTCCCTGGACAGCGCCATCAACGAGCGCGGTGGACTGCATGAGGTGCGTCGCCGCTCCAGCGGCCACCCAACGCATTTTGGCATGAGACTGGAGTTCTGCATCAAGGACGGCCGTGAGGGCTGGTATGCCTTCGACGTCGGGGCATTGGCCAGCGGCGGCTATGAAGTGCAGCACGAGGAGTGCGTCATTGTCGGCATCGGCAAGGGACCATTCTTTCGGATATCCAAGGGTCACCTGCGCGACAGCAGTGAGGCCACGTTTCCGGCGGTGACGGCCGATCGCTTGGCCTTGGTGGCGGCATCGGGCCTCACCGCATTCAGGCCGGTGTTCGATGCGCTCACCGCCATGGGCTTCTACAACCTGAACCCCAAGCTGATGCGCGAACTCCAGAAACCGCAGGATGGCCGCTTGCTCAAGCCCGCGGGGGAGAACATTGCCAGCGTCATCGGCCATCTCGAGCGCGTAGCGCCCGGGCGCATGCAGACCATCAAGGAATATCTCCAGTCGGTGGTTCCTATGGTGCATGGCATGGAGCGCAAGGCCATTGGCCCGATGGAGACGTTGGAGTTCCGCCAGGAGATGGCAGGCGCCAAGCATCCGTGGAAGTTCCTGGCGCAAAACATGTCCGATGGCACATTGCGTGCGTTGGGCGTGATGACGGCCTTGCTGCAAAGCAATGTCGATCATGCGCCCACGGTAATTGGCATCGAGGAGCCGGAGACGGCGCTGCATCCGGCCGCCAGCGCGGCCTTGCGCGAGGTGCTCGTTTACGCGGCCGACCACACCCAGGTGCTGGTCACCAGCCACAGCCCCGACCTGCTGGACGACCGAGGCATCGATGCCGATGCGATCCTTGCGGTCGTTTCCGAGGAGGGCGAGACCAGGATCGCGCCGCTGGACGATGCCTCCCGGCAAGTATTGCGCGAGCATCTGTTCTCGGCCGGGGAACTGCTGCGCATGAACCAATTGGCGCCTGATCGCAAGGCCATCGAGCAGCAAGGCGCAACGCAGGCCGATCTGTTCGGCGAGACCCCGGCGTGATCGCGATTGCCTCGATCGTGGAAGGGGATGGCGAGGTCGCCGCCCTGCCGGTGCTGTTGCGCAGATTGGCCTCGGCATGGAGTTCCGCGGCGACGGTTGTGCCGCTCCAACCCATTCGCGTCAGGCGCGACAAATTCCTGAACAAGGAGGATGAGTTCCGCCGACAACTGCTGCTGGCCGCTGCCAAGAGCGGCGACGATGGGTGGGTTCTGATCGTGCTGGATGCTGATGACGATTGCCCGGCAAGTCTTGGGCTGCAAACCTACGACAGGGCACGGCAGCACATCCCGCATCGACGCTTATCGGTTGTGTTTGCCAACCGGGAGTTCGAAGCATGGTTCATCGCGGCGGCGCGCTCTTTACAGGGAGTTCGCGGTTTTTCCTTGGGTTCTGACGAAAGAATCCAAGCAGAGAGCCATCGCAATGCCAAGGGCTGGATGCGGGAGCATATGCAGGGCGGCACGTATAGTGAAATTCTTGATCAACCCGCGTTTGCGGCCCGAATCAATCTGCAACAAGCGTGCGACAATAGCCGGTCGTTTCGCAAGCTGCGCAAGGAGTGGGAGACGCACGTGTCCGGGCGCCGCTGAACCTCAGCCGGTATAGAGCAACGATGGACTCCATGTCGCCCACACCTTCACTCCTCGGCCTGGTGCCGACCGTCAAGCTCACCTTTGTTTGCAAATCGTTCCGACGGTGAATTACTGGCGTACGGTGCGCCGGCCGACCGTTCGGCTGGAGCGTGCGGCGTGACTGTTGAGCTCCGCAGACCGACTGATAGACTTCGCTCGGCGATGCGCGCACCTCGCAGATCGCGGTGGATCTCAAGGTGCTGATCGAGCAACTGCGCGAGCAGGTGCAGAACATTGAGTAGGGGAGAGCGCGCATGCGTGGAAGCGTCCTGATCGTCGCGGCGCCCTCGGGTGCCGGCAAGTCCAGTCTGGTCAACGCGGTGCTGGCGTTGGAGCCAGGCATCCGGCTGTCGATTTCCAGCACCACACGGCCGCCGCGCCCGGGCGAGGACGAGGGCCAGCACTACCATTTCGTGTCGCGCGATGAGTTCGAGCGGCAGTTGGCGGAAGGTGCGTTTCTCGAACACGCGCAGGTGCACGGCAACTGGTACGGCACTTCGCGCGCGGCGGTGGAGCCGCTGCAGGCGCGCGGTATCGATGTGTTGCTGGAGATCGACTGGCAGGGTGCGCGTCAGGTGCGCGCCAAAGTACCCGATGCGGTGAGCGTGTTCATTTTTCCGCCGTCGCGGACCGAACTGGAGCGGCGCCTGCGCGCGCGCGGCCAGGACTCGCCCGAGGTGATCGCACGCCGGCTCGCCGCGGCGCGCGAGGAGATGTCGCACTATCACGAGTTCGACTATCTGCTGGTCAACGATGACTTCGACACCGCCGTGCAGGAACTGCGCGCGATCTTCGTCGCCCGCCGCCTGCGCCGCGACAGCCAGACTGCCCGGCATGCGAGCTTGATCGGGGCGTTGCTGGGGGGGTGAGGTGGGCTTGGGACCACGGGACCTCGGGACCTCGGGACCTCGGGACCTCGGGACCTCGGGACCTCGGGACAAGCCCGTTGCGACCCTACCTGCTTCGGGCTCTTGTGGGAGCGCGCTTGTGCGCGATCGCTGCTGCCGTCGCCCGCAAGCGGTCTCCCACAAAAGAGCGCCATGCCATCGGCCATGCCTTGACCTGCTTTTTCCGGGTCCCGGGTCCCGGGTCCCGAGGTCCCGCGCTCCCCGCGCTCCCCGCGCCCCAACCAATTTGCCCCCACCCCCGCCCCAAGCTACAATCCGCAGTTCCGAATTTCACGCCACCACGCTGCGACCTTGCAGGTCGCACGGGAGAGAACATGGCCCGCATTACCGTTGAAGACTGCCTGGCAGTCGTGGACAACCGCTTCGAGCTGGTGTTGATGGCGTCCAAGCGCGCGCGTCAGCTCTCCAAGGGCGTCGAAGCGCAGATCGACAATGTCGCCGCGCAGGACAAGCCGACCGTGCTGGCGCTGCGCGAAATCGCCGCGCGCAAGGTCGATCAACCGCTGATCGAAGCGGTGGAGAAGGCCGAGCGCGAGCGCGCCGAGCGCGAGGCGCTGGAATGGGCCGCCGCCGAGGTGGTGGACGACGATCTGCTCAAGGGCGGCGACGACCTCTGAGCCCGCGTTACCGGGCGCGGCCGCGTGCGGCCGGCCCCGTTGCCGCTGCGCTGCCGGCCGCGTAGGCTGCGCTCATGCCTGTCTCCGAGCCTGCCTACCACACGCCCAGCCTGTCATCCGTCCACGGCTTCGACGCCCTGGACATGCGTCTTGCCGAGTTCCTGAGCGCCGATCAGCGCGAAAAAGTGCGGCAGGCCTACGCCATCGCCGCCAAGGCGCACGTCGGCCAGACCCGCAAGAGCGGCGAGGACTACATCACCCATCCGGTCGCGGTGGCGAGCATCCTCGCCGACCTGCACCTCGATGCCGAGACCTTGTGCGCGGCGATCCTGCACGACGCCCTGGAAGACACGCCGCTGCCGCGTGCCGAGATCGCCGAGCGCTTCGGCGAGCCGGTGGCGGAGCTGGTTGACGGCGTCACCAAGCTCGATCAACTGCGCTTCTCCAGCCGTCAGGAAGCCGCCGCCGAGAGCTTTCGCAAGATGCTGCTGGCGATGGCGCGCGACCTGCGCGTGATCCTGATCAAGCTGGCCGATCGCCTGCACAACATGCGCACGATCGACGCGATGAGCGACGAAGCGCGTCGGCGCATTGCCCGCGAAACCCTGGAAATCTACGCGCCGGTGGCGCAGCGCCTGGGCATGAACCGGCTCAAGGGCGAGTTGCAGGATCTCGGCTTCCGCAACCTGTACCCGCATCGGCATGCGGTGATCCAACGGCGCATCCGCGCGCAGCCGCTGGTGCGGCGCGAGGCGCTGGCGCTGATCGAGGCGCGGCTGGCGCAAAAGCTCACCAGCGAGGGGCTGAGCCATCGGCTGGTCGGACGCATCAAGGGTCCGTGGAGCGTCTACAACAAGATGCGCCAGGAGCAGAAGAGCTTCGACCAGGTGATGGACGTGTTCGGCTTCAGGGTGGTGGTGCAGAACGTGGCGCAGTGCTACCACGCGCTGGGCGCGGTGCACGCGGTGTACAAGCCGGTCGACGGGCGCTTCCGCGATTTCATCGCAATTCCCAAGGCCAACGGCTACCAGTCGCTGCACACGGTGTTGTTCGGTCCGTACGGCTCGCCGATCGAGGTGCAGATACGCACCGAGGAGATGGACCTGATCGCCGAGCGCGGGATCGCGGCGCACTGGTCGTACAAGAGCGGCGAAAATTCCGGCAACAGCGCGCAGACGCGCGCGCACGACTGGGTGCGCAATCTGCTGGAGTCGCAGCAATACGCCGGCTCGTCGCTGGAGTTTCTCGACAACGTCAAGGTCGACCTGTTCCCGGATGAGGTCTACCTGTTCTCGCCGCGCGGCGACATTCTCAGCCTGCCGCGCAACGCCACTGCGCTGGACTTCGCCTTCTCCGTGCATACCGACGTCGGCAGCCACGCGGTGGCGGCGCGCGTCGATCGCAAACTGGTGCCACTGCGCACCCGGCTGGCCTCCGGGCAGACCGTGGAGATCATCACCGCGCCATCCGCCAACCCCAGCCCGCAGTGGCTGGAGTACGTGGTGTCGAGCAAGGCGCGTACCGCGATCCGCCACTTTCTCAAGCGTCTGGAACATGAGGACGCGGTGCAACTCGGGCATCGCATGCTCGATTGCGCGCTGGAGGCGTTGGACAGTTCGCTGGAGCGCATCAAGCAGGCGCAACTGGACCAGTACCTGTCCGATCAGCGCTACCGGCGCCTGGAGGAGCTGATGGCCGACATCGCGCTGGGCAACAAGATGCCGGCGCAGGTGGCGCAGGTGCTGCTGCGCGGCGCCGACGCCTTGTCGATGCCGCCAACCGAGGTGCCGGGCCATGTCGACAAGATCCTTGTCAGCGGCGGCGAGCGCGGCGTGATCACGTTTGCCGCCTGCTGCCGGCCGATCCCCGGCGATGAGATCATGGGCTATCTGTCCTCCGGCAAGGGCGTGGTGGTGCATCGGCTGGAATGCCGCAACGTCGCCGAATTCCGCAAGACGCCGGAACGCTGGGTGGCGATCGACTGGGACCGTCAGGTCGAAGGTGACTACCGCGCGGCGCTGCGCATCGACGTCGAGAACAAGCCCGGCGCGCTGGCGCGGGTGGCGGCGGCAATCGCCGAGCGCAACTCCAACATCGACAGCGTCGACTACCACGAGCGCGATACCGGCGTCTCGGTGATGGAATTCGTGATCGAAGTACGCGACCGCCGCCATCTCGCAGACGTCATCCGCCGCGTGCGGCGTCTGGGCATGGTGAGCAGTGTGCAGCGGATGTAGGGCTCGGGACTCGGGACTCGGGATTCGGTCGCTGCGCGACATCGCCGGCTGCGCCGGCTACGCCTTCGCTTCACCGCTGCGCGGTTCGCTCGGTCGGGACTCGGGACTCGGGACTCGGGACTCGGGACTCGGGACTCGGGACTCGGGACTCGGGACTCGGGACTACAAGCTTGCGCGATGTGGCTGTCGCTCCCTCCCTTTCGCCGTAGGCGAAGGGGGTGATGGGCCGCGGCTGACGAGCTGCCGGTGGCAGCTC
>JANRIF010000041.1:0-41045 GCA_033765245.1 Lysobacteraceae bacterium
GATACCGGCGTCTCGGTGATGGAATTCGTGATCGAAGTACGCGACCGCCGCCATCTCGCAGACGTCATCCGCCGCGTGCGGCGTCTGGGCATGGTGAGCAGTGTGCAGCGGATGTAGGGCTCGGGACTCGGGACTCGGGACTCGGGACTCGGGACTCGGGACTCGGGACTCGGGATTACAAGCTTGCGACCTTTCGCTTCGGCCGTTCGCCGTTGCTTCTCGCTTTGGCATTTCTGAGTCCCGAGTCCCGAGTCCCGAGTCACCAGTCCCCAGTCCCGAGTCCCGGCCCTTCCGCCGAGTCCCGGCCTCATCGAACCCCCAGTCCCGCTAAACTCCCAACCTCCTCAACCACTCCGCGGAATCTCCATGCCTCGCCAAGCCATCGCCACTTCGCTCGCTCCGGCCGCCATCGGTCCTTATTCGCAGGCCGTGCGCAGCGGCAATACCGTGTATTTGTCGGGACAGATTCCGCTGGATCCGCAGACCGGCGAGGTGGTGGACGGCGACATCACGGTGCAGGCGCGGCGCGTGTTCGACAATCTGCGAGCGGTCTGCACCGCCGCCGGTGGTTCGCTCGATGAGGTGATGCGGATCGGCATCTACCTCACCGACCTGGGCGATTTCGCGGCCGTCAATGCGGTGATGGCCGAATATTTCAGCGCGCCCTATCCGGCCCGATCCACCATTGGCGTGGCATCGCTGCCGCGGGCAGTGCGGTTGGAAGTGGACGCGGTGTTGGTGACGGCCTGAGCGGCGCGTTGACCGATTGGCCGATGCCGCCGCGCCGCCCGCCAGTGTGAGTCGCATGTCCGCCGCGTCGCGTCCCGAGCTGGCTGCCGCCGGCAATGCGCCGCTGACGGACCTGGCGGGAGTCGGGCCGCGGGTGGCGCAGAAGCTGGCCGCGCGCGGCCTGCTCACGCTGCAGGATCTGTGGCTGCACCTGCCATTGCGCTACGAAGACCGCACCCGGATCACTCCGATCCGGGCGTTGCTGCCAGGGCAGAGCGCGCAGGTGCAGGCGCGGGTGGAGGCGGTGGAGCGCAGCTTCCGCTATCGGCCGATGCTGCGGGTGGCGATCGGCGATGACAGCGGCGCCACACTGGTGCTGCGCTTCATCCATTTTCGCGCCGCGCAACTGGCGCAATTTCAACCCGGGCGCTGGCTGCGCGCGTACGGCCAGGTGCGCGGCGGCAACGCCGGTTGCGAGATGGTGCACCCCAGCTACCGCTTTCTTGCAGAGGACGATCATGCCGCCTTGGCCGACCGCCTCGACCCGGTGTATCCCGCGGTGGAAGGCATCGGCGCCACGCAACTGGCGCGGCTGATCGCCGATGCGATGCGGCGGTTGCCGGAGGCGGAGGTGCTGGAGTTGTTGCCGGAGGCGGTGTGCCGTCGCCTGCAACTGCCCAACTTGCGCGACGCGCTGCTGTGCGTGCATCGGCCCGACACCGATCAGGACATCGCGGCGTTGGCGCAGGGCCGGCATCCGGCGCAGCGACGGCTGGCGCTGGAGGAGTTGTTGGCGCACCACCTCAGCCTGCGACGCCAGCGGGTGGCATTGCAGCGGCTCGGCGCGCAACCGGTACCGGCGGGTGTGCATCTGGCCGCCGCCTTGCAGCAAAGCCTTCCGTTCGCGTTGACCGCTGCGCAGCGGCGGGTGCTGGCCGAGGTGATGCGCGACCTCGCGCTGGGCCAGCCGATGTTGCGGCTGGTGCAGGGCGACGTCGGCAGCGGCAAGACCGTGGTGGCGGCGCTGGCGGCGTTGCACGCGGTCGAGGCCGGGCGCCAGGCCGCGCTGATGGCGCCCACCGAACTGCTGGCCGAACAGCATCTGCACACCCTGCGTGGATGGCTCGAACCGCTCGGGGTGCGGGTGGCTTGGCTGGCCGGCAAGGTCACCGGCAAGGCCCGTCGCGAGACCCTGGAGCAGATTGGCAGCGGCGCGGCGCAGGTGGTGGTGGGAACCCACGCGCTGATGCAGGATGCGGTGATCTTTGCCGACCTCGCGTTGTGCATCGTCGACGAGCAGCACCGCTTTGGCGTGCACCAGCGTCTGGCGCTGCGCGACAAGGGCCGAAGCGGCAGCCGCGTGCCGCACCAGTTGGTGATGACCGCCACGCCGATTCCGCGCACGCTGGCAATGACCGCGTACGCCGACCTCGACATCTCGGTCATCGACGAACTGCCGCCGGGGCGCACCCCGGTGCAGACGGTGGTGGTCAGCGGCGCGCGCCGCGATCAGGTGGTCGAACGCATTCGGGTCGCCTGCGCACAGGGCCGTCAGGCGTACTGGGTATGCACCTTGATCGACGAGAGCGACGAGATCGAAGCGCAGGCGGCGCAGAGCACGTTCGAGCAGTTGTGTGGGCAGTTGCCGGGCCTGCGCGTCGGGCTGGTGCACGGCCGCATGAAGGCGGCCGAGAAGCAGGCGGTGATGAGCGCATTCAAGGCCGGCGAACTGCACTTGCTGGTCGCCACCACCGTGATCGAGGTGGGCGTCGACGTCCCCAACGCTTCGCTGATGCTGATCGAGAACGCCGAGCGCCTGGGGCTGGCGCAATTGCACCAGTTGCGCGGACGGGTAGGGCGCGGCGCAACCGCCTCCACTTGCGTACTGTTGTTTCAGGCGCCGCTGTCGGCATTGGCGCGCGAGCGGCTGGCGGTGATGCGCGATACCACCGACGGTTTCGTGATCGCCGAGAAGGATCTGGCGCTGCGCGGCCCTGGCGAGCTGCTGGGCACCCGTCAGACCGGTCTGGCGCAGTTCCGGGTGGCGGATCTGGCACGCGATGCCGAATTGCTGCCTGAAGTGCACCAACTCGCCGACCGCCTGCTGAGCCACGATCCGGCACTGGCCGATCGCATCGTGGCGCGTTGGATCGGCGCGGCCGAGCGTTTTGCCGGAGCCTGAACCCGGCATCTCGCTGCGCTTTGCGAGTCCGCCATGTCGTTGGGGGTTTGTACGGCGATTGAGTGCAGCCGCCATTTGCAATCGTTACGGTTGATACGGTTTCCGGGAAGGACTGGCCGCAATGGCCAGTGCCTTTCGTTGGATAGCTCAGTTGTTGCCGAATGGAGACGTCTGGGGGGCGTCTGGTTGGCAATCAGCCGCGGCGGGCGGACGGGCATGGTGCGCGGACGCCGATCGAGGGAATGAGTGCGCCATGTCGTCGACTCCGGTGCAAGCGGAAGCTTCGCCCCAGCTCATCGGACGCTCCGAGGTGTTCTTGCGTGCGCTGGAATTGATCGAGCGCATGGCACGGTTCGATGTGTCGGTGTTGATTCAGGGCGAAACCGGCACCGGCAAGGAAATGGCCGCGCGCGCCATCCATTACGGGTCGGTGCGACGGCAAGGGCCGTTCGTGGCGCTCAATTGCGGCGCGGTACCAGAGACGCTGATCGAAACCGAGTTGTTCGGGTGCGAGCGCGGCGCTTTCACCGATGCGCGTCAGGCGCGCATCGGTCTGGTCGCCGCAGCCGACGGAGGCACTTTCTTCCTCGATGAACTCGACTCGCTGCCGTTGCGTGCGCAGGTGTCGTTGCTGCGGTTCCTGCAGGACCGCACCTATCGGCCGGTGGGCAGCATGCGCGAGCATCGCAGCGACGTGCGGGTGATCGCCGCCGCCAGCCCGCGCCTGCAGAGCCTGCTCGGCGCCGGCACGTTTCGCGACGATCTGGCGTTCCGCCTCAACGTGCTGTTGCTGGAGATGCCGCCGCTGCGCGAGCGCGCCGGCGACGCGGCGCTGCTGGCCGAGCATTTTGTCGAACGCTACGCGCGCCATTACGGGGTCAAGCCACGCCCCCTCGACGCGCGCAGCCGCGAGTGGGCGGGGCATTACGCCTGGCCCGGCAACGTGCGCGAGCTGGACAATGTGGTTCAGCGCGCGCTGCTGTTGTCCGACGGCAGTACGCTCGATCTGGTGCCACACGCCGGCATGGCCGGCGTGTCGCTGGAGCGTACCGGCGGTTTCGACGCGCGCGCGCAGTTGTGCAACTACAGCGAAGCGCGGGCCCATGCGCTGTCCGCGTTCGAGCGGCAGTATCTCCAGCACCTGATGACCGTGGCCGGCGGCAACGTCACCCACGCCGCGCGTCTGGCCGGCAAGGAGCGTCGCGCGCTGGGCAAGCTGCTCAAGAAGCACGGCATCGATCACGCCGTCTTCCACGAACAGGCGAACGCGCTGTAGCGACACCTGCATCAGCCTTCCAAAGCACCCTCTCCTGCGTTGGTGGGAACGCGCCCGCGCGACAGATGTCCACGCCTCGCCTCGGTATGCTTTCCCGAGTCCCGAGTCCCGAGTCCCGAGTCCCGAGTCCCGAGTCCCAAGCCAGCATCGGCTCTTGTGGGAGCGCGCTTGCGCGCGACAGGTGACACACGCATGCGGTTGCCCACCCTTTTTGCCGGGGCGGCGCGCACCCAGGTGCGCCCCGCAGGCGGGTGCATGGCGACCCGGAGCGCGTTGCTCGGCGCATTCCAGACGTTGCGAATCAGTCGGTTGCGTTGAAGTCCCCGTTGGCACGCGACTTGCGGTAAACGCCAGTGTCACGTGCCTGGACATGGTCATGCTCGATGAGCCCGAGCCTTCGACTGAGCGTGCCATCGCGGCGATCGAGGAGTACCTCGCGCGGCACCCGGCAGCGGCGGACGGTGAGCAAGGAGTGGCGCAATGGTGGTTGCCGGCGGTGGGTGTGGACGTATCGATCGAGCACGTCCGGCGCGCGCTGAAGGTGCTGTGCGCGCGTGGCCGGATCGAGTGCACGGTGTTGCCCGACGGCGGCATGGTCTACCACGCGCCGCGGCGCACAGCGTGAATACGCGCGTCGGCATGGGGCGGGGAGCGGCAATGAGATGTGTCGAACACGCGACTGACGAGCGCACCGCATGAGCGACTTCACCGCCATCGCTGCCGTCACCGATACCCTCAAGGCGCTGCTGGAGCAGGAGTTGCCGGGCCTGGCGGTGGACACGCTGAAGGCGCCGGCGGAGCTGGGCGGGGTCGCGCCCAAGGTCAGCCTGTATCTGTATCGCGTCGAGCATAATCCGTTCGCCGCCAACCTCGATTGGCACGCGGTGACCGACACCCAACTGGTGGCGCCGCCGGTCGGCCTCAACCTGCATTACCTGATTACGCCGTATGGCCCGGACGAGCTGGAGATCCAGCGCACCCTGGGCGAGGTGATGCGCACCTTCCACGAGCATGCCCTGGTGCGGCAAGGCGACTCGGTGCTGGCACCGGCATTGGCGACGATGACCGAAGAACTGCGCATCGTGCCGCGCATGCTGTCGCTGTCCGACATGCTCGACCTGTGGCGTGCGTTCGAGAAAGTGGCGTATCGCCTCAGCGTGACCTACGAAGTGTCCACCATCCTGCTGGACAGCCGCGTCACCCGCAATGTGCGGCGCGTGCAGGAGCGGGTGCTCGACGTGAGCCCGCTGCGATGACCCGCACGGCGACGGCAATGGCGCGCGCGCGGCCCGGGATGGCGTCGGCGCCTGCGCTCGCCTGGACCGCGGCGCTGGTGGCCGAGCTGGATCGCCGCGTTGCGTTGCAGGTGGCGCAGATGCGCGGCGAGGCGAGCGACGTCGCGCTCAAGCATCTGGTCATCACCGACGCCGAGGTCGACGGTCTGCTGGCGCACCGGCACCGGCCATCCGTTTGCGATTTCGCGGCCGGCAGCCTGTCGGCACGGTGGCTTGCCGACGAGAGTCAGGCAAGCGCCCGGTTGCGCGCGTTGCGCCAGTGCTTTGCGCTCTCGGCGTTCGAGCTCGATGCCCTGCTGGTGTGCTTGGCGCCCGAGCTCGACCGCCGTTTCGAACGCTTGTTCGCCTACCTCAACGATGACCTCACGCGCCCGCGCGCGTCGATCGACACCGTGCTGCGATTGACCGCGCCGCCGCACGAACACGTTCAGCGGCAGGCCGAACTGGCCGCCGACGCGGCATTGCTGCGCTACGGGTTGCTGGTGAGCGACGACGGTGGGCGGGGTTTGCCGCATGGACTGTTCCGCGTCGCCGATGGCATCGTGCGTTACCTGCTGCTGCGATCTGGCGCCGATGCGCGCGTGGCGCGGGTGACGAGCGACGACGAGGTGCCGCCGTTGGTGCAGCGCCTGTGGCGGGCGCGCGACGAAGACGTGGCGATCGCTGCGCTGCTGACGGACGGCCCGTCGGTGGCGCCAGGCGATGAGCGGTCGAGCTCGCGGGTGATCAACGTACACGGGCGTGGCGGCAGCGGCAGGGGTTTCGTGGTGCAGCAGGCCTGCGCGCGTGCCCGGATCGGTTGTCTGGCGCTCGACGGCGGCAAGCTGCGCCGTTGCGGCGGCGAGTTGCACGCCACCCTGGCCGCCGCGCTGCGCGACGCCCGGCTCGGCGCCAGCGTGCTGTTCATCCACCACGCCGACCGGCTGTTCGAGGAGCCCGGCCTGCAGGCCGAAGCCTGCGCGATATTGCAGGTGTGGCTGCGCAAATTCGGCGGCACCGTGTTGCTGGGCTCGGACGAGCCGTTGGCGTTCTCGGAGTGGTTCCCTGCTGCCGAAGTGGCCGACGTCGCGGTGCCGGCGCCCGACATCACCGCGCGCGAACTCGCCTGGATGGAGGCGCTGGCAACACTGCCGCAATGGCAGGAGGACGAGCGCATCGCGCTGGCGCGTTCGCTGGCGGCCAAGTTCCGGCTCACCCAGGGCGAGATCGGCAGCGCGGTCCAGCACGCGCGCGCGGCGTTGCGCGTCACTACCGATTCCCAGGCGCGGGCGCGTGTGTTGCACGAGGTGGTGGCGCGGGTCGCCACGCCGCGCCTGCATCAACTCGCCGAAGCCATGCCGGTCGCGCATCGGCTGGACGATCTGGTGCTGCCGGACGACCGTTTCGAACTGATCCACGACATCGTGCGGCGCGTGCGGCATCGGCGCACGGTGTTCGAGGACTGGCGCTTCGACGTCGTTTCCGCTCGCGGGCGCGGCCTGGTGGTGCTGTTCCACGGCGCTTCCGGCACCGGCAAGACCATGGCTGCCGACGCCATTGCGCACACCTTGCACATGCGCCTGTTCCGGATCGATCTGGCCGGCGTGGTCAGCAAGTACATCGGCGAGACCGAGAAGAACCTGCGCGCGATCTTCGACGAGGCCAACCGCGCCGACTCGGTGCTGTTCTTCGACGAGGCCGACGCCCTGTTCGGCAAGCGCTCGGAAGTGAAGGACGCGCACGACCGCTACGCCAACATCGAGATCAACTATCTGCTGCAGCGGATCGAGAGCTTCGACGGCATCGCCATCCTCGCCACCAACAAGCGCGATCACATCGACGATGCGTTCTTGCGCCGCATCCACGTCAGCATCGAGTTTCCGCTGCCGCAGGTACCGGAGCGCATGCGCCTGTGGCATCGCAGCTTCCCCGAGCCGGCGCCGCTGGCGGACGACATCGACTGGGGATTCCTTGCCCAGCGTTTCGCGCTCACCGGCGGAGCGATTCGCAACGCCGCCCTGAGTGCAGCCTATCTGGCCGCGGATGCGGGCTCGGCGATCGGCATGCGCGAAGTGGTGAATGCGGTGCGCATCGAACTGGTTAAGGCCGGTCGGCGCATGCCCGACAGCGAGTTCGGTGTGCACGCGCAATGGCTGACCAGGCCGACTCCCAGCCCTACCACGGAGGAATGACCGATATGGCTTGCCGGATCGTCAATTTGCATTCGCAGCCGCTGCGCGTGGATTTGCGCGGTGGCGAGTTTCTGCTGCTGGCGCCTGGCGGGCGCTCGAGGGCGTTGCGCGACGAGGCGCTGTACGACAACCAGCACCTGGTCGAATGGGAGCGGGCGGGATGGTTGCGCCGGATCCCGGCGCGCATGAGCGAGGTGCTCGCCGAGGCCGCCACGTCGAGCGCCGTGGCACCCGCGGTCGCCAAGCCGGGCAAGGGCGCAGGCGGCAAGTCCGCTCCGGCGCCTGCGGCGTCGCGCGGCGCCGGCAAGGCCGCACCCAAGACGTCCGCAGCAAAGCCACCGACCCGCAAAACCGCCAAGCGGTAACCGATCACACCGGGCCGTGCGTGCACGGCTGCAGGGCCTCAACCGACAGGAGTTTCGACATGGCAGAGTATCTCCATCCCGGCGTCTACGTCGAAGAGAAGTCCAGCGGCGTGCGCCCGATCGAAGGCGTCGGCACCTCGACCGCAGCGTTCGTCGGGGCAACCGCCAAGGGCGTGCCCAACAAGGCAACCTTCCTCACCACGTGGCGTGCGTTCGTTGCCAAGTTCGGCGACGTCAGCCGCGACGGCCCCTATCTGCCCTACGCGGTGGAGCAGTTCTTTGCCAATGGCGGCAAGCGCTGCTACATCGTGCGTGCGCTCTCGGATGCCTCGTCGAGGCTGGCGGGCGTCGACTTCCCCTCGCGCGAAACCGCCGGGCCTGCCCGCAACACCCTGCGTATCGACGCCAAGGGCAAGGGCGGCTGGGGCAACAGCCTGTCGGTGCGGGTGGAAGACGGCACCACCAACCCAGGCCGCGAATTCCGCCTGGTGATCTACAACGAGGGCAATCTGGTCGAGTTCTTCGACGATCTGTCGATGGATCCGGATTCGGATCGCTACGTCGAAACCGCCATCAACGACGCATCCGACTACATCACGGTGACGGACCTGCATGCCGCCACGCCATTGGCGAATGGCGCCAGCATCCATGCCACCGCGGTGACGGGCGGGGCGCTGGCCGCGGTGGTGCCGCTGTTGGCGGGCGATACCCTCACGCTGACGGTGCCCGACGGGACCGTGGTGCCGCCGCTGGATCTCTTCGCGTTGTTGCCGGCGCCAGTGGCGCCGCAGGCAGTGGTCGATGCGATCAATACCGCCTGGAGCGCCTTCAACCTCACCGCCTTCATCACGGCCGCCGCCGACCCGGCCGGCGCCGGACGGCTGCGCGTGCGGCACAACGTCGCCGGTTACGAGAGTTACTTCACCATCGGCGGCGGCGCCACCGGCGCCGGGCGTCCGTTGGTGGGCCTGGCGGGCTTCCAGCAGGGCGCCGGTACCGCGATCGGCGCCACCCTGAAGACCGCGAGTGCCGCCACTTTCAATCTGACCGCACCCAACAACGTGCTGTCGATCAGCGTGCATGGCAATGTGCTGCCCAACATCGTGCTGACCGCGGGTGCAGCGGTGCCGATCGACACCGTGCTGGCGGACCTCAACGCGGCTTTCGCCGCGCCGGCCACCGCCGGGCTGCTGCGTGCGCGCAAGGAAGGTAGCCGTCTGGTGATCTCCACCACCAATCTCGGCACCGCCGACAGCCGCATGCTGATTGCCGGCACTGCGGCGGCGGTGCTGAACTTGACGCAATTCGACGGCAGCGCGCAGCCGGGTGCTGGCGTCGATGGCCTGGGTCGTTCGGAGCCGGCGTTCGTGCAGAGCGACGTCGGCCCGTTCACGCTGGAGGAAGGCGCGAACCTGTCCTTCACCGTCAACAACGGCGTCGCCGGGGCGGATCTGGCGCCGCTGGTGGTCAATTTCACCACTGGTGCCACGTTCCCGAACCTGCAACAGGTCAGCGCGACGCAACTGCGCAATGCCATCAACGCGGTGGCGGGTGGGCAGATCGCGGCGAGCGTGGTCAACGGCCGGGTGCTGGTGACGCAGGCGCGACGCGGCAACTACTACCGGCTGCAGGTCAGCGACGGCTTGCTCAGCCCCAACATCCGCCTGCGTTTCGAAACCCAGGCGCAGAGCGGCTTCGCCGATGGCGACGCGGCCTCGCCATACTTCCGCCCCGGCTTCGACATCGTCGCCGGCAGCAACGAGGCGCGCGCGCTGGAGGATGGCAACGACGGCAGCCCGGTCTCCAACTTCGATCTGATCGGCACTGCCGACCGCAAGACCGGTCTGCACGCGCTGGACGACGTCAACGACGTCAACTTCGTCGCCATTCCCGGCGCCAGCGACCCCGCGGTGGTGAGCGCAGCGATCGGCTATTGCGCGATCCGCCAGGATTGCTTCTACATCGCCGACGCCACCGGCAAGCGCGACAAGAACGTGCCGGTGACCGAGCCGCCGCACGCGCAGGACTACATGCGCAACCGGATCAGCCCGAAAAACAGTTACGGGGCGTTGTACTACCCCTGGCTGCAGATCGCCGACCGTGCCGGTGCCGGGCGCAATCCCAAACGCTACGTACCGCCGTCCGGATTCATCGCCGGGTTGTATGCGCGCATCGACAACCAGCGCGGCGTGTGGAAGGCGCCGGCCGGCACCGAGACCGGATTGATCGGCCCGATCGGACTGGAATATTCGGTGACCGACGTCGAGCAGGACATCCTCAACCCGATCGGCGTCAACTGCATCCGTCAGTTTGCCGATAGCGGCATCGTGGTGTGGGGCGCGCGCACTTTCGCGGCGCAATCCGATCCGGAGTACCGCTACGTGCCGGTGCGCCGCTACACCATCTACCTGCGCCAGAGCATCTATCGCGGCACCCAGTGGTCGGTGTTCGAGCCCAACGATGCGCCGTTGTGGGAGCAGCTCAAGGCCAACATCGACGACTTCATGATGGGCGAGTTCCGCAAGGGCGCGCTCGCCGGCGCAACGCCCGACGAGGCGTTCAACGTCAAATGCGACGCCGAGCTCAACCCGCCGTCGGAGGTGAATGCCGGTCGGGTCAACATGGAAGTGGCGTTCGCGCCGTTGAAGCCGGCCGAGTTCGTGATCATCCGCATCAGTCAGAAGTCGCAGCGGCCGCAAGGTTGACGACGAACGACCATGGCCGCGCGCACCTCCCAGTTCGATCCGTACCGCACCTTCAAGTTCAGGGTGCGGCTGGACGGCGCGATCGTCGCGGGCGTCACCCGGGTGTCGCCGTTGAGCCGGTCGGTGGCACCCAACGAGGTCAAGGAAGCCGGCGATGCGTTCGGCGCGCGGCAGATGCCCGGCATGATCAGCTTCGACGAAGTGACGCTGGAGCAGGGCTGGAGCGCCGACCGCACCTTCGAGTCCTGGGCCAATCAGGTACTGACCCTGCACGCCGATCCAGCCAGCGCCAGGGACTTCAAGCGCACCGTGTTCATCGAGGTGTTCGATCTCGACGGCAACGTCGGCAGCGTCGGCGCCGGATCGCCATCGCAACGCTACAAGCTGCACCGCGCCTGGGTATCGAAGTACGTCGCCATGCCGGAACTCAATGCCGATGGCGCCGGCGTGGGCATCGCCAGCGTCAGTCTGCGCCACGAGGGTTGGGAAAGAGTCTGAGATCGTCCAAGCACGCCCGTAGGAAGGAGCAACGACATGCCAGCACGCACCTCGCAGTTCGATCCGTACCGCAAGTTCAAGTTTCGCATCAAGATCGCCAACCAGATGGTGGCGGGCCTGACCAAGTGTTCGGCGCTGACGGTCAGCGTCGAGTCCAAGGAATTCCGCTCCGGCGAGATGGACAGCTTCAAGCAAAAGCTGCCCGGCATGGTCTCGTTCGAACCGATCACGCTGGAGCAGGGCGTGACCAACGACAAGACCTTCGAGAAATGGGCCACTGCGATGGCCAACTATCTCGGCAACAAGGGCGCCGACTCGCAGAAGACCCCGAACGATTTCCGCAAGGAGATCGACATCGAGATCTACAACCTCAACAACGAGCGGGTGAAAGCCTATCGCGTGTACCAGTGCTGGGTATCCAAGTACACCGCGGTCCCCGACCTGGATGCCAACTCGGCCGACGTGATGATCCAGACCCTGGTGCTGGAGAACGAAGGCATCCAGGTGATGCAATGAACCGGAGCGAGTGATGGGAGCGATCGAGAACGTCGCCGCGATCGCGGCGGACGCCGACGAGTCGCTGGCCGGGCGGCGCCTGCAGTTGCCGGGCGGCGTGCTCGATGCCGTCGGTGGCGTGCATCGCCACGTGCGCGTGCGCGAGCTGACCGGCGCCGATGAGGAGGCGTTGTTCGAGCGTGCGAGCGCCGGCAACGCCGAGCGCGTCAGCGCTTTCCTGGCGCGCGCGATCGAAGCCGTGGAAGGCATCGACACGCCGATCGACGCCCGTTTCACCGCCGCATTGCAACTGGGAGATCGCGATTACCTGTTGCTGCGCCTGCGGCAGATCGATCTGGGCGACGCCGTGCATCAGGTGATGCGTTGCCCGGCTTGCGCGCAGCGGGTCGACGTCGATCTGCTGATCAGCGAACTGCCGGTGCGCCGGCTGGAGCGGCCGCAGGCGGACTACACGGTATCGCTGGCCGGCCACACCTTGCGCCTGCGGCTGCCGACCGGGGCCGATCAGGTCGCGATCGAGGATCTGGCGTTGATCAATCCGGCGGCGGCCAATACCCGCTTGTTCGCGCGGCTGGTGCTCGACCTCGACGCGCAGGGCGCAGCGGACGAGCAAGCCGTGCGCGAATGGCCGCTGGCACTGCGCGCGCAACTGGCGGCATGGCTCGATGCCAACAGCCCCGGCCCGGATCTGTTTCTCGACCTGAGTTGCCCGCATTGCAACGCGGACATGAGTTACGCCTTCGATCTTCCCGCTTTTTTTTTGCCGAGCGTCTGAGCGATCTCGAGCGCTTGTATGAGGAGGTTCACGTGCTGGCGATGCACTACCACTGGTCCGAATCGGAGATCCTGGCGCTGACGCGCAGCAAGCGGCAGCGTTATCTGGCGTTGGTGGCGCGCCAGCACGCGGCGCAAGGTGCCTGAGCGATGCCCGCCGACGACCGCACCCCGACCGAGCCGGCGGAAGCCTACGCGCTCGCGCGCCGCGGCCTGCCGTTGCCAAGCGCGACCACCAGTGTGTTGCGCGCGCCCTGGCTGCCCGCCCCGCTGCGGCGGCGTGCGGTGCCGGTCGGCGCGCGCATCGTGCCGTTGCCGGCGCTTGTTGAAATGCCGGGACTGGACGAACACCAAGCGCTCGCCGAGCCCGCAACTTCAGCAACGGATGCGGAGACGATGGACGCCGAGCTGCCGCAGCCGCGTGATGCGCTGGCGTCGCCGGGCGATATGCACCTGCGCGACGCAGCATCGGAGTTTCTGCCGTTGCCGAGCGACGCGCGCGCAGCGCAGCCGGTGCCGGTTCAGCACGCAACTGCAGCCGAGACAGCGATTGCTGGTAGCGATGCGTCGCCGCCGTCGATGTCACCCGCGCGCACGGCAGCAGGCGAAGTCGCGGCTTCCGTCACCGCGCCAGCGCGGGTGACCGTGCCGGCGCTGCCAGCACATGTCCGCAATCGCGAGCCCACTTCGCCGGGCGCGATCCTCAGCACTGACGCGACTGCAGCGGCGACGGTATCGCGCGGCACACTGCGCGCCGACGCCACCGTGACCATCGCCGCATCGCCGCAGGCGGCGCGCGAACCTGAAGATGTACGGCACGTTCGCGGCGACGTCGCGGGTGGAGCGGCACCGTCGCGGGTGCAGGCGCCTGCGCCCATCGTGGACACCCAGGTCATGGGATCGTCGTCGTCGCCTCGGACCGCCGCAGCACGGCCGCCTTCGACATCGGCATCGTCGTCAGTGCCGCTACCGGCGCCAGCGTCGGCTTCGGCGTCTGCCGCGTGGTCGTCGGTATCGGCGAAGTCCCTCGTCACCGCTCCAGCGGCAGCGACGATGGGCCTGCCATCGCCGCCACACCTCGCGGCGGCGTCGCCGCGAGCGGACGAACCCGTGTTGCGGGCTCCGCGCGCGCCGCTGGCGGCGACCGAACTCGCGGCGCTGCAGGCGCCACTGCCGCCTGCGCCACGTCAGCTTCGCATCGACCGGGTGCAGGTGACGGTGCAGGCGCCCGCCACTGCGACTTCGCGCAGCCAGCCCACCACCGCGATGCCGGCGCCGACGCCACGCAGCGCCGCACCGGCCGCATTCCGCAACCCGTGGTCCTCCTACTTCAGCCGCCGCGATTGAGCCCCGATCATGACCATCGCCGCACGCATTGCTCCCACGTTGGCCGCGCGCCAGGCCAGAGCCGACGCACTGGCGGCCGAACGCAGCGCGCGCGACGTTTTCATCGTTGCGCAGTTCGCGGCGCTGGCGCCGCGGTTCGATGCCTTGCTGCGGGCCGCGCTCGGCATCGATGCGAGGGTGACGATCACCACCGCGCCGCTGATCCATCCGGTGCTGGGGCGCAGCTTCGCCACCCTCACCGTTACCACCTGGGCGGTGCGGGCGAGCTTCAACGCGGTGCCGCAGACGGTGCGCTTCACCCCGCAGCTCGACTTTCGCGAGCCCGATCAGTTCGGCTTGATCGCCTGTGCCATCGATTTTCCCTATGCCCCGGCGCGCAGCCGCGGCGACCGCGTTGCCCGCGCGCTGCTCGATCGCGGCGTGCAGTTGCGCGGCAAGACCACGGCCAGCCTGTCGTTGCCGTTGAGCGACGGCCTGCACGATCTGGGCAGCGACGATCTGGAAGCCGCATTCGCGGTCTGGTGGTTGCGCCCATGAACACTCGCGCCACTCGACCGCCCACGCCGTCGCTGCACGTCGAACGGCTGCATCTGGTGACCGATCGTGCCATCGCCGCCGAGCACGAGCAGGCGCTCGCGACGCAATTTGTAGGCGCGCTGGACGCGGCGCTCGCCGACGCCGGAATGCGCGCCGACGTGCGCATCGGCGAGTTGGTGGTGCAGGCCGGCGGCGACTCGTTGCGCGACCGCGCGGCGATGTCGCAACTGGCCGCCAGCGTGGCGCGACGCATCCTCGACCGTGGATCGGATTGAGCCGGGAGAGCGAACATGTCCGACTTCATCCAACGACCCAAACTGCTGCGCGGCGCCTTCGTCGAATACGGGCTGTCGCTGCCGCCGCTGTTGTTCGCGTTCCAGTTCAATCCCGAAACCCTGACCCGCGGTCGCACCGCCAGCTACACCCCGGCTGGCGCCGACGGCAGCGGCAACGGCTGCCGCGAAGGCAGCGAGGCACAGCAGCGCGCCTGCCTCTCGCAGGTGCAGGTGAGCGAGGAGACCATCAGCCTGACCCTGATGCTCGATGCCACCGACGATCTGAACGACAAGCAGATGCTGGCCGGGCAGTTCGGCATCGGGCCGCAGTTGTCGGTGCTGGAACTGATGATCTACCCGAAGACCGACCAGTTGTTCGGCTTCCCGATCGGCAACCTGGTCGGTGGCGACGACCAGTTCGGCGCGGCCCAGGCCAAGACCATTCCGATCCTGTTGTTCGTGTGGGGGCGCAAGCGCGTGATGCCGGTGGTGATGACCAGCCTGCAGATCACCGAGCAGGAATATTTCCCCGATCTCAACCCCAAGCGCGCGCAGATCGCGGTGCAGCTCAAGGTGCTCGAAGGCTTCAACCCGCCGTACCTGTATTCGCACGGCTGGCGCACTGCGCTGGCGGCGATGAACCTGGGCAACATCGGAGATTTCGCCAATGTTCTTTAACGGCTCCCGCTACCAGCGCGTGCCCGACGCGAGCGTGCTCGACGGCGAAGGCCGCAGCGTGCCGCTCAAGCGCACCCGCGAACCGGTCGAAACCGAGTTGGCGCTGATCTACCAGGTGCGCGAGGGCGACCGCCTCGATGCATTGGCGAACCGGTTTTTCCACGACCCGCGCAAGTGGTGGCTGATCGCCGACGCCAACCCCGACGTGCTGACGCCCGAGCAGTTGCTGGTGCCGGGCCGGCAGTTGCGCATTCCCCGCGACCGCAACGTCTAGGAGCGCCACGTGCCCGCCATCCCCACCGCTTCCGACCGTTCCTTCAGCGCCATCGTGCGCGTGAATGGCGAGAGCGCGGGCGAGCTGCTCAAGTGCGTGCAATCGGTGACGGTGGACGAGGATCTCAACGTCGGGTCGTCGTGCGCGATCCAGTTGCAGGCGTGCCGCAACGACGACGGCAGTTGGCCGTACCTGGAGGACGAGAATCTTCAGGTGTGGAACCGGGTGACCGTGCTTGCCGCATTTCCCACCCAGACCGAGGTGGTGTTCGACGGCTACATCTCGCACGTCAACTGCCGCACCAACGAGGAAGCCGCCAACCTGATCGTGGAGATTCGCGGCGTCGATGCCTCGTACCACATGAATCAGGAAGACAAGGCGCGCATCTGGCGCGGCAAGACCTACGAGGCGATCGCCACCGAGATCTTCGGCGAGTACGACTTCAAGCCGATCGTCGCCGACCCGCCGGGGTCGGGCGAGGCGCCGCTGCAGGTGGCGCAGCGCGGCAGCGATCACCGTTTCGTGCGCGAGCTGGCGCGTCGGCGCGGCTACGAGTTCTACGTGCTCGGTGGCAACGCTTATTTCCGTCCGCCCGATCTGAGCGGCAAACCGCAGAAGCTGATCGCGGTGAATTTCGGCGAGCAGAGCAACTGCAACCAGTTGCAGTTCGAATCCGATGGCACCGCGCCAACGCTGGCGCAGGTGGGCTACTTCGATGCAATGGAAGGCACCGCGGTGACCGATCGCGTCGAGTCGTCCGGTCTGCCGGCGCTCGGCAGCCAGCCGCTGTCGGACCTGCGCGGTGCGGTGCAGATGCCACAGGCACGCAGCATCGCGCGCGGTCTGGGCTTTCACTCCGGCGCACAGGCGGCCGAATACGCGGCCGGCATGTTGCGCCGTCACGGTTGGTGGGTGATCGCGCGCGGCACCCTCAACGGCCTGCGCTACGGCGCGGTGTTGCGCTCGCGCAAGCTGGTGGCGGTCAAGGGCGCTGGGCGCAACTACAACGGGCACTACTACGTGCGCAAGGTGCAGCACCGCCTGACCGCGCGCAGCTACGACATGCAATTCGAACTGGCCCGCAACGCGATCGGCCAACTCGGCAGCGAGGACTTTGCCGGCGAATCGCCCGATGCGCTGGTGCCGGCGGCGGCCGGCGCCGGCATCGACAGCGATCCGATCGAAGTCGCCGCCAGCGGTCCGCGCGTGCTGCCGGCTTGAGGAACGACACCATGAACATGGAACAGACTCCCACTCCCAGTGCCGGCGGCGACCGCATCGAACGCCTCGAAGCGCAGTACTTCGGCAAGTACCGCGGCGTGGTGATCGACAACAAGGACCCGCAGCAACTGGGCCGGCTGCGGGTCTGGGTGCCGAGCCTGTTTCCGACCGAGGACGACGCCGAGCCCGATACCGAGAGCCCAAGCGTCAGCGACTGGGCGTGGCCGTGCCTGCCATTTGGCGGCAAGGCCGATCAGGGCCTGTTCTTCGTGCCCGAGGTGGGCAGCAAGCTCTGGGTGGAATACGAGGAAGGCAATCTCGACAGCCCGATCTGGGTCGGCGTGTTCTGGTCGGCGCCGGGCGGGCAGACCGAGATTCCGGCCGAGGCCAAGGCAATGGAAGACAACGTGCCGCAGCGGCGCGTGCTCAAGACCTCCAGCGGCCACGTGCTGGAGTTCTGCGACGTCGAAGGCAAGGAGAGCGTCACCCTGCGCCACAAGGATGGCGCACTGCTGACCTTCGACGACAAGGGCAGCGTCACCATCGGCAACAAGCAGGGCACCTTCATCTACCTCAACGCCGAGCAAGCCGAATGCGCATTCGCCGATGAGAACGGCAACAACGTGCGCCTGGGCGACAGCAACATCACGCTGACCAACAAGGAGGGCACTGTGGTCGACATCGCCGGCGCCGCGGTGCAGGTGATCGCCAAGCACGTGATGTTGCGCTCCGACACGGTGGCGCTGGGCGAGGGCGCGAGTGAACCGGCGATCCTCGGTCGCGCCTTCGCCAGCACCTTCGATGCGCACACCCATCCCACCGCGCTGGGTCCATCGGGGCCGCCGATCCCGGTGCCGATGCCGCTGTCGTCGCCGATGCATCCGGCGATCTCCAAATCCGTCACGGTGAAATAGGAGGGCACGTGCGCCATGGCCTGCATCTGTCGGATTCCGTCGCTGCCGATGCCGCAGTTGGTGATCCCGTTGCCGATTCCGTCGCTGCCGGCGTTGCCTTCATTACCGGCATTGCCGCAACTGCCGTCGCTGCCGAAGCTGCCGTCGTTGCCGATTCCGTCGCTGGTGATTCCGCTGCCGATACCGTCGCTGCCGGCGTTGCCGAGCCTGCCGGCGTTGCCGCAACTGCCGTCGCTGCCGAAGCTGCCGTCGCTGCCGATGCCGTCGCTGGTGATTCCGCTGCCGATACCGTCGTTGCCGGCGTTGCCCAGCCTGCCGGCGTTGCCGTCGCTGCCGCCGTGTCCGTGCTGAAGCGCCAGCGTGCGAGGAGCGCCTGATGCTCAAGCCCGGCACCCTGATCGGCGATTCCCTGGAAGTCGGCAGCATGGCCGCCGCCATCGAGTTGGCGATGGTCGCGCAGGGCCTGCTCGATCTCGACGAGGAGACCCCGGAGGCTGCCGAGAACCGGCGCAAGACCTTCATCGCCATCGCCACCGGCGTGATCGATCACCTCAAGGCCAATCTGCAGATCACCGTGGCAGCGAACAAGTTCGGCGCCGGCATTCCGGCCGCCGCCACCTCGTTGCTCGGTTCGGCCGGCGAAGTGCAGTGAAGGAGACGCCGCGATGATCGAACGCTACCTCGCCTTTCCGTTCCGCCTCAGTGATGCCGGCGGCACCGCCACCGACGATCTGGATGGCGCGATCCGCGGTCGCATCGAGCAACTGCTGTTCACCGCGCCGGGCGAGCGGGTGATGTTGCCCACGTTCGGCTGCGGCGCGCGCGACCTGCTGTTCCAGGGCAACAACGACGTGCTGGCCGCCGCCACCGAGTTCACCGTGGCGAAATCGCTGCAGACCTTTCTCGGTCATCTGCTGATGATCAATGCGGTGCACGTGAGCAACGACGAGGAGACGCTGCACATCGAGGTGGTCTACACCAAGAGCCGCGATCTCGAACGTCAGCGCGTGGTGTACCAGTTGCTGCCGCAGGAGGGTGCCGATCGTGGCTGACTGCCTCGCCCTGGATTGCGGTCGCGCGCCGCCGGTCGCGACCCCCGCTCCGCGCAGCTATGCCGGCGTCGATGGCATGGCGCACGATTTCGACAGCCTGCTGCGCGCCCTGCTCGACCGCCTGCCGCAACTCGCGCCGGAATGGCGCGACCGCAGCGAGGCCGACCTGGGCATGGTGCTGCTGGAGTTGTTCGCCTATGCCGGCGACCAGTTGTGCTACCTGCAGGACCGGGTGGCGCTGGAAGGCTTCGTGCGCACCGCCACCCAGTACGAATCGCTGCGCAAGCTGCTGCGTTTGATCGACTACCGCATCGACCTGGGTCAGGCCGGCGCGGCGTGGGTGCTGTTCGAAGTGCAGGGCAACGCACCGCTGTTTCTGCCGCGTGGATTTGCGCTGGCGACGGCGGCGGAGGGCGTCGCCGACGCGGTGATCTACGAGACCGACGCGGACGCGGTGTTGCGCCCAGCCATCAGCCGCGTCGCGCTGGCGTTGGATGCGCCATCCAGCGCCGATCGTCGGCAGGCGGTGTTTGCCGCCAACCTCAGTGGTGCGGTCGCGGTGGGCGATCGCCTGTTGCTGCAGGCGTTCGACAGCGGCGCCGTCGGCGCCGACGCAACGCTGGCGAGCGGCGGCGAATGGCTGGAAGTGGCGGCGGCCGCGTTCGGCGCCACCACCACGCTCACCTTCACGCAGCCGCTGGCGGCCGATTACAGCGCCCTGGGCGATCCCGACAACGGCGTCGCCAGGGCATTTGCGTACGGCAACGCGGTCGCTGCCAGTCACGGTCACTCGCAGCGGCTGGAGGTGCTCGGCACCGGCGCCGCCGCGCAGGCGATCGAGCTGGAGCTGGCGCCGATCACCCAACGTGTCGATGGCGATGGCGTCAGCCGCAGCGCGCTGGCGGTGAGCGTGGATGGTGTGGCGTGGGTGGAGGTGGAGGACTTCATCGACAGCACCGCCGCCGATCCGCACTACCGGGTGGCGCGCGACAACAACGGCCAGGTGACGCTGCGTTTCGGCGATGGCATTCACGCCGCCGCACCGGCGCCCGGCGCGCGCATCGTGGTGGCGTTTCGCGTCGGCAATGGACTGGCCGGACAGGTGGCGGCGGGGCGTCTGCAGGTGTTCGATACCCACCTGCAATTCCCGCATCCCAGCCAGAAGATCCTGCGCACCCGCAATCCGTTTCCCGCCACCGGGGCGCGCGATCCGGAATCGCTGGAGCGTGCGCGTCAGCTCGGCCCTTACCAGTTGCGCACGCAGAGCCGCGCGGTGGTGCCGGCCGATTACGAAGCGGTGCTCGCGGTGGGGGTGAGTGTCGCTGGCCGGCAATACGTGCCGGTGCAGGCCAAGGCGCGTCTGCGCGCCACCGGCAGTTGGAACACCGCGGTGGTCAGCGTCGACATGCCGGATCGGCAGCCGCTGGCGGCCACGCCCGGCCTGCGCGCGGCGTTCGAGGCGTCGCTGGCGGCGCACAAGATGGCAGGGATCGACGTGCGGGTGGAGGACGCGCGCTACTGCGCCCTGCACGTCGGCCTGCGGATCGAGGTAGACGCCGCGCATTTCGCCCGCGACGTGCGCGTCGCAGTGGAGCGCGCGCTGGTGGGGCCGCTCGCCCAGGGCACGCCGTTCTTCGGCGCCGGACGTTTCCGTTTCGGTCAGGCGGTATTCCTGTCCGATCTATATGCGGTGGTCACCGCAGTCGAGGGTGTGCGGTCGGTGGCGGTGACGCGCTTCAAGCGGCTCGGCGACCGCTACCCGGACTCGGAAAGCGCTGGCGCCATCCCGGTCGGCGCGCTGGAAGTGGCGCGCTGCGACAACGATCCGGCCGCCACCGAGAACGGCGTGTTGTTCATCCGCACCTGCGGCGGCAAGGAGGGATGATGGCCGACCTCACCGAGCTGGCCTTCGAGCGCCTGGCGACGACCGCCGGCAACCGTCCGGCGCTGGCGCGCATCGACTATGCCGCCGACGATCTGTCGGCGCTGCGCGCGCGCCTGCTGCAACGCCTGCCCACCGCATTGCCGGGCTGGAACCCGAGCCTGGCGCAGCAGGGCGGCGACTACGCCACCGTGCTGGTCGAACTGTTTGCGCAGATGGGCGCGATCCTCAACGCCTATGCCGATCATCGCGGCAACGAAGGTTTCCTGCGCACCGCCACGCTGCAGCGTTCGCTGATCGACCTGTGCGCGCTGATCGATTACCGGCCCGGTGCGGGCGCCAGCGCCAGTGCGCTGCAGGCGTTTCTGGCGAAGCCGGACAAGAGCGGCACCCTGCCGGCCGGGTTTGCGCTCAACGCGCCGCCGTTGCCGGGCCTGGGCAGCAGCGCCGAGTTGGTATTCGAGACACTGGCGGCGCTGGAGGTGCATCACTCGCGCAACCGGATGCGCCTGTTGGGTCACGATCGCTCGAGCCGTGGGCTGCTGTTGCGCGCCACTGCCGGCGCCAGTCAGGACGCCGCGGCGACGATGGACAACGTCTACGTAGGGCTCAAGGCCGGCGCGCCGCTGGTGTTCGACGACGGCCTCACCCTGACCGCAGTGCCGCTGGTGGCCGCCGCCGAGCAGGCCGGCGCCACCGAACTGCGCTGGGCGCCAGGCGCGGCGGGCAGCGACCGCGATCTCGCCATCGCCGATCTGCGCGTGCTGGGGCGCGCGCGCCAGATCATGAAACTGGCCGCCGCCGAGCGCGCCGACGAAGTGATGCTCGGCAGCAACCGATTGCCGGTGGTCAGCGCCACCATGTTCACCGTGGGCGGCGCGGTATTGATCGACAGCGCCGGCCTGCGCCTACCGGCGCTGGTTCTTGCCAAGGACGCCGCCGCCGGCACGCTCACGCTCAGTCGCGGCGTGGTGGCGTCGCTGCGGCGCTCGGCCACGCGCGTGCTGGAAGGCACTTCCTGCGGCGCCACTACCGACACCATACGCGCCGGCAGCACGGTGTTGACGCGCGACAACCTGCCGAAGAAGAAGAACTACCCGCACACCCCGGCCGCTGGCGAGCTGTTGTTGCTGGTCGATGCCAGCGGCGTCGAGATGGTCACGGTAGCCAGCGCATCCGGCAACAAGATCACCCTGACCCAGCCGCTGGCGCGCGCACTGCGTCCCACCTTGGCGCCGTTCGACGTGGTGGCGCGGGTGCGTTACTACTGCCTCGACATCAACCATCCGAACACCCACCAGACCGCGCTGCGTCCGCTGCTGTTGAGCGAACTGAGCGGCGTGTTCGTGGCCGGTCAGACGCGGCTGGCGCTGGACAAGAGCTACGACGGGCTGCTGGCGCAGACGGTGCTGGCGTTGAGCGACGGAGTGCGTGCCGCCGCGCTGAAGGTGGCGCAGGCGGAGAGCGTCGATGGCAAGACCGTGCTGACCCTCGATGGTCTGGTCGATGGCGCGTTCCGGGTGGCGACGCTGGGCATTCACGGTCCCTTCGAACACGAGATGCGCGTAGCCGGTTACGACCACAGCGAGGCCACGCTGGCGGCTGGTGCCTCGCAACTCGATGTCGTCGGAGCGCCGAGCGGGCTGGCGCCGGGGCTGGATCTGGTGATCGCCGACGGCAGTCACGCCGAGGGGTTGCGCATCACCCAGGTGCAGGTGGCGAGCGGGTACACGCGCATCGCGCTGGCGCGTCCGCTCGAATACGCCTATGCGCTGGGCGACGCCGTGCTCTACGGCAACGTGGCGGCGGTGAGCCACGGCGCATCGGCGCCGGACGAAGTGCTGGGCAGCGGCGATCCGGCGGCGGCGCCACAGCGTTTCGCGCTGCGTCGTCCGAGCCTGGCCTTCATCGCCGATGCCGGCATGCCGCGCGGGGTGGCGCCGGCGGTCGAGGTGTGGGTGGACGACACCCGCTGGCGCATCGTCGAGAGCCTGGCCGGCAGCGGCGCGCTGGATCGGCATTGCATGATCGAGATCGACGATCGCGAACGTGCCTTCGTGGTGTTCGGCGATGGCAACCACGGCGCGCCGCTGCCTTCCGGACGCAACAACGTCAAGGCGCGCTATCGCGTCGGTCATGGCGAGGCCGCCAACGTGGCCGCCAACGCCATCGCCAAGATGCCGCGCGCGCAGCCCTTCCTCGAACGCAGTTTCAATCCAACCGCCGCCAGCGGCGGTGCCGGCGTCGAAGCGGCGGACGCGATCAAACGCCAGGCGGCACGGCGCGTGCGTACCCTCGATCGCGCGGTGTCGCTGGCCGATCACGCCGATCTGGCACTGACCTTCGCCGGCATCGCCAAGGCGCGCGCCGATCTGGAGCGCGAAGGCGTGGGAGCGGCGGCGCGGCGGGTGATCGTGGTGACCTGTGCCGCCGCCGGCGGCAAGGCCCTGGCGTTGCCGCAGAAGGAGGCGCTGCTGGCGTTTCTGGCGGCGCGCAGTATCGACCCCGGGCGGGTGCGCGTGCGCGACCACCGCATCTGGCCGTTGCGACTGGCGTTGCAGGTCAACGTGGCCGCCGACGCCGCGCAGGCCACAGTGCAGCGCGCGTTGCTCGCCGCACTGGGCAGCGACGGACTGTTTGCGTTCGAGCGCTTGGAGTTCGGCGCCGAGCTGACGCTCAGCGAGGTGTATGCGCGCGCCGAGGCCACCGCGGGTGTCGATCACGTGCTGGCGACGCTGTTTCACGCCGAAGGCGCGACCCCGGAAGTGGCCGATCGCATCGCGGTGCCGGTCGACGCGCTCGCCAGCGGTGGCGATGCCAGCGATCCGCTGATCGGTCGGCTCAGCCTGCAATTGCTGGGAGGTGCGACGTGATCGATGTCCCCACTCCGACCCGGCGCGAGGTCGCCGAGCAGCTCTGGCGCTGGTTGCCGGGCGTCTACCGCGCCCGCGACGGCGAGGGCCGGCTGCGCGCATTGATCGACCTGTTTGCCGATGAACTGTGGCGCCTGCGCGGCACCATCGAGCAGCACTACGCCGATCACTTCATCGACTCTGCGCAGGATTGGGCGATCGCCTACCTGGCCGATCTGGTGGGCACCGAGGTGTTGTTCACCGGCGATGCCGCGCGCTCGCGCGAGTTGGCCGCGCGCAATCGCGAGGACGTCAAGAACACCCTGCACTGGCGCCGCCGCAAGGGCACGCTGGCCGGCATGGAGGGCGTCGCCAGCGACGTCGGCGGCATGGGCGTGCATGCGGTCGAAATGTTCGAGCGCACCGCATGGTTGCAGCACCTGGCTCATCTCAAGCCGGCGGCGCGCTTCTCACTGGACCTGCGCGATGGGGAGGCGATCGCGGCGATCGCCACGCCCTTCACTTCGGCGCGTGCGCTGGTCGATCTGCGCCGCAGCGACCAACGCGCGGGCTGGCATCGGGTCGGCAACGTGGTGGTGTTCGCCTGGCCCATCGCCTCGTTTCCGTTGCAGTCGGTCACGCCCAAGGCGGCCGGGGGCGGGCGTTACCGCTTCCATCCGCTGGGGCTGGACTCCGCGCTGATTGCCGGTGGCGCCACCGAATCGCTGCGCGCGCAAGTGGCGGCGCGGCCCGGTGCGAGCGGTGCCGACATCGCGCATGCCAACGCCGACGATGTGCCGATCCGCCAGCGCGACTTGCGCCACCATCCGCGCGCTTACGTCGATTCGCCATTGGGCTTTGCGATCCGCGAGGACGGCATCGCGCTGCTGGGCGAACCGCCGCAGGCCAGCGCCGCATTGTCTCCGGCGCTGGATTTCATCGAACTGGCCAATGCGCGCGGCATGCTGGCGACCGATCTCGGCGTGTATCCGGCCGGGCTGCAATGCGCATTGGCGGCGGTGCGCATGGGCGCCGTCATCGCCTTGCTGAACGGGGTGCCGACGCCGGTGACGTATTCGCCCGGACAGCCCTGGGCCAATCAACTGCAACTGCGCAATCCGCAGGGGCGGCTGGCGCTGGACACGGTGACGCCCGATTTCGGCTACGTCGCCGGAATCGCCCCGTATCAACCCGCTGATGGCGAGTTCCATCATCCGGCGTTGCTGTTGCGCGTCGCCAACCAGGGCGCGGCCGCGGTCAATTTCCCGGCCAGCGAAGCGATCCTGCGCAACGCGCGCGGGCAGGCATTGCAGGTCTATCTGCCGGCGCTGGTAGCGCTGGCGCCGGGGGCGGAGCACTACTTCTACATCGCCACCGACGGCAGCAGCTACTTCGCGCGCGGCGACCACGGCGCTGGCCCGCCCGATCGCAATCCCGACAGCGCATTGTTCGGTGCCTTCGGCGCGCCGCATCTGGCGCGCGCTTCGGAAGGTCAACGCCGCATCCGGCCCGGCCATCCGGCGGGCGCGGCGCGCTGGCGCCGGCTGGTGGCGCGCGACTTGTGCTGCTGGGACCGGCCGCTGGTGCCACCGCTGGCGGCGGGCGAGGTGGCGGTGGATGCCGAGCGCGGCCGCATCGCGTTTGCTGCCGGCGAAATTCCGGGTGGCGAGTTGAGCGTGGATTTCCGCTACGCGCTCAGTGCCGCGATTGGCGCCGGGCCGCACGCCAGGGTGGACCTGCCCAAGCCCTGGCGCACCGTCGCGCGCACCCGCAATGCCGATTTCAGCTCGTTGCAGGCGGCCATCGCCGCCGCGCCCGACGGCATGGCGGCGCCAGTGGTGATCGAGATCCTCGACAGCGCGGTGTACGAAGAAGCGCTGTTGATCGATGCCCGCCACTTTCCGCACGGACTGGTGATCCAGGCGGCGGCGCTGCAGACGCCGTGGATCGTGAAGCCCGCCGCGGCAGCGCGCGCGTTGCGCGTGAGCCATTCGACGCTGAGTGCGTTGACGCTCGACGGCCTGGCGTTTGCCGGAGGTGTGCTGGAGGTGGCAGGCACGGTGGCCGCGATAGCGCTGCGTCATTGCACCCTGCAACCGGCGACCGCGACGTTGGAGATCGCCCAGGCGCAGTCATGCGAGGTCGGACTTGCCGCGTGCATCAGCGGCGCGATCCGCATCCTTGCGCCGCAAGGGCAATGCACGCTGCGCGACAGCGCGGTGCAACATCCGGGCGCCAGCATCGAACACCCGGGCGGGGTCGGTGCGCTGGCCTTCGCCAATGGCGTGGTGACGCTGGAACGCTGCACGGTGCTGGGCGACGTGACGGCCGCCCAGGGCACGTTGTCGAACACGCTGTGCTACGGCGAGCTGGTCTTGAGTGCGGCCAGCGGCCACTGCCTGCGCTTCTCGCGTCTCCCCGCTAGTTATGCCGGCGGCGGCTTCCGCTGCACCCGCGCCACCCCGATCTTCGTTTCCATCGGCTTCGGCGATGCGGGTTATCTGCACCTGCATCCCAACAGCGACGTCGCCCTGCTGCGCGGCGGCGAGGAGGGTGGCGAGATCGGCGCGTGCTACGGCACCGGGCTGCCCTGGCGAATTCAGAACACCGGCTTGCGTCTGGCCGAATCCATCCCCGCGGGCCTGACGCCCGTGCAGGTCCGCGTGTTGCCGCGGCTACGTTTTCGAGGAAATCCGGCGCCATGAAAAACGATATCGGCAAAGTGTCGTTCGACGAGCTCAACCACTTCCTCGGCGTGTTCCACCAGATGGGGCGGCTGCCGCTGGAATCCGACCTCAACGAACAGAACGAGCTGGTGTTGCGGTTGATGCAACGTCTGGCCGGCGACGCCATGCACACCGGCAGCCCCAACGACGGCTTCCGGGTGGACACCCACGTGCTGCTCGACAAGCTGGAGTCGCGCCGCGGTTGGACCACCACGCCGGCCGCGGCCACGTTGTTCGTCGATTACTTCGATCATCGCGTCGGCGACGGCAGCCTGGTGGTGCTGGGTGCCACCGCCATCGCCCGCACGCTCGATCGGCCGCTCGATCTGAGCGAGGTCCACGAGGTGCTGATCGCGGTCAAGGCGACGTCCACCGCCGGTCTCACCTTCACCGTCACCGACGACGCCGCGCTCAGCCACGGTTTCACCATGAGCACGTTCGCCAGCGATGCGGGCTGGACGTTGCTGCGCGGCGTTCCCGGTGCCTGGCCAGCGGGTTTTGCCGCCGAGCGGATCGTCGCGTTCGGCTTCACCGGGCTCGATGCGCCGACCCGCTACACCTTCGACTTTCTCAAGGCCGATCTGCCGCTGCGTCGCGTGGTGGTGCATACCGAACACGGCGAGCGTTACGCGGCACAGCCGGCGACCGCGTTGCTTGCCAGTGACGACGACCAGCGCCTGTGGCATGCCACCGCGATCCAGGCCACGCAGGCCAGCAGCGTCAGCTACCGCTTCCCGGCGCCGCTGGATGCGTCGCGCGCGCGCCGCCTGCGGGTCAGCGTGCAGCGCTCGCCCGCGGCCGCGACGCTGGCGCTGGTGCTGCGCGACGACGCGGTGCCGGCCAACACACTGACGCTGAGTGCAGCGACGCTCGGTAACGAAGCAAGCTGGGAAGTGCTCAGCTTTGCCTTGCCGCAGGCCGGGGCCTTCAACTGGAGCGCCATCACCCAACTCGACTACACCAGCCTCGACACCACCGCCACCTATCGCTTCGGGCCGGTGTTGCTGGAAGCCGATCCGGCGCGCGATCTGGTGATCATGGGCGGTGACGGCACCACGGCCGGCGCGGGCCGTTTCTACGGCGAGGGACTGGCCGCGGTGCGCGAAGCGCATGGCAGCTACTTCACCCAGGACGATCTGCCGCAGCCAGACCCCGCCGCGTTGGAATCGGTGGCGGCGGGTCAGCGGCGCATCGATTGGGCCTATCTGGATTTGTGGGAACGCCCGCTGTCGTACGTCGAACGACCGGCGCTGCGCGACGTCGCGCTGGAGGGGCTGGATACCTGCACGCGCAGCCAACTGGTGGCACAAGTGCGGCTGCTCAAGGGTCTCGCGGTGCCGTTCGCCAACACCGCGCAGGCGCCGAGCGCGGCGTTTGCGTTGCTGCCGCGCATCGGCCAGGGCGTGCTCACCACCAAGGACAAGCCGGCCGCTGTGCTCGATCCCTGCGCGGACGCCTGCGAGCCGGCCATCGCCGGGCCGTATCTGGGCGAGGACAACCGTCTGTTCCGGGTGGAGATCCACCGTGCCGGCAACATCGGCGCCGCCAACGCTGCCGGGACCGCGTGGTTCAAGTGGTCGCGCGACAACGCCGGGGTGATGTGCGCGTTGATCGAGGATGCGGCGGTGGCGGCGACCTCGGCGATGGTGGAGAAGCCCGAGCTGTTCGCGATCGGCGATCTGATCGAGCTGGCCGACGATCGCGTCGAGCTGGTCACCGGTGCCTACGAGGATCGCGTCAACCACACCCACCCCACGCGCGGCGAATTGCGCAAGGTGGTCACCGTCAATCTGCAGACGCGCCGCATCAGTTGGGAAGACCCGGCGGTGGTCGATCCGCTGGAGCTGCCGTTCCACCAGCCGCTGCCGCGCGCGCTGTTGCTGGCCTACCACGCCAAGCTGACCCGTTGGGATGGCGCGGCCGCCTGTACCGCCGGCGATCTGGTGCTGGCCGACGGCGTAGTGATCGAGTTCGGCGGGCAGGACATGAGCGCGGGCGACTACTGGCTGTTCGCCACCCGCACGATCGATCGCAGCGTCGAGCGCCTGATCGAAGCGCCGGCGCGAGGCGTGCATCATGCCTACTATCCGCTCGCCGCCATCCATCGCGCGCTGGAAGCATTGGGCCAGCCCGAAGTGGTGTTCGCCGACGACCTGCGGCCGCGTTTCGCCGCGTTGCCGGCACTCGATGCCAGCCGCATCGCCTACGATCCCGGCGCCTGCGCCGCAGAAACCCACATCGAGGGCTGGGGCGATGTCACCACCGTGCAGCAGGCCATCGACGCGCTGTGCCGCGCCGACCTGACCGGCGACCTGCGCCTGCACAACCAGTTGCTGCACGGCATGGGCGTGATCTGCGGCTTGAAGCTGCGCTGTTCCAAGGACCGCGAGAAGATCGTGTTGACCAAGGGCTACGCGCTGGATTGCGACGGCGATCTGCTGCATGCGGCGGGCGATCGGGCGATCCCGCTGGTTGAGCGCGCCACCGCGCAGGGCCTGCTGGCGGGCGGTTCGGGCAAGGTCAATCTGTGGATCGAACAGGCCGCCAATGGCGTATCCACGCACCTGGAACCGCACGTGCCGCAGGGCTTCTGGGACGAGGTGCTGGAAGGCACCTTGCTCAAGGACTTCTGGGAGGGCTGCATCCTTTCGGTGGTCAACTTCCTCAAGGCGCAGCTCACCCCGTTCCCGGATACCACCTTGCCGCTGTCGGATGCGCACAAGCGGGTGATCTCGCTGCTGAACCTGATCTGGCAGGTGGTCAACTCGGCGAGCGGCCCCTACATCTTCGTCTCCAAGGTGGAACACGACCTGCTGCAGAAATTCCATCAGGACCTGCAGGAGCTGCTGGCCAGCAAGACGTACTGCGCGATGTTCGATCACCTGCAGCCGTTCCCCGCCTATCCCTACGCCCTGCCCACCGGCATCGACACCGCATTCGGCATGTTCCTGATGCATCGCCGGCTCAAGCTCGATCCGGGCGGCAGCTTCGCCTACAGCTACGGCACCGGACAGCGCATCCAGGTGTTCGATCTGGCGGCGCGCGCCGCGGTGGCGGTGCTCGATTTCCCCGGCGCCAGCAACCTCAATGTGCAGGACATCGCCTTCAACGCCAGTGGCACCGAGATGTACGCAGTGGGCACGCTGCTGAACGCCGGCGTGGTCGATTCGGTGTTCGCCACCGCCACCATCACCCCGCCAGCGGCGGCCGGTGCCGCGCCCACGTATGCGTGGAGCGCCGCCAGCGTGGTGTGCGGCACCGACTTCGTGCGGCTCGCCACCCACGCGGCGCATCCGAGCACCTTGTTCGCGCTCGGCCGCAGTGCCGGCAACGCCGCCAAGCGCGGCCTGTACCGGTTCAATCCGGCTGCGGTGCCGCTGGCGCCCAATCCCACCTGGGCATTCAACGGCACCGGCCTGTTCGCGATCGACAGCGACGGCGCACGCGCCATCGCGGTCGAGCACAGCGCCGGCCTGCAGACCGGCGCGTTCGATGGCGTGCGCCGGATCGTGCTGGCGACACCCGGCGCGCCGGGGCTCAGCGCATCGGTGGCGGTCGGTACCGGCGTCAACGACTGGAACGATCTGGTGGTCGCCAACGGCGCGGTGTTCCTGACCGGCAATACCGGCGCACTGAGCCAACTGCTGCGCTTCCCGGTGACGGTGGTTTCGCCTGCGGCGGTGCAGATATCCGCGCTCGGAAACATGAGCGCGTGGCGCCTGGCGCTGATGCCGTCGATGAACGCGCTGGCGTTGGCCGATGCCAACACCTACCGCATCCGCCTGTTCGACACCGCCACCGGCATGCTGCAGGTGGGCGGCCGCATTCCGGTGCAGATCATGCCGATCTCGCTGGCGGCGCGCGCCGACGACGGCGAGCTGTATGCGCTCAACTATCTCTCCAACACCGTCAACGCCATCAACGTGGCGGCGCTGATCGCCGGTCTGCCGAGTTTCACCCAGGAGCCGCCGGTCACGCTGTCCACCTACCGCGCCGAAATGCTCAAGGCATTCACCGATCTCGCCGGTGTGTTCGTGCAGTACCTGAAGGACTGCTGGTGCGACAAATTCCTGGTCGAGTGCCCGCAGTGCGACCGCGACGACAAGGTGTATCTGGGCACCATCGAGATCAAGAACGGCAAGGTCTTCCACATCTGCAATTTCAGCAAACGCCACTACGCCAAGTCGTTCCGCACCTGGGGCTACTGGTTGTCGGCGGTGCCCTTGCTGCCGATGTTCAAGAAGGCGTTCGCCAAGTTCTGCTGCCTGAAACTGGTGCCCTGAGGAGGATCGGAATGTCTACAAATATCGACAAGCGCTCCGAGTACACCATCCACGGGTCCGTCGTCGATCGCGCCAGCCAACGCGGCGTGCGCGGGGTGCGGGTGGAGGCGTGGGATCGCGACACCAAGTACCACGACATGCTTGGGCAGGCAGTGACCAACGAGGGCGGCCTGTTCACCATCCGCTTCGACAGCGTGTACTTCGGCGACTACGGCGAGGATCGTTCGCCGGATGTGTATTTCAAGGCGTTTCTCGACGAACGCGAGGTGCTGAGCACCTTCGAACGGCCGCTCACGAATGCGGCGCGCGGTGGCGTCGAGGTCAAGCTGGAACTGGACATGCCGCAATTGCAGCCGCTGGGTACCGATCGCATCAGCCTGCAACAGACCATGAAGGCGGTGGACTGGTGGCGCGCCTCGGACTTTCGCGGGGTCTGGCGCGAGGGTACCGACAAGGTCGGCACCATCGGCAAACTGCTGGGCACCTCGGCCGGGCAGGCACTGGCGGATTTCGACTTCGAACCGGTGCGGCCCAAGGGCACGCGCGAGCGCGAGATCGTCAACCAGGACACCCACAATGCAGAGCGCGCGCTGGCGTTGCAGCAGGTGGAAGTGGTGGAGGTGCGAACGATGGCGCGCGGCGAATCCGGCGCCAACCTGCGCTCGCTCAAGGACTACCCGCTGCGTCTCAAACCGGGCGACCGGGTGATCCTGCACGAGCGCGACGGGGTGGTGAAGTATTACACCCGGGTGTCGGCGAGCGATGCCGACAAGGTCGATGGACAGACCGTGGCGCGGCTCGATGACGAGGTGCAATCGCTCAAGGGTCAGGTGCGTGGCATCGACGCGATCCGCACCGATCTGGAAGGGCTCAAGTCCTCCGATGCCGCGGTCGAACGGCGCATCGGCGAGGAGGCCGGCGCGGCGCGCGCGCAGGGCGAGGAGGTAAAGCGTCTGCAGCGCGAGTTGGCCGAGCTGCGCAAGGCAGCGGCCGCCAAGGATGCCGAGATCGTCAGCCTGCGCGCCGACCTCGGCGCGGTACGCGCGGCCCAGGACAACCTGGCGGCGCGCTTGCCGCTCTCGCGTCTGGAAGCGCTGGAGGCGCAGCTCAAGCGGCTGGTTCCGCCGCCCGGGCCGTCGCAGGCGCCGGACGCGCCGGGCGTCGCACGCAAGCCGCGCGCGAGCAGCAAGCCCAAGCGCAAGGGAGGATGAAGTGGCGCCCGGATGGACCGACCTGTTGCGCTTTCCGGAGGGATCGCGCCTGCGCGTGGAGTTGACGCTCAAGCCGGAATGGCGTCAGGCGCTCGAAACGGCGTCGCGCCGCGCAACGCTCTGGTTGCGCGCGCTGGAGGGCGCCGTGGTGCACCTCGACCGGCTTGCCGGCGACGCCTGCGCGTTGCGCTGCAGCGCGCAATCGGTCGACGGCCGGTTCACCGCGGCACCGGGCGCGGCGCATGGGTTCCGGCTGCACGCGCAACTGGATATTGCAGGGTCGTCGTGCGCGTTCGACCTGGACGATGTGTCGATTCAGATCGGCGGGGGTCGGGATGCGTATCTGGTGCGCTACGTCGATGGCGGCTGCTGCCATCTGGCGCGGCTTTCCTACGACGGCACCGGCGACAGCGCCTGCATGGCGATCTTCGGCGCGGCGCTGGCGGCGCAACTGCCACCGCGCTGGCGCACGCTGATGCCGGCCCGGTTGAGCGTGGCACGGGTGGTCGCGTTGCCCGCGACGGCCGTCGGCTGATGTGCGGCGTCCTGTCCCCGGCGTGCGGCGGATCGTGGCCTACGCTGGGGTGCGCCGCGACTTGCGCCGGCAGTCGCGCGCCGCCCGTGCCTGCGCAACGAGGCAAAGGTCATGCGTAGCGCCGAATCCGCGCACGCCTCGGCGTCCGGTATCAAGGCCGCCAGCGCGCCGGCATCGAAGTCGGCGAGCGCTGTGATCGAGCTGCCGCTGGGCACCGCCGGCATGGCGCAGCAGTTGGGCAACCTGGGAATGCAGCGACTGTTGAGTGCGATGTCGCGCCCGCTGCCGCGCTCCGGGGACGCCACGCCAGCGCCGCTCCCGATCGGCGCTCGCGACGACGCGCTGGAAGGCGAGGCGGAGCGGGTTTCGCGCGGGGTGTTGGCGGCCCCGCCAGCAACCGCGCTTGCAGCGACGACGCCACCGCCGCGGCACGGCGCGGCAACGCCATCGCGAGCGCCGGTTGCGTTGGCGCCGGACAGCGTGCATGCCACGCTGGCGCGCCCCGGTCGAACGCTTGACGCGGCGCTGCGCGTCGACATGGAAGACCGGCTGGGCGGCGATTTCGCGCAAGTGCGGGTGCACGACGATGCGCTCGCATGGCGCTCGGCAGCGCAGGTGCAGGCGCGCGCCTACACGGTTGGCGATCACATCGCGTTCGCACGCACGCGATTCGCGCCCGGCTCCGCGCGCGGCCGCGAGTTGCTGGCGCACGAACTGGTGCACGTGCTGCAGCAGCGCGACAGTGGCGCCGCCCCGGTGCTGCAACGCGACTTCGACGACGAGGCCGACGCGGCAGCGGAGGAGGCGCCCGGAGCACCGGAGAGCCTGAGCGACGCGCTGTACCAGCGCGCCGTGCGCGAGGCGGCCGAGCAGGTTGCGCACAGCATGAGTCGCGCACTGCCGATCGCGATCCCGGAATCGGTGCTTGCCGCATTGCTGGCGGCGGAAGTGAGTTTTCTGGATCGCAGCTACCAGCGGTTGGTGGAGCGCGGCGACGGCATGCGAATTCTCGGGCGCACCGCCGAGCTGCTCAATCCGCTGACCGCGGTGGAGTTCGCCGCGCGCTACCTGTGGGGCGTGCTCAAGGGGCTGGTTAGTCCCATCACCGGCTTGATATCGCTGGCGGTAGGCGGCATCCAGTTGCAGATTGCCGCGGTGCAGTGGCTGAACGGATTGCCGCAACGCGCGCCGGAATTGCTGGCCGAGGCGGTAGCGATCCAGCAGGAATTGCAACGATTCAGCGACACCGCATCGGCGACGTTGAGCACGTTGCGCGAGCGCGAACACCTGCTCGAATTCGCCGGCGCGCTGTTCACCGCGGCGGCCGGCGCGTCGGAAGCGTTCGAGCACCAACTGGTGCGCGCGGCGCAACGCCAGGGCCGGGTGGCCGCGGACTCGGTGGTCGATCATTTCCTCACCACGCCACTGCCGGAGTTGGCGGAGACGGTGGGCGAGATCGTCGGTGTCGTGGTGATCGAATTGGTGTTGCTGCTATTCACCGACGGCATCGGCAATCTCATCACCAAAGTCGGCGAGTTCGCGCGCGCCCTGCGGCCGCTGTCGCGTGGCGCGGCGGCCTTCGTCGACGTGGCGATCGCGGTGGGGCGCGTCATCACCCAGATCGAACACATCATCGGGGTGTTGCTCAGCCGTACCGTGTTGCGCCCGCTGATGCCGATCTTCGAAGCGCTGGAGCCGCTGCTGGGGCGCATGCGCGGCTTCGCACAGCGGCTGGTGGGGATGAGCGAGGAAAGCACGCTGGCGCTGGCGCGCGCCGGCACCGGGGTGATCGAGGAAGGTGCGGCGGTGACCACGCGCACGGCCGAACGTACTGCCGCACCTGAAGTCCTGCCGCGGGCCACGACACCGCGCCGTACCGCGACGCCGCCGACCGAGCCGGTTGCGGCTGCCACGGTGGAGCCGCCCGTCGCCCGCATCAGCGAGCCGCCCGCGACGCCACCGGGTAGCCCGCCTCCGGCGCCGCCCGTGGTCGATGTTCCGCGACCGCCGGTACGCGGCGCGACCGCCGAGGGCGTCGGCGACGAATTTCACTATGAATTCCACCCGGAAACTCCGCCCCCCGCGACCTCCGTGCGCCGTGGCGGCGGCACCGCGGGGGAGGTGCCTGCCCCGGATGCCAGCGCCGCACCGCGCCCGCCGCGCCGCGCCACCAGCGCGAGCGACGTCGAGCCGCCGCCACCCCGCGACGTGCGCAGTGAAATCGCCGCAGACCAGCGCGAGACCAGCGGCGGCACCGCCATCGTCGAGGGCGAATCCGAGCGCGCCATCGGCGATCCATCGGAACTCGGGGCGACGGTGGAGCGGCCGGGCGAACTGGCCGACTTGCCGCGTGCGCAACGCCTGCACCCACTGGCGGCATCGCCGGAAAGTCTGGAAGTGGCGCGCGCCGCCGGTGTCCCCGACGAGGTGCTGCACAGCGGCACGGTCATGACGCGCAGCGATTTCGCCGACGTGGTGCCCGAGGGCGTCATCCCCACCCGCCGTCCTGCTCCCGATCTTCCACCGGTAGCAGACGAGCTGCGGCGTGGCGTGGCGGGACGCCGCCCGACCACCGCGCCCGACCCGAGCGACGTGCAACACACCGAGTTGGCGGGCGACATCGACCTGACCCGACGCAGCATCGAGGACGCCGGAGGCAGCGTCACCGAGGTCGCGATCAATCGCAGACAGCGCGCGGGTCCGGGCGGCGCGGCCGAGGCGGCGAGCCGGGCAACGCGGCCCGACGTGCAACTTGCCGTGGTGGACGCCGAACTCCATGGCCGCCGCATCCTGATCGAGTACGACCGGGCGCCGGGATCGCGCGCGATGGCGCATGCGCGCGAGATTCTGATGCGCGACCCGGACGCGATCGTGATCATCAAGATCGTCGGCTTCGAGTAGCGCCACCGAATCACCTCAACGCCGCATCGAGCGAGGGCAGCGAACATGACCACCGGACCGATGAGTCGCCGCGACAGACAACGTTCTCGCAAGCTCGAGCGTGCCGGTGGTGCGATGGGCAGCGCTGGCAAACAAACGCTCGACGGCGGCGCGCAGGCATCGATCCAGCGCGTCGGCAATCAGGGCGTGCAGCGGCTGTTGAACGAGTCGCGCGGCCTGCACGACGGTGCGCCGCTGGCTACCGCAAGCGGTCAGCGACTGCAGCGCAAACTGAGCGTCGGCGGCGTCGGCGATTCCATGGAACATGAGGCGGATCGGGTTGCCGAGCGTGCGTTGGCATCGCCGCCGCGCGGCGCCGGCGGCGGCCGCGGCGTGGCCATTTCGCCGATTCCGACGGCATCGGGGAACGCGACCCAGGCGGCGCCGCAATCGGTGGAGCGTGCCTTGGCGAGCCCGGGGAATCCGTTGCCGGCCGCACCTCGGCATGACATGGAGCAACGTTTCGGCGCCGACCTTGGCGCGGTGCGCGTGCACACCGATGCCGCCGCCGCGCAGTCGACGCGCGATGTCGATGCGTTGGCGTACACCGCCGGAACCCACGTGGTGTTCGGCGCAGGGCGATTCGCGCCGGGCACCGGCGAAGGTGCGCGATTGCTGGCACATGAGTTGACCCACGTGATCCAACAGTCCGGCGGCGCGCCGGCCGGCGCCCACGCCGAACCGGAGCGTGCGCCGGGCCACGACGCGGCGATACAGCCGGCGCATACGTCGGCAGCGCGCGTCGGCAGTGTGGTGCAGCGCGCGATCAAGCCCGAGGACGTGTCCAGCGAGATGGTCGGTGAGGATTTTGAACTCGCCGATGCCTTCACTTCCGGCGGCGTCACTCTGGCCAAAGGCACGGTGGTTACCGCGATGGCATGGGTCAACGCCGATACCACGGTCAGTGTGTTGGCGTGGGTAAGCTTCGGCATCGTCAGCGTCCCGAAGATCCTGTCGGTGCCCAAGACGCTGTTGCGGCCAGTGCGTCCGAGCGGTACGCGCCTGGATCCCTACAGCGCTGGCATTGCGGGGCAGGCGCGTGCGGTGGAGAAGAACGAAGCCGATCTGGTCGGCAAGACCGGCGCCGAGAAGACCCGGCTGGAAGGGCTGCTTGCCACCCGCCGTGCGGTGCTCAACCGCAAGCTGATCCAGGAAACCATGTTCAATCGTTTCGATCCGATCATCGCCAGCGAGGTCGCAGCCGCCAACACCGCTCACGGGCTGACCGGCGCCGCCGCGCTCGACCCGGACCTGGTCAAGGCAATGCTGTTCCAGGAGTCGGAGATGGGTACGTCCGGCACGCACCTGGAGGTGCCGCCCACGCACCCGGTCAAGTCGCGCTTCAATCTGGGGCAGGTGATCGACTCCTCCGGGCTGGCGCTGTTGACGATGCTGGAGCGCGAGCAACCACTCTGGGTCGCGGTGTTTTTCCTGACCAACCTGCGCTCCGACCTCGCCAAGGCGCAAACCGACAAGGCCACACTCGAAAAAAAGACGAAACGCTCCGCGACCGAGGACGCCCGACTGATAGAACTCAAGCGCCTGTCGTCCGGCAGTTGGGAAACCTTCATCTGGGAGTACAAGGCGGCGGGCATGACGATCGGCTTCGCTGAAGCCATCAACGGCTTCTTCGCCTCGTCGTCGCCGGCCAAGAACATGGACTACACGTTCTGGATACACATGGCGGTGCTGTGGTTGTTCGAGAAGAAGACGCCCACCCGCACCTGGGCGGAAACCATCAAGGCCTACAACGGCAGCGGCAAGCGCGCCGAGCACTACCGCGATGCGGTGCTCAAACGCGCCGCTGGCGCCGAGACCGCCGCAAAGGCGGGCACGCCATTCACCCCCACCCGTTGACCGCAGCGAGGATCACGCCATGCGACTGGTCAGCGAGTCTCGTCGCACCACGGCCGCGAAGCCGGACCGGAAGGCGCCGTCGAGCGCCGCCGCTGACGCCGCCAATCTTCCGTCCCCTTCCGCTGCCGTGATCGTGGATGGCACCTGAAATCAGACATGTCCAGCCACCACACCAGCGCCAAGGCAGGCAGCAAGGATCGCGGCAAGGCAATCGACGTCGCGCCGGCGCGTTCGAATGCCGAGGCGGCGAGCGCGTCGCACGAGGGCGCGCGCGCCATCGGTGACGAGGCGCTGCTCGGCAGTCGCGGCGATGCGCTGCGCGGGCGGCTGGGCAATCGTGCACTGGGTGCGCTACTGCAGGGCGCTCTGGTGCAAGGCGGCGCGTCGGCGCGGATGCGGACGCTGCCGCGCGACGAACATGAGGCGGAGCGGGCGGCGGACGCGCAGGCGCAGATCGCGTTGCAGCCGCGCTCGCCTGCTGCGGCAGTGTCGGTACGGGCACGCCCGGCGCTCGCCGAGGTCGCGGTGCCGGCGCAGACGCCCGATCACGTGCGCGCCGTCATTTCCGCGCGCAGCGAAAACCTGCAGCAAGGGTTGGCGGAGGAAATGGGCCAGGCGTTCGATCTCGATCTCGGCGGTGTCGCCATTCACCGCGATGCGAGCGCTGCGCGCTCGGCGGCATTGCTGGGCGCACAGGCTTATACGCTCGGCCGTCACGTGGTGTTCGGACATGATCGCTATGCCCCGCATTCGCCCGGTGGGCGGGCGTTGATCGCGCACGAACTGGCGCACGTGACTCAGCAGCAGCACGGCACGCCGCGGGTGCAGTGCAAGAAAGGCGACGCGCCGAAGATCACCTATCTGGAGGTGGCTGCCGAAGGCTTCGACGAGGCGGCGCTCAACTTCGCCGCGATGCTGGCGCAGAAGGTCAAGCTCGCCAAGGCGCGCATCGTGATCGTCAACGGTCCCAACGTCAAAATCTACGACGAAGCCGGCAAGCCGGTGGTCAAGAAGTTCTTTCATCTCACCGCGCCGAGCTCGTTGCCGATCGGGGTGTATGGCCGCGCCAATGCCGGTCGTGCGCTGCACGCGGTGGGCGTGCGCCCGGACGGCGGATGGTTCGATGCTGGCGCGGTCGTCATCCAGGGTGGGATCGACTTCAGCAAGAACATCGACGATCAGGAGGCGTTCGATGCGGCGTTGAACGTCGGCGCGCCCACGTACTACGTGTCGCCCAGCAGCACCGCAGCGCCGCCAACCGCCGACGCGCCGCCGCCAGCGCCGATCGAGAACCTGCCGGAGTTCATGGAGTTCGAGGCCAAGACCAAGGCCAATCTGCCGGCCTGGCCCTCGGCCACGCTGCCGCTGACCTCGCAGATAGCGACCGTCAACAGCAGCGGCACCTTCATCTGCCGGGTCGACAAGAACCAGGGCTCGAACACGCTCGACCGCGTCACCAACCTGATGCAGCCGACCAGTTTCCGTTGGGAAGTGCTCAAGCTCGACGAGAAGCTGCGCGTCACCGGCAAGAAGAAGACCAGCGGTTGGGATGCGGCGGTGGAGGGCTTTGCGCGGCGCAAGCGGCAACTCGCCGACGACAAGGCAGCGATGCTCGGCGATCGCCGCCGGCAAAGCATTCCGGAGAGCATCTTCCGCGCCGCGATCTACGAGCAGACCAAGACCGCGCGCGAATCGCTGGCGATGGTGGGGCAGACCGTGATGACGGTGATCAACGCCATCACCGGCGGTCCCAACCAGTTGACCACCGAAGACGTGATGGACGTGCCGTTCAAGCAGCAGGGCGATTATTTCGTGCGCTGCCTCGCCACCCAGGTGGTGCCCAAGGACGCCAAGTACCGGCGCGCCACCTCGGTCTCTGGCGTGATGGTGTCGGTGTACGACATCCAGGACGTGGCGCGCGATGCGCTCTCCAGCGGCGATGCGCTCAAGGCCGATGCCGAGAAAAGCGTGGCCGAGGTGCAGGCCGAGCTGGACCAGTTGGACGAAGACATCGAGAACGGCGTCGGCGACGTCGTCATCAAGCGTTCCGAACGCGCCTACCGGGCGTTGACGCTGGACTATTTCAAGGACCTGGCGGCGGCCGGCGGCAATCCGCTCAATGCCAAGGTCGCCGAGCAGAATCTGCTGAAATCGCAGATTGCCTACTTCGATTCGGACGACTACCCGCAGGAGGAGAAGTACCGCGCGTTCAAGGACGCCAAGCTGGAGCAATTGCGCAAGCGGCTCAAGGTGGTGGATGCCGAGGTGGCGCGCATGCGCGGGGCGCTGTCGGAGCGCGATTCGCAGATCGAGCCGGTCGGATACATGCGTGCCGTGCTGGTGGACGAGGTGACCAGCGCCAAGACGCCGCTGGTGTTCGCGGTGGGCGAACGCAGGTACATCGCTGCAGACAATCTGGAAGTGGTGATCGCCGACGTGACCGGCGCCAAGGGCCGCACCTTCAGCGCCAGCGCCAGCGGTGCGCTCGGCGCCGGGCGTCAGGATGCATGGCTGGATGCCATGACCGATCTGCGCCGCAACCTCAATCGCGGCCGCGGCTGGATCAGCTACGAGGTGCCGCCGTCGTACCAGCGCTGGAAGGACGAGTTGCCCAACCCGATGAAGCTGGAGATGTCGGCCAGTGCGCAGGTCAAGGAGACCATCGACGATGCCGCGCACGCGCTTACCATCGGCGCGATCCTGGCGGCGCCGTTCACCGGCGGCGCCTCGTTGTCGATTCTGGCGGTGCTGGCGCCGATCCAGGCGGCGTCGAGCCTGTACAACATCGTCAACCGTGCCGCCTACAGCGATCTCGAACTCGACCAGGAGGCGGTGTTCGACCTTATCAACGTCGCCACGCTGGGGCTGGGCAAACTGTCCACGGTCGGCAAGGCGGGTTCGCGCGGATTGGCGATCGTGGCCAGCAGCAGTCGCATCGCGATCAAGTTGATCAACGGCGGCCAGTTCCTGGTGATCAGCTACGAGACCTTCAATGCGCTGATGGAGGAGGGCGATCCGAACGGCGACCCGCGCGAACTGCGGCGCAAGAAGTTGCTGAAGCTGCTGAGCTGGTTCGAGCAGGCGGCGATCCCGGTTTCGGAAAAACTGTTCAGCGAGGCGCATGGCCCGGCAGCGCGCAAGGACAAGACCAGCGAAGGCAAGGACGCGCGTCTGAATTTCGAGGAGCCGACCCAGGCGAAGCCGGCGGCGCGCAAGCCGACCGTCAACGAAGGCGCGTTGGTGGAGCCCGGCGCCAAGCCCACGGAGCACGGCACTGCCGTCGAAGGCGGCGCGCCGGGGGCGGCGCAGCCGGCGGTGTTCAAGCCGAGCAAGACGCAGATGCGCGGGGTGCCGGAATCGCTGCAGGGCAAGGTGGCGGTGGTGGAGGGCATGGGCAAGGACGCGCGCGTGGTCTACAAGCGCGCCAAGAACGGCCTGATCACCGATGTGCAGATACAGATCGGCGAAAAGGCCAGCGCCGCCGACGTGAAAACGCACGCGGCGGTGGCCGAGCTGATCCTCAAGTATTCCGGTGTGGGCGGTCGGATGCGGCGTCTGCTGGGGCGCTTCATCGATCTGTTCGCCGGCCCCGAAGCCAAACGTCCGGAAATCGGCAGCCGCGCCTGGGAGGCAAAGTTCGAGCTGGTCAAGCTCGATCGCATGATGCGTGAGCGCCATGCCGAGTTGGCCACCATCGCCGATCAACCCGCGGCGCAGCGCGACCTCGCGCGCCAGAAGGAGTTGATGAGCGACCTGGATTCGCTGGAATTGCAGTACCAGGAGCACGCTGAGGTATTCAACGCGATCGAGATGGGCACCGCGCAAGGACGCGGCTACATCGCGGCCGAGGGGATGGCCGAGGGCGAGCGCGTGCGCATCGCGCGCAAGCTGCCGGAGGCGCCGTCGGGTTACCGCTGGCGCTTCCGCAAGGGGCGGTTGGAGGTGGTGGG
>JANRIF010000044.1:0-16534 GCA_033765245.1 Lysobacteraceae bacterium
GCCACCGGTAGTGGCAGCACGCAGGTTTCGTGCAACGTGGCTTTCTTCGACAACTTTCTCGATGACCGCAACACCACGTGCCAAGGCGTGGATCTGGTGACGACGGGCGTGGTGGGCGCGGCGCAGCAATTGACCTTCCCGACCACGCAGGCCGGCAGCGATACGGTGGGCGTGTTGCAGGTATTTCCGGCGGTGCCGGCATCGGCGAGCGGTACTGCGATCGGCAACCGCAACCTGACCTTCGTCAATCAGTGCAGCGTGCCGGTGTGGTTCGGCCTGGTGTCGGGCACGGTGGGTTCGAGCGCGAACGCCGGCTCGCAAGGCAGCTCGACGGCGGGAGCGACGTTGTGCGCGAACGGCACCTCGACCGGCGACAGCACGTGCCCGGTGGGCAGTACGTGTCGCTACGTCGATCCGAGTCATGCCTTCTGCTTCTACGATCCCGCCGATCCGCAGGTGCCGCAGGACGGCAACCGGTTGCAGCAATTCATGCTGGCGGCCATGAGCGAGGGCGCGACGCCCGCGAGCAGCTCGGTGTCGATCCCTGTCTATGCCGGCAACAGCGTGGTGTTCAGCGGCGGTGCGTCGGCGCGCGTGGGTTGCCAGGATGCCGCCGGCAACTTTGTGCAGTGCGCGGTGGGCAATTGCAACGACGACGACAACGCGCTGGGCTGCGGCTACACCAATGGCACCGACAACGGCGCCACCATCGCCGAGTTCACCTTGCAGGCGCAGGCGATGGACTTCTACGACATCAGCATCATCAACGGCGCGCACGTGCCGATGAAGATGGCGCCGAGCAGCGGCCAGACACCCGACGCGAGCCAGCAAAGCAGCGTGATCGGCTACTACTGGTGCGGCGCGCCGGGTGCTGCGTCGACGGTGCCGGCGGGACAGCCCGCTTGCGATTGGAATCTGGCGTCGCACCTTGCCGCCGCCACCGCGATTCCGGCGGCCAATGCGAAGTCCTTCGTCAGCGTGGCCACGCCCGCGATCGCATTGCCGGTCGACACGAGATCGATTACTGCACGGCCGACAGCGATTGCGCATCGTCCGAAGTCTGCGGTCTGTCGCTGGGGTTGCTGGCGTTGGTGCCGGAAGCGTCGCGCGCCAACTTGTTCTCCGCCACGGGCGCCAACGGCAAGAGCGGCCCGTACACCTGCGGCGCCAAGCTCGGCTACAGCACGCCGGTGGACATCTGCTCGCTGCTCACCACGGGCGACGATGGCTTTCTCCACTGCAACACCGCGCTGACGCTGGCCTCTCCGGCCGGCGGCAACGTCGATCTCACCAACGCCAACCTGTACGCCTGCAACGGCAACACCGACAACTGCGTCAAGGCGGCGACGGATTACAGCGGCACGGTCTGTTGCGGCTGCACCACGTGGTCGGGTGCGCACACGGGTGCGATCGCGGGCGTGATCTCGGGAATGACCGACGCCTGCACCTTCGCCGGCACCGGCACCAACAGCAACGCCGCCTGGGCGGGCACGCCAACCGGCAAGCCACCCGTCGCCACCGCGCCGGACGTGCTGGGCAAGATCGGTTTCCTCAAGCAAGCCTGCCCGACCGCCTACGCCTACCAGTTCGACGATGCCACCTCCACGTTCAACTGCTACGTCGACGGCACCGGCGCCACGCAGAGCTACAACATGACCGACTACACCATCACCTTCTGTCCTGATGGAAATAACGGGGACTGAGGTGGTTGACCTGGATACGGTGCTTTCGCTGGCATGACGAGTGGCGGCGCGCACCTTCTCCCGTCAGCGGGAGAAGGTGCCGAAAGCGGATGAGGGCGATGCGTGCAGGGCCTCCATGTGGCCGCTGCACTGGCATTGTGCGTGGTCTTCAAGCTTCCTCAAGTCACGCCTCAATGATCCGCCGGCACCACCGACGAGTGATGGCTGGTGATCAGCCATTGCTGGCTGGCCTCGTCCCAGCCGTACGTGAAGGTGTAGCGCGCGGGCGTGGGTGCGATCGGGTTCTGGTAGGTGAAGGTGTAGTCGCCGGCATTGATCGCCACGTTGCAGTCGAGGAACTTCATGCTGGTGTCGATCTTGCCGCTGGGCTTGTCGGCCTGGAATTTGGTGAAGTAGGCGATCTTTCCTTCGCGGGTAATGCGGTTGATGGCGGATTTGGTGGGCAACAGGATCGAGCGCTCGGCGTACAGATCGACCACTGCTTCGGCGCTGCCTGAGGTGAGGGCCTTGTTCCATCGTTCGAAGAGCGCGTCGACGCCTTGCGCGTCGATGCGATGGCAGGTTGGCGCCGCTGCGGCGTCTGGATGCGTGCTCTGGCTGGCGCAGGCGCTGAGTACGACACTGAACGCGATCATCCATGGCGCACGTCGCCACGCAGATGCTGACGGGCGACGTGCCGTGTCTGCCGCGGCGTGCCGCGAAAGCGCGGATACGTTGCTGTCGACTGCGTTGTCACGGATCGATGTCATTGCTCGATACTCCTCTGGGAACCGCTGAACACGTTTTGTCCGGCAGCCCATTTGGCTACGTGATTCGCACCCTATCATCCTCTCCCATCTGGGCGGAGCTTGCGCACTCGGCTAGGCTTCGGCGATAAATCCCGTGAACCCCGGCTGCGCGGCACGACGTCGATTGCTGGGTCCGCTCCGAGAGAACGCCATGACCGATTACCTGCCGTTTCGGAACCTGTCGCCGACCACGCTGGCCGATGTGCTGTCGCGCGAGCGGGTGATGGATATCGGCATCCGGCCGCTGTGGGAGGGGATGCCGCGCATCGCGGGGCCGGCGTTCCCGGTGCGTTGCGCGCCGGGCGACAACCTCATGCTGCATGCCGCGATCTATCGTGCGCCGCCGGGTTCGATCATCGTTGCGCAGGCGGGTGACCTCGACTATGCGCTGGCCGGCGGCAATGTCTGCGCCGTGGCGCAGCAGCGCGGCATCGCCGGCTTCGTGCTGGATGGCGTGATCCGCGATCTCGCCGAGATCCGCGGCAACCGGTTCCCGGTGTTCGCCCGTGGGGTGATTCCGATCACAGGCGGCAAGGGCGGGCCCGGCATCTTGAATGGCCCGGTGGTCTGCGGCGGCGTGGCGGTATCGCCCGGCGACGTGGTGGTTGCGGACGAGGAAGGCATCGTGGTGGTGCCATCGGATCGTCGCGATACCGTGCTCGCGGCGGCGCAGGCGCGGGCGGCGAAGGATGCCGCGCAGTCGCTGGCCGACTGGGAGGCGGCGCACCGCGCCAAGATCGAGGAAGCGCTGCGCAAGCTGGATCTGCGTACTTGACGCCAAGCGCTGCGCGCAAGGGAACCTTTTGCGCTTCGGGCGGGGTCGTAGCATCATCGTCGGTGCCGGCCATGCCGCGCTTCGGCGGTACTGCCGCCATATCCCCATTCCTTCGCGGGCTACGGAAGACCCGCCACATGACGCGCAAGGTTGGCGCGTCGACAACGCCGGTCGGCGTTCGCGCCGGAACCGGCATCTTCGCCAGCAGGCCCGGGAGGGACTTGCTTGGCGAATCCGTCTGGTATGTGGGAGAAGCGCAATGAATGAGCGTAATCCGAAAGTGTCCGGCGTGATGCTGGCCTTGATGGCGGCGGGTCTGGCCGGAGCGGCGGGCATGGCGGCGGCGAGCAGCGCCGCGGCGGCCGAGCAGGTCGAGTTGCAGGCGTGCAGTGGGGTCAACAGTTGCAAGGGTCACAACGATTGCAACACCGCCGGTAATGCCTGCAAGGGCCAGGGCTCGTGCAAGGGCGAGGGTTGGGTGTTCGCGCCGGCGGCGGGATGCACGTCGATGGGCGGCACCGTGGCCGAGGGCCACAGCATGTCGGTGGCCGCGACCGAGCTGGTGGCGTGTCACGGCGTCAACAGTTGCAAGGGCCATAACGACTGCAAGGGCGCCAGCAACGCCTGCAAGGGCCAGGGCGCGTGCAAGGGCCAGGGCTTTGTGGACGTGCCAAAGGTCACTTGCGACCACGTCGGCGGCAAATCCGACTCGTAATGAAGCCGCGTCGGGCCGATTCGCCCGGACCGTCTCCCGGGGCCTGCGCTCCGGGAGATCGGCCGCAGTTGGGTTTCGGTCTGGGCTTGCGCAACGAGCACTTCCAGGACGTGCTCGACCAGTCGCCGGCGGTGGACTGGTTCGAAATCCTGTCGGAAAACTTCATGGTGCCGGGCGGCAAGCCGCGGCATTACCTGCGCGCGATCCGCGAGCGCTATCCAATGGCGATGCACGGGGTGTCGCTGTCGATCGGTTCGATCGATCCGCTCGACCGGGATTATCTGCGCGCGTTGGCGCAGCTGGCGCACGAGGTGCAGCCCGCCTGGGTGTCCGATCACCTGTGCTGGACCAGCGTCGGCGGCCACAACAGCCACGACCTGCTGCCGCTGCCGTACACCGCCGCCGCGCTGGCGCACGTGGTGGCGCGGGTGCAACAGGTGCAGGAATTTCTGGGGCGCGAAATCCTGCTGGAGAACGTCTCCACCTACGCCGAATTCCGTGGCGCCGACTGGCCCGAGTGGGAGTTCCTGGCGGAGCTGGCGCGCCGCAGCGGTTGCCGCATCCTGCTCGACGTCAACAACATCTACGTCAGCGCCCGCAATCACGGCTTCGATGCCGACGCGTATCTGGCGGCGATGCCGGTCGACAAGGTGTGGCAGATCCATCTGGCCGGGCACAGCGACTACGGCAGCTACGTGATCGATACCCACGATCATCCGATACGCGACGAGGTGTGGACGCTGTACCAGCGCGCGCTGATGCGGCTTGGGCCGGTCAGCACCATGATCGAGCGCGACGACGACATTCCGGCGTTGGCGGAACTGGTGGCCGAGCTGGGTCTGGCGCGTGCCGCAGCGGCGCAGGCGCTGGGCTGCGCGCGCACGATGGCGAGTGGCGCATGCGCATGAGCGACCTGGCCGAACTGCAGCGCGACTTCTACGCCTACCTGCGCGGCGGCCCGATCGCGCCGGTGGCGGCGCGGGTGATCGAGCGCGGCCCGGCCACGACGCCGGTGCGCCTGGGCATCTACGCCAACGCCTACGGCAAGCGGTTGGCACAGGCGCTGGAGGCAGATCACGAGATGCTGGGCCGCTATCTGGGAGACGCGCTGTGGGAGCGGCTGTGCAGCGACTACATCGCCGCGCATCCTTCGCACACGCGCTCGCTGCGCTGGTACGGAGAGGCGTTGCCCGGGTTTCTGGTACGCACGGAGCCGTTTGCGTTGCATCCGGTGCTGGCCGAGTTGGCGGGCTTCGAGCGGGCGCTGCTGACCACCTTCGACGCTGCCGATGCCGAGCGTCTGGCGTGGTCGGCGCTGCAGGCATTGCCGCCCGGCGCATGGCCGGGGCTGCGCTTGTGCTTGCACCCCAGTGTGCGGCAGTGGCACGGGGGTTGGAACGCGGTGGCGATCTGGCAGGCACTCAAGACCGGACAGGCGCCGCCCACGGCGCAGGCCGAAACCGATGCCTGGCTGCTGTGGCGCGATGCCCAGCGCATCACGCAGTTCCGCAGCGTGGAGCCTGACGAGGACGCGGCCTTGGCGGCACTGGCGGATGGCGTCGATTTCGCCGGCTTGTGCGAATGCCTGGCCGACTGTCTGCCGCCCGAGCAAGTGCCGGCGCGGGCAGTGGTGCTGACGCAGCGTTGGTGCGAGGCGGGTTTGCTGCGCCCCGACGCGGGCGTGATCGCGCCGTCGCGCTGAGCGAGTGTGCCCCGCAAGCTGGCGCGATCGGTCAGTCGCTTCGCGACAGCGCGATACGTGCGTATCGCTATGCCTTCGCTTCGCTCGGTCGGTTGCTTCGCAACGCCGGCTGCGCCGGCCCCGCCTTCGCTGCGCTCGGTCAGTCGCTTCGCGACAGCGCGATACTGCGTATCGCTATGCCTTCACTTCGCTCGGTCGGTTGCTTCGCAACGCCGGCTGCGCCGGCCCCGCCTTCGCTGCGCTCGGTCAGCCGCTTCGCGACAGCGCGATACTGCGTATCGCTATGCCTTCACTTCGCTCGGTTGGTTGCTTCGCAACGCCGGCTGCGCCGGCCTCGCCTTCACTTCGCTCGGTCAGTCGCTTCGCGACAGCGCGATACTTGCGTATCGCTATGCCTTCGCTTCGCTCGATCGCCCGCAAGCGGCCTCCCACAAGAGCGTGCGATGCCTTCGCTGTTGGTGACAGGCTCCCCGTCCCCGGTCCCCGGTCCCCGTCCGCCGTCCGCCGTCCGCCGTCCGCCGTCCGCCGTCCCGAGGTCCCGAGGTCCCGGGTCCCGGGTCCCGGGTCCCGGGTCCCGAGTCCCGAGTCCCGAGTCCCGAGTCCCGAGTCCCGAGTCCCGAGTCCCGAGTCCCGAATCCCAGCATCTTGTGCAGATGCATGAGCTGTGCTAACGGCGCATAATCACCCGACAGGGGGTTGCCCAGCCGGTCAGGAGGCGCCCATGACTTTCCAACGCATTCTGGTGCCGCTGGACGGTTCACCGCTCGCGGAGGAGGCGCTGCCGCACGCGCTGCGGCTCGCGCGCGCGTTCCACGTTCCGTTGCTGTTGCTGCACGTGCTCGATGTGCAGCCGTCGGTGCTCGAACACTGTCCGGACAGCCCCGATTGGCGGCTGCGCCGGCTGCAGGCGCAGCGCTATCTCGAAGCCGCAATCCAACGTCTGGATGCTGCGGACGTGACGGTCGAGTGGCATCTGGCCGAGGGTCGCGCCGCCGGCCAGATCGTCGAATTCATCCGCGATCATGAGATCGGTCTGTTGGTACTGTGCGCCTACGGGTGGGGCGGGGCATCCGAGTTTCCGTTTGGCGGCACCGTGCACAAGGTGCTGACCGCGACCGAGGCGTCATACGTGCTGGTGCGGCCCGACCACGGCACGCGCGCCGGGCAGCAACCCTATCGGCGCGTGCTGGTGCCGCTCGACGGCTCGCGCGCGGCCGAGGGAGCGGTGAGCCTGGCGGCCGGCATTGCTGCCGATTCTTCTGCCGAGGTCGTGCTGCTGCAGATCGTGCGGGCGCCGGAGATGCCGCGGCACCGGCCGCTGACGCGTGAGGAGTCCGAGCTGAGCGGCAAGGTGGTCGAATGCAACCGCCGCGAAGCCGCTACGTATCTGGCCGACGTCGATTCGCGGGTGGGCGATGGCTGCCGTACCCGCACCCGCCTGGTGGTGTCGTCGCTGCTGGCGGAGACGATCGAGCGGGTCGCCAATGAGGAGCAGGCCGACCTGATCGTGCTCACCGCGCGCGGCGCTGTCGAGCATGACGATTACGGCATCGGTCCCACCTGTCACGCGGTGCTCGCGCGCAGCGCGCGCCCGGTGCTGGTGCTGCAACACTTGCGCGCGCCGATGGGGTTGAACCGCGGCCGCGCCGCCGCCAACGAGATCCGCGCGCCGCGCGCCGCACCACACTGATGACTGGAGCGATCGAGCATGAAGCGGCAGCCGCCGAGCGATCGCGCTGCAAGCCAGCCGGGTGCCGCCGACGGGGCGGCCACGCTGGCCGCGCCCGGCCCCGGGCCGCACGCTCCGGCGCTCCCGCCGCGCTCGCGCTACCGGCTTGAACTGCGGGCGCTGGAACGGCAACTGCTGCGCATTTACCGCCGCATCGACGAAAACGTCGAAGCGGGCAAGGCCGGCATTCGCGCGGAAGAGTGGCTGATCGACAATCGCCACATCGTGCAGGACGCGCTGGCGCAAGTGCGTAGGCACCTGCCGCGCGGATTTCTGCGGCGGCTGCCGTGCGTCGAGCGCGCCGAGACCGGCACCGTGCTGCGCATCGTCGATCTCGCCAACAGTTTGGTGCGCGCCGGCCCGACGCCGGTGGACATCGACTGGATCGAGCGCACGGTGGCGGCATTCCAGGCCGACACCACGCTGACCATCGGCGAGTTGTGGGCGTTGCCCAGCGTGCTGCGCCTGCTGGTGCTGCGCGAGCTGGTGTCGGTTGCCTGCGACTGCCTGGCGCTGCGCTCCAGCACCGAGCCGGCAAGCGCGCCCGAGCGCCAGACCGAGGCGGTGGCGGGCGCCATCATCGGTCTGCGACGGCTGGACGCGCACGACTGGCGGCATTCGTTCGAGCGTTTGAGCAAGGTCGAGCAGACCCTGCGTCGTGATCCGGCGGGCGCCTACGCCAGCATGGATTTCGCCTCACGCAATCGCTATCGCGGCGCCGTCGAAGAACTGGCGCGCGGATGCGGGCATGGCGAAGTCGAGGTCGCCGCGATTGCAATCGCGCAGTGCCAGGACGCGCCGGTCGAGTCGCCGCGCGAGCGCCACGTCGGCTATCACCTGATCAGCGGCGGGCGGGCGCAGTTGGAGCGGACCCTGGAGTTTCGCCTGGGCCGGCGGCGGCGCCTGCTGCGTGCCCTGTCGCAGCGCCCGACGTCGGTCTACTTCGTGCTGTTGTCGCTGTTCGCGCTGCCGCCGCTGCTGGGGTTCGGCTGGTGGCTGGCGCAGCAGGCGGTGCCGTGGGCGCTGCTGGCGGCGTTGTGCGCGTTGGCGGCCATTCCGGTGCTGGGGCTGGCGGTGCCGCTGCTCAACGGCCTCGTCACCTGGCGCTTGCCGCCGCGACAACTGGTGAAGCTCGACTACAGCGAGGGAATCGCCGCCGAACACCGCAGCGCGGTGGTGGTGCCGGTGCTGCTGGCCGGACCGGACGACGTCGATCGCGTGCTCGAACGGCTCGAAACCAACTATCTCAACAACGACGACCGCCGGCTGGTTTACGTCGTCCTGTCCGACTTCGCCGACGCCGGGCAGGCGCACCTCGACGCCGACGAGCCACTGCTGCAGCGCGCCGCGCAGGGCGTGCGCGCGCTCAACGCACGCTACGGACGCGCTTCGCGCGGCGCGCCGTTCGCGCTGCTGCATCGGGAGCGGCGCTGGAATCCGGTCGAACGCCAGTGGATGGGTTGGGAGCGCAAGCGCGGCAAGCTGATGGAGTTCAACCGCGTGCTGGCCGGCGACCGCGAGACCGGCTATCGCACCTGGGTCGGCGATCCGCAGGCGCTGGACGGCATTGCGTTCGTGATTACGCTCGATGCCGATACGCAGATGCCGCCCGGTACCGCGCGACGGCTGGTGGGCGCGCTCGCGCATCCGCTCAACCGCGCCCAGTTCGATCCGGGAACCAGCATCCCCAGCGCCGGCTACGCGATCTTGCAGCCGCGTCTGGAAGTGGACCCCGACAGCGCTGGCGCCAGCCACTTCGCGCGCATCGTTTCCGGCGACGTCTACATCGATCCCTACACGCATGCCGTGTCGGACGTGTACCACGACCTGTTCGGCGCCGGCATCTACGCCGGCAAGGGCATCTACGACTGGCGCGCATTCGAACGCGCGCTCGCGGGTCGCATCGCGGACAACTGCCTGCTCAGTCACGACCTGCTGGAGGGCGCGTACGCGCGGGTCGGGCTCGCCACGGACACCATCCTGCTGGAGCAGTTTCCGGCGCAGGTGCCGGCGTTCATGCACCGGCTGCATCGCTGGGTGCGCGGCGATTGGCAGTTGCTGCCGTGGCTGGGGTCTCGGGTGCGTCTCGCCGATGGTTCGCGCCAGCCCAATCCCTTGAGCGCGATCCAGCGCTGGCAGATCCTCGACAACCTGCGACGCAGCCTGCAGCCGCCGGCAACTCTGCTGTTGTTGTTCGCGGCGTGGAGCGGGCTGTTGCCCGGCGCGATCTGGGTGTGGACGGTGCTGCTCGCGGCCACACAGGCGGCGCCGCTGTGGTGCGAGTTGCTGAGTCTGCTGGGGCGCGTCGTGACGGCGCCAAGCGGCGCATGGGCGCGGCTGCGCAACGCGCCGGCCACGCTGGGTCGCGCGCTGCGGCACGGTGCTTTGTCGTTGCTGCTGTTGCCGTACGAGAGCCGGGTGCTGGTGGACGCGATAGGCCGCACGTTGTTCCGTCTGAGGATCAGCCGCCGCGGACTGCTCGAATGGACTCCCGCCGCGCAGGTGCAGCAGCGTCTGCACGACGGTGCAGGCGTGGGCGCAGGGCCGCGCTGGCGCGAGACCTGGATCTCGCCGGCAACCGCGCTGGTCGCGGCAGTCGCGATCCGCGCGTTCGCGCCGTCGGCACTGGCGCCGGCCGCGCCACTGCTGTTGGCGTGGCTGCTCGTGCCTTGGGCGGTGGTGTGGCTGGCGCGCCCGCCGTATCCGGAGCAACGTGCGCTCGGCACCCGCGAGCAGCGCTTGCTGCGTCGCATTGCGCGCCGCACCTGGCTGTTCTTCGAGCAGTTCGTCGGCCCGGACGATCACTGGCTGGCGCCGGACAACTACCAGGAAGAGCCGCGCGCGGCGGTGGCGCATCGCACCTCGCCCACCAATCTGGGCATGGCGCTGCTGTCCACCCTGGCGGCGCACGATCTGGGCTACCTCGACACCGGCGCGCTGGTCGGGCGTCTGCGCAGCAGCCTGGACAGCATGGCGAAGCTGGAGCGCTATCGCGGCCACTGGCTCAACTGGTACGACACCCGCGACCGCCGTGCGCTGCTGCCGCGCTACGTTTCCACTGTCGACAGCGGCAATCTTGCCGCGAGCCTGCTGGTGCTGGCGCGCGGGCTGGAGCAGATCGCGGCGGAGCCGGTGCGTTGGACCGGCTTGAGTCAGGGCGTGATCGACACCCTCGACGTGCTGCAGGAAACCGTGCAACAGGCCAGCGAAGGCGGCGGCGCGCACATCGCCTCGACCCTGATCAAGGCGTTGCGGATCCTGCGCGCCGAGTTGACGGCGAGCCTCGACCGCCCTGACGGCTGGCGCACGCTCGAAGACATGGCGGCAGCGCCGCTGGCGGCCCTCACCGATCACGTGCTCGCACTGGCGGAGGCGGTGACGCTGAGTACCGAAGACCTGGGCCGGCTGCGGGTGTGGCTGAATGAGCTGCAGCGTCAGGCGGTCAACGCGCGGCGTCACCTGGACGATCTGCAGCCATGGCGGCGCGCACTGCTCGATCCGCCCGCCGCCAGCCGCCATGCGGCGGACGGCTCGCCGTTGCCGGCGTTGTACGCGGCACTGCTGAGCGCACTGACGGCCGCGCCCCCGTTGCATGACGTGCCGCACAGCTATCGCGAGGCACTCGCCGGACTCGATGCGATCGACCTCGCGCTGCGCAACAGCGCGTTGAGTGCCGAGCACAGCAACGCCGCGCACGCCTGGAACGCAACCCTGCGCATGCAACTGGAGCGCGCGGCCAGCGTGGCGGATACGCTGCTGCGCGAACTGGGGGAACTGGGGCAACAGGCGGAGCGCTGGTTTAGCGCGATGGAGTTCGGCTTTCTCTACGATCGCGGCCGCCATCTGTTCCGCATCGGCTTCAACGCCACCAGCGGCCAGCGCGATCCGAACTATTACGACCTGCTGGCCTCGGAGTCGCGTCTGACCAGTCTGGTCGCGATCGCCAAGGGCGACGTACCGTTTCGTCACTGGCTGCATCTGGGCCGGCCGTTCCGGCGCAACCGCGGCGGCATTGCGTTGATGTCGTGGAGCGCCACGCTGTTCGAGTACCTGATGCCGAGTCTGTTCATGACCACTCCGGTCGACAGCCTGCTCGGGCGCGCCTGCCGTACCGCGATCGCGATGCACTACGAGTTCGGCGAGCAGCTCGGCCTGCCCTGGGGCATTGCCGAGTCCGGTTACTACCATCTCGACGATCAGGCGCATTACCAGTACCGCGCCTTCGGCGTGCCCGGCCTGGGTTTTCGCAGCGATCTGGGCGACCGCGTGGTGGTTGCGCCTTACGCCAGCGCCATGGCGCTGCCGTTCGACGCCGCCAAGGTGGTGCGCAACCTCGAACGCCTGTGCAAGCTCGATGGCGTCGGCCAGTTCGGCCTGCACGAGGCGATCGACTTCGGACGCACCGAGAAGGCCGCGCCACGGCGCGCGCGGATCGTGCGCTCCTACATGAGCCATCACCAGGGCATGATCCTGCTGGCGCTGGACAACTACCTGCACGCCGATGCCATGTCGCGCCGCTTTCACGCCGACCGCCGCGTCGCCGGCGTCGCCATGTTGCTGTACGAACGCCTTCCGCCGGCGGCGGCGGCGCAGCAGGCGTGGGGCCGACCGCGCCACGCACGGGTGTTCCATGCCGCAGTGGGGCCGCGCACCTGGAGCGTGCCGGTGCGCAGCCCGGTGCCGCACTACACGCTGCTTTCCAACGGTCATTACGCGCTGACGCTCAACGCCGATGGCGGCGGCGGCAGTGTCTGGAACGGGATCGCGTTGACGCGCTGGCAGCCCGATCGCAGCGGCAACGAATGGGGGCACTGGTTCGCGATCGAGGATCGCGACGACGGCACCCGGATCTCGGTGGGGATCGACCCGGTCGGCGGCGACCCGCAGCATTGCTCGGTGCAGTTCGGCCCGCACGTGGCCGAATACCGGCGCCGCGAACGCGGCCTGTTCTGCAAGATGACCGTCGCGGTGGCATCGCAGCACGACGTCGAGGCGCGCAAGCTCATGCTCCGCAACGAGAGCGCGCGGCCGCGCCGGCTGCTGGTCACCGGCTTTGCCGAGCTGGCGCTGGCGCCGGTGCGGGAGTTCGAGCGACACCCGGCGTTCGCCCGCCTGTTCGTGGAAAGCGAGTGCCTGCCCGATGAGTCGCTGCTGCTGTTCCGGCGGCACCTGCGCGGCAGTGCGGAGAAGCCGCTGTATCTGGCGCACACGGTGCTGGCGACGCCCGGCCGCGCGTACCGTTTCGGCTGGGACACCGATCGCAACGTGTTGCTCGGACGCTGGGGCACGCGCGCGCGGCTGCGCGCCGCGGCGCAGGGCGTCGACGGTTTCGGCGGCAGCGTCGGGGCGGTGCTCGATGCGGCAATCGGCACCGGCGTCGAACTGACGCTGGCGCCGTACGCGCAGATCGAGATCGGCTACCTGACCGCGGTGGGCCGCTCGCGCCGCGACCTGCTTGCCACTGTGCGCAGCTACCGCTCGATGCCGCAATTGAACTGGATCATCGAGCAGGCACGCATGCAGACCGAGCAGGAACTGCACAACCTGGAGATCGAGCCCGGCGCCTGTCAGGAAATGATGACGTTGTTGTCGGCCGCGCTGGTGCCGCGACGCGAATTGCGCGGCGCGCACGAAGACCTGACGCGCAGTTACGGCATCCAGGCGACGCTGTGGTCGCGCGGGATCTCGGGCGACTGGCCGATCGTGCTGGTGCGCATCCGCGATGCCAAGGACCTGGGCATGATCGAGCCATTGGTGCAGACCCACACTTTCTGGTGCGGGCGCGGCGTGCGCATCGATCTGGTGCTGATCGACGACGAGGCCGCCGGCTACGCTCAGCCCGGTCGCGACCGCCTGCGCCAGCGCATCGACGCGATCCGCGCGCGCACCCTGCGCAAGCTGGAAGGCGCTGTGGTGGTGGTGGCGGGTGAGGAGTTGTCGCCGCAGGAGCGCGCGGCGTTGCGTGCGGCCGCAGCGCTGACGCTGGACACCGCGCGCGGCGCGTTCGCCGCGCAACTGGCGCGGGGCATGCGTGTGGAGCCGGAACTGCCACCGTTCCTGCCGGCCAATGCGGGTGCGTTGGTGTCGCCGCCAACGCCGGTGCTGGAGCGGCCGGGCGATCTGCGCTTCGATCACGGCCTTGGCGGCTTCAGCGCCGACGGCGAGGAATACGTGCTGCATCTGGCGCCGGGACAGGCGCCGCCGGCGCCGTGGTCGAACGTGATCGCCAACCCCGGGTTTGGCTGTCTGGTCACCGAAAGCGGCAGCACCTGCACCTGGGCCGGCAACAGTAGCGAATGGCGGCTGAGCCCGTGGTCGAACGATCCGGTGTGCGACCGCAGCGGCGAGGCGATCTACCTGCGCGACGAGGAGACCGGCTCGGTGTGGTCGCCGACGCCGCAGCCGATGCCGGCCGACGCCGCGTATCAGGTGCGCCACGGCGCCGGCTACAGCGAGTTCCGGCATCACAGTCACGGCCTGTTGCAGAGCTGGCGCGTGCACGTGGATCGCGAGGCCCCGGTGAAGCTCGGCCGCCTGCGTCTGACCAACGTCTGGCCGCACACCCGGCGCATCACCGCCACCTGCTACGTCGAATGGGTGCTGGGCAACACTCGCGCCGACAACGCGCCGTTCATCGTCGGCGACTACGACCCCGAAACCTGCGCGCTGCTGGCGCGCAACGCATTCCATCGCCAGGGAGACGACGCCACCGCATTCCTGGCGTGCAGCCACGGCCCCCATGGCCTGACCGGCGATCGCACCGAATTCCTCGGGCGCGATGGCCACGTGGGCGCGCCAGCGGCACTGCGGCGGATCGGTTTGAGCGGGCACGTGCGCGCCGGCGACGATCCCTGCGCCGCCTATCAGGTACATCTCGATCTGGCGCCCGGCGCCAGCCAGGAAGTGATCTTCGTGCTTGGTCAGGGCGATAACCGCGATCACGCCATCGCCTTGGCGCGGCGCTTTCGCGACGCCGCCGTCACCGAGGTCAGTTGGCAGGAAATCCGCCGCCACTGGCAGGAGTTCTTCGGCGCGTTGCAGGTGCGCACGCCCGTGCCGGCGATGGACTTGCTGCTCAACCGCTGGCTGCCGTACCAGGTTCTGGCTTGCCGCCTGTGGGCGCGCTGCGGCTACTACCAGTCCAGCGGCGCGTTCGGCTTCCGCGATCAGTTGCAGGACGTGATGGCGCTGACCTGGGCCGCGCCGCGACAGGTGCGGGCACAGATACTGCGTGCCGCCAGCCGCCAGTTCCAGGATGGCGACGTGCTGCACTGGTGGCACGAAGCGCCGTTGCGCGGGGTACGCACGCGCTGCTCGGACGATCTGCTGTGGCTGCCGTTCGTGGTCGCGCAGTATCTGACCAGCACCGGCGACGTCGCGCTGCTGGGCGAGGTGGTGCCTTATCTGACGGGGTCGCCGCTGCGCGACGACGAATCCGAGCACTACGCCGAATTCCTGCCCAGCGACGAGCGCGGCACACTCTACGAACACTGCCGGCGTGCCATCGATCGCGCCTGCACGGTCGGCCCGCACGGCTTGCCGACCATCGGCAACGGCGACTGGAACGACGGCTTCAACCGGGTCAGCACCGGCGGCCGTGGCGAGAGTGTCTGGCTGGGCTGGTTCCTGATCCGCGTGTGCGCGGATTTCGCGCCGGTCTGCGAAGGCCAGGGCGACGCCGCGTTGGCGGCGCAGTACCGCGCACTGGCACGCAACCTGCGCGAATGCGTCGAGACGCATGGCTGGGACGGCGGCTGGTATCGACGCGCCTACTACGACGACGGCACCCCGCTCGGCTCCGCCGGCAGCGACGAGTGCCGCATCGACCTGATCGCACAGGCGTGGTCGGTGATGGCATCGGAGCGCCCCGGCGAGCGAGCGCGGCGCGCCATGGCGGCAGTGCGCGAGCAACTGGTGAAGGAATCCGACCGCCTGATCCTGCTGTTGACGCCGCCGTTCCAGCACACCGGCAAAGACCCGGGCTACATCAAGGAATACCCGCCCGGGATTCGCGAGAACGGCGGCCAGTACAGCCACGCCGCCACCTGGGCGGTGTGGGCCAGCGCCGCGTTGGGCGATGCCGAGCAGGCGATGCGCTGGTTCGATCTGCTCAACCCGATCGCGCGCGTCACCAACCCCGCCGCCATGGCGCGCTATCGGGTCGAGCCGTACGTGCTGGCTGGCGACGTCTACGGCGCGCCGCCGCACGTCGGGCGCGGTGGCTGGACCTGGTACAGCGGCGCGGCCGGCTGGTTGTACCGGACCGGCGTGGAAGCACTGCTCGGCCTGAAACAGCGTGGCAACGAGCTGGAGCTGGCACCCTGCCTGCCGCGCGACTGGCCCGGCTACCACGCACAGTTGCGTTGCGGCGGCGCCCGTTACGAGATCGAGGTGACCAACCACAAGACCAGCGGCGCCGGTGTGGTCGCGCTGGTGCTGGACGGCCACCCGCTGCCCGGCAACCGCCTGCCCTTCATCGACGACGGCCAGACCCATCGCGTCGAGGTGCAGTTGCAACCGCCGCCATAATCCGTCGCGCCGGCACGCGGGATGCGCCGGCTGTCGGGCGTCCTGGCTTACGCCGGGGCGCCGCGGTCAGCAGAGCCTAACAGTGGTCCGCCAAGGACGCGAAACACGCAAAGTTTTTCTTGGCTTTTTCTTGGGAGCCTCTCGAACCCTACTGTGCGATCCGACTGCGGCGGCTGTTCCTACGCATCCATGCGCTCGCAGCACTCGCACATCCTGTGGCGCGTTGCGCGGCGGCGCTTGCCATCCATACGGACACTGCGGTTCCTGTACCGCACACCGATGTGCAAGTGCCGCAGGATGCCGGAAGCGGCCGCTCCGCGCGCCTTGCACTCGGGGTGCTCGCTACGGTTTCAATAGGTTCCGTCTCGCATTCTTTGCGCTCTTGGCGTCCTTTGCGGACACCAGACGCTCTGCGCCGCACCGCTACGGGGTTGCGTGGTTTCGTGACAGTCCCGAGCCCACATTGCCAAAATCGCCGCCATCTGCCACACTGCTCGGCCCTTTGCCACGTTTGCGCGTGGTCGACCGCCGCCAGCGCGATGGCTGTCGGTCCTTTCGGGGCACTGCGGCAACCTGAATTCCTGTATCGCGCG
>JANRIF010000055.1:0-11803 GCA_033765245.1 Lysobacteraceae bacterium
CGCTGAGCACGAAGGGACGTCCGTCGATGCTGAACAGAATCTGGTCCGGCAGGCGAGCGAGCACGCCGTCGACGAATACGTTGCCATCGAGGTTCTGGTACAGCGACCAGGCTTCGCGCAGGACGAAGTAAGCCAGCGCAATACCGGCGGCGATGAGGGCGAAACCCAGCAGGCGCACCAGGTCGCGGTAGGGGCTTTCGGCGGCTGTACGAGTATCGTCATTCATGCCCGGAGTGTAGCCGACGTTCTACGCGCCGGGCAGCAGCGACGGCCCCGCGATCCGACCTGTCCCGGCACGTACACCGGATCCAGCGACACCGCACCGCCGCGCTTGACGTGTCTGCGCGTGGCGACCACACTTCATCCTTCAATCGCGATGAAAGGATATTCGGTGGACCTTGAAGCCTGGTCGGACTGCCTGCGGGTGCTGTCGGAGCCCACGCGGGTGCGCTTGCTGGCGCTGTTGGCGCGCGAGGAGTTGACGGTGGCGGAGCTGGCCAGCGTCACCGGGCTGGCGCAGCCGCGGGTGTCCACGCATCTGGCGCGGCTCAAGGAGGCGGGCTTGGTGCGCGATCGGCGCTCGGGGGTTTCGGCGTTCTATCGCTTCAGCGAGGACGATCTGGACCCGGCACAACGCTCGCTGTGGCAGGCGCTGGATGGCGGCACCGACGATCCTCTGCTGCGCGACGATGCGCAGCGCCTGCCGGGGGTGTTGGCGTTGCGCGCCGCAGATCGCAATTGGGCCGATTCGGTGGCGGGCGACATGGAGCGCCACTATTCGCCGGGGCGGACCTGGGAGGCGCTGGCGCGCTCCGCCCTGCCCTTGCTGGAACCGGGCGACGTGCTCGACATCGCCTCGGGCGATGGCGTGGTGGCGGAACTGCTGGCGCCGCATGCCAAGAGCTACGTCTGCGCGGACATGAGCGCGCGCGTGGTGGCGGCAGCCAGTGCGCGCCTGGGGCGCTTGCGCAATGTGCAGGTGCTGGAAGCCGACATGCACGATCTGCCGTTCAAGAAGCCGGCCTTCGATCTGGTGTTGCTGATGCACGCGCTCACCTACGCGCAGCGACCGGTGGAAGCGGTGGCCGAGGCGGCGCGCGTGTTGCGGCCGGGCGGGCGCTTGTTGGTGACTTCGCTGGCGCGGCACGAACACCGCAGCGTGGTGGAACCGTTCGGCCATGTGAACCTGGGCTTCACCGCCAAGGAACTGGCGCGTTTTGCCCAGCGCGCCGGGCTCAAGGTGCAGACCAGCGAATCGGTGACGCGCGAAAAACGCCCGCCGCATTTCGAAGTGATCACCCTGCTGGCGACCAAGCCATGAGCGCCACCCTGCCCTGGCGCGACCCGGTGCGGGTGGCGCGCCTGCACGCGGCCTTGGCGGAGCGCATCGTGATCCTCGATGGCGCCATGGGCACGATGATCCAGCGCCACCGCCTGGATGAGGCCGGCTATCGCGGCAAGCGATTCGCGCAAGGCTACGACGACCAACACTTCGCCGAAGGCCACCACCACGGCCCCGACTGCGGCTGCGGCAGCGACGTGCGCGGCAACAACGACTTGCTCACCCTCACCCAACCCCAGCTCATCGCCGACATCCACCGCGCCTATCTCCATGCCGGCGCCGACCTGCTCGAAACCAACACCTTCAACGCCACCCGCATCTCGCAGTCCGATTACCGGCTCGAACACCTGGTGCCGGAACTCAACCGCGAAGCCGCTCGGCTGGCGCGCACCTGTTGCGACCAAGCCGAACTCGCCGATCCCGGCCGCGCCTGCTTCGTGGTCGGCATCCTCGGCCCCACTTCGCGCACCGCCTCGATCAGCCCGAAGGTGGAAGACGCCGGTTTTCGCAACGTCAGCTTCGACGAACTGGCGGAGAACTACCGCGAGGCGGCGAGCGCGCTGCTCGACGGCGGCGCCGACATCCTGATGGTGGAGACGGTGTTTGACACCCTCAACGCCAAGGCGGCGCTGTTTGCCATCGATGACGTATTCGCGCAGCGTGGCACGCGCGTGCCGGTGATGATTTCCGGCACCATCACCGACCGCTCAGGCCGCACGCTCTCAGGGCAAACCGCCGAAGCCTTCTGGTATTCGTTGCGTCACGCCAAGCCGCTCGCCATCGGCCTGAACTGCGCGCTCGGCGCGCGCGATCTGCGCCCGCACGTGGACATGCTGGCGCAGGTGGCCGACACCTACGTCAGTTGCCATCCCAACGCCGGCCTGCCCAACGCCTTCGGCGGTTACGACGAAGGCCCGGACGACATGGCGCAGATGCTGCGCGAGTTCGCGCAGGCCGGCCTGCTCAACGTGGTGGGCGGCTGCTGCGGCACCACGCCCGAACACATCCGCGCCATCGCCGAGGCGGTGCGCGGTGTGCCGCCGCGCGCCATTCCGGCGGTTGCCCCGCACACGCGGCTCACCGGTCTGGAACCCTTCGTCATCACCCCGGACACCAACTTCGTCAACGTCGGCGAACGCAGCAACGTCACCGGCTCGGCGCAGTTCAAGAAGCTGATCCTGGAAGGCCGCTACGACCAGGCACTGGTGGTGGCGCGTCAGCAGGTGGAAAACGGCGCGCAGGTGATCGACGTCAACATGGACGAGGGCCTGCTCGACGCCGAAGCGGCGATGACCCGCTTCCTGCGCCTGATCGCTGCCGAGCCCGACATCGCGCGGGTGCCGGTGATGATCGATTCCTCGAAGTGGAGCGTGATCGAAGCCGGCCTCAAGTGCGTGCAGGGCAAGAGCATCGTCAACTCGATCTCGCTCAAGGAAGGCGAAGCCGCGTTCCTGGCGCAGGCGCGGCTGGCGCATCGTTATGGCGCGGCGATGGTGGTGATGGCATTCGATGAACACGGCCAGGCCGATACCTACGAACGCAAGCTGGCGATCTGCGCGCGCGCTTACGCCTTGCTGACCGAGCAGGCCGGGATCGCGCCAGAAGACATCGTGTTCGACCCCAACGTGTTCGCCGTCGCCACCGGCATCGCCGAGCATGATCGCTACGCACTCGACTTCATCGAAGCCACGCGCGCGCTGAAGACGCGCTTCCCGCTCAGCCACGTCTCCGGCGGCGTCTCCAACGTGTCGTTCGCATTTCGCGGCAACAACGCGGTGCGCGAGGCGATCCACGCGGTGTTCCTGTATCACGCCATCCGCGCCGGCATGGACATGGGCATCGTCAATGCCGGTGCACTGGTGCTGTACGACGACATCGAAGCGGAATTGCGCGAGGCGGTGGAGGACGTGGTGCTGCATCGGCGCGCGGACGCTGCCGAGCGCTTGCTGGAGGTGGCGGGGCGGCAAAAAAAGACCGGGGCTCGGGACTCGGGACTCGGGACTCGGGAGGAGCAGTGGCGTGGGTTGCCGGTGACCGAACGTCTGGCGCATGCGCTGGTGCATGGCATCGATGCGTATATCGAGGCCGATACCGAGGAAGCGCGACAGCTCGCCGACAAGCCGCTGGAAGTGATCGAGGGACCGCTGATGGCGGGCATGAACCGGGTCGGCGATCTGTTCGGCGCTGGCAAGATGTTCCTGCCGCAGGTGGTGAAGTCGGCGCGGGTGATGAAGAAGTCGGTGGCGCACCTGATCCCCCACATCGAAGCCGAGAAGCTGCGCAGCGGTAATGCCGGCAAGGCCAAGGGCAAGGTGCTGATGGCCACGGTGAAGGGCGACGTGCACGACATCGGCAAGAACATCGTCGGCGTGGTGCTTGCGTGCAACAACTTCGACGTGGTGGACCTGGGCGTGATGGTGCCTGCGCAGACCATCCTCGACCGCGCGCGCGAGGAGAAGGCCGACGTGATCGGCCTGTCCGGCCTGATCACGCCGTCGCTGGAAGAAATGAGCCACGTGGCGCGCGAGATGCAGCGTCAGGGCTTCACCGTGCCATTGATGATCGGCGGCGCCACCACCTCGCGCGCGCACACCGCGCTCAAGATCGACCCGCATTATCGCCAGCCGGTGTTGTGGGTGAAGGACGCCTCGCGCGCAGTCGGCGTGGTGCAGCGCCTGCTGAGTGCCGATGCGCGCGCGGAACTGGTAGCAGGCGTCGAAGCCGACTACGCCGACGTACGCGCCCGCCACGCCCAACGCGGCGACGCCAAACCGCTGGTCACGCTCGAACGCGCCCGCACCAAGCGTTTCGACGGCGACTGGGCCAACTACCACCCGCCCGCGCCCAAGCATCCAGGCCTGCACGTATTCGACGAGGTGCCGTTGGCCGAACTGCGCCCACTGATCGACTGGACCCCGTTCTTCCAGACCTGGGAACTGAGCGGCCGCTACCCGCAGATTCTCGACGACGCCGTGGTCGGCATGCAGGCGCGCGAACTGTTCGCCGACGCCAACGCCATGCTCGACCGCCTGATCGCGGAGAAGTGGTTGACCGCGAAGGCGGTAGCGGGCATCTGGCCGGCACGGGCGGTGGGGGATGATGTGGTGGTGTGTTGGGACTCGGGACTGGGGACCGGGGACTCGATGTTGCCGGGACTCGGGACTGGGGACTCGGGACTCGGAAAAGCCACAGCGGCGCTTTCGGAGCCCACGCTCCCCCCAATCCTCTCCCGCCCGCGGGGGAAGGAGTCAGAAGCGCACGGCCGCTCTGCCGAGTCCCGAGTCCCGAGTCCCGAGTCCCGGCATCATCCAGTCCCGAGTCCCGGCTCCCCCAGCCTCACCCTTCACTTCCTCCGCCAACAAGCCGACAAACCCGACGATCGCCCCAATCTGTGCCTGGCGGATTTCATCGCGCCGGCCGACAGCGGCGTGGACGACTGGATCGGTGCGTTCGCGGTGAATGCTGGCATCGGCATCGAACCGCACGTTGCCGCTTTCGAGGCGCAGCACGACGACTACAACGCGATCCTGCTCAAAGCGCTGGCGGACCGTCTGGCCGAAGCGCTGGCCGAGCATCTGCATCGGCTCGTGCGCACGCAGTTGTGGGGCTATGCGCCGGACGAAGCATTGAGCAACGAGGACTTGATCGCCGAGCGCTACCAAGGCATCCGCCCTGCCCCTGGTTACCCGGCATGCCCGGAGCACAGCGAAAAAGCAACGTTGTTCGCGCTGCTGGATGCCGAAGCGAACATCGGCCTGCAGCTCACCGAATCGTTCGCGATGTACCCCACCGCCGCCGTCAGTGGGCTCTACTTCTCGCACCCGCGCAGCCAGTATTTCGTGGTCGGCCGGCTATCGCGCGAGCAAGTGGCCGACTACGCCGCACGCAAGCAGATCAGCGTGGCGCAGGCAGAACGCTGGTTGGCGACGGTGTTGGATTACGATCCGGAGTGAACTGTACCGGGACTCGGGACTCGGAACTGGGGACCGGGGACTCGGGAAAGCCACAGCGGGGCCGGGAATCGGGACTGGATGGAGCCGGGACTCGGCAGAGCGGCCGTACGCTTCTGACTTCCTCACCGGCGCGGGAGAGCGTTGGGTCCGCCAAGGACGCAAAAAGGCGCAAAAAGGCGCAAAGATTTTTCTCTATTTGCGGACTTTGCGCTCTTTGCGGACCCGAAGCTCTTTACGCTTTTCCGGAACCCCAATCACCAAACCAAATCATCCGGTACCTGATACGCCGGATCCGCGTAAGGGTCGTCGTTGGGTGGGGCGTTGGGGTCCACCTTCAGCGCTACCGACGGCTCGAAGACGGCCTCAGCCTCGGCGAGGACAGCCGCTGTCACCAGCAGATAGCGACCGTTCACCTGCACCACGCCCAGTTCGCCGGCATTGAGTGCGGTCAGTTGCTCGGCATTGACGTAGATGCGCTTGATCTTGCCGCCGTATTCGAAATGCCGGGCAATCTCGGCAGCCGGGTCGTTCAGCGCTTTGTCCTTCAGCAACTCCGCCAGCCTGGCCTTGGCCTCGCGACGCAGCCGCGCTTCCTCCTGGCGCAGACGTTCGGCTTCGATCCGCTCGTCCTTCTCCTTCTGCGCGCGGATCGCATACGCCTTGGCGAGGTCGATGTCCTGCTGGGTGCGCGGCGCTCGCGTGTGCGTGGCGCCACCCGCGGCCTTGCGCTTGGCGTGTTCGGGGCGGCCGTGCGGCGATACGCCATCACGCTTCGCAACACCGGCGCGCGCGGCGTCGGGTGCGGGCTTGCCAGCATGCCGTTCGTGGCCGCGCGGCGGCGTCGGCTTGGGCGGCGGCGCCGGGCGTTCGGCCTTGGGAGTGGGCTTGAACCCGAGGCCCAGCAATTGGTCTCGCAGCGAATGGCTCATGGTCGGATTTCAGTAATGAGGGGGAGGAGGTTCCAGCGCGGGGTCGGCCTGACCCTGGCTGCGTACGTCGCGCAATTCGCTGATCACACGTTCGAGCATGATCCGGTTGCGCGTGCCCTCGGCGCGCGCCTGCGCCAGCGCATCGCTCAACTCGGCCAGCGCCGATTCCTGAAAGGCGACACGCGCTTCGAGTTCGTCGATCCGCGCTTCCAGCGTCGAGGATGCGTTGTTCATGCCGATACCACCGTGCGCCCGCGGCCGATGCCGTAATAAGCCAGACCGGCCGCCTCGACCGCCACCGGATCGTAGATGTTGCGGCCGTCGAATACCACCGGCTCGCGCAAGGCGCTGCGGATGCGGCCGAAATCCGGGCTCCAGAACGCTTTCCACTCGGTCACCACGGTCAGCGCGTCGGCGCCTTGCAGGGCGTCATCGGGGCTGTCGCACAGGATCAGATCGTGGCACCGTCCATACAGCCGCCTCGCCTCGCCCATCGCCTCGGGATCGTACGCGCGCACGCTGGCGCCGGCCGCCCACAAGCGCTCCAACAGACGGCGGCTGGACGCCTCGCGCATGTCGTCGGTGTTGGGCTTGAACGCCAATCCCCACACGGCGATGCAGCGCCCCTGCAAGCGACCGCCGAAGTAGCGCTCGATCAGGGCGAACAGCTTGTCCTTCTGCGCGTCATTGACCGCCTCTACGGCGTGCAGCAGCTCCGCCGCATAGCCGTGCTGCCGCGCGGTGTGTTCCAGCGCGCGCACGTCTTTGGGGAAACACGAACCGCCATAGCCTGCGCCGGGGTAGATGAAGGAATAGCCGATCCGCGGATCCGAACCGATGCCCTGGCGCACCATTTCGACGTCCGCACCCACGCGCTCGGCGATGTTGGACATCTCGTTCATGAAACTGATCTTGGTCGCCAGCATCGCGTTGGCGGCGTATTTGGTCAGCTCGGCCGAGCGCACGTCCATCATCACGATGCGCTCGTGATTGCGATTGAACGGAGCGTACAGCCGCCTGAGCAACTCGCCCGCGCCGGGGTGGCGTGCGCCGATGACGATGCGGTCCGGGCGCATGCAGTCCTTCACCGCATCGCCCTCTTTGAGAAATTCGGGATTGGAGACCACCTCGAACGCAAGATCGACACCGCGCTCCGCCAGTCGGGCGGCGATACGCTCGCGCACGCGATCGGCGGTGCCTACCGGCACGGTCGACTTGTTGACGATCAGCGAAGGCCGCTGCAGATGTCGGCCAATGCCGTCGGCAACTGCCAGCACGTGACTCAGATCGGCACTGCCGTCTTCATCGGGCGGTGTGCCGACTGCGATGAAGACGATCTCGGCGTGCGCTACCGCCGCGCCGGCATCGGTGGTGAAGCGCAGGCGACCGGCGGCGCGATTGTTGAACACCATATCGTTGAGGCCGGGCTCGAAGATCGGCACCTCGCCGCGCTCGAGCGCCGCCACCTTGTCCGCATCGATGTCCATGCACACGACGTCGTTGCCGACCTCAGCCAGGCAGGCGCCCGTGACCAGTCCGACATAGCCGGTGCCAAACAAGGTGACTCGCATGCTCGGAGGTCTCCATCGCGCCGGTCGTGTACGCCGCACGCATGTTACCGCGCGTCGGCGACAACGCTACCGCTGGCAAACTGCGCTTGCGCGGCAGCGCAAACAAAAGCGGCCGGCGCGATGGCGCCGGCCGCGATAGCACCATCCGCCGAGGCTTACTTCGCCGCCGGGGCCGGGGCCGCCGCCGGAGCGACGATTTCGAGCAACTCCACTTCGAACACCAGGGTCGCGTTCGGGCCGATCGGACCGGCGCCGCGCTCGCCGTAACCCAGCGCGCTCGGAATCCAGAACTTGTACTTGCTACCGACCGGCATCAGCGCCACGCCTTCCGTCCAGCCCGGGATCACCTGGTTGAGGGCAAACTGCGCCGGCTCGTTGCGGTCATAGGAGCTGTCGAACTTGTTGCCGTTGAGCAGGGTGCCGAGATAGTGCACGCGCACGGTGTCGGTCGCCGCCGGCTTCGGGCCGTTACCGGCGCGCAGCACTTGGTACTGCAGGCCGCTGGCGGTGACCTTGATGCCCGGCTTGCCGCTGTTCTCAGCCAAAAACGACTTGCCTTCCATGACGTTCTTGCTGGCTTCGGCCTGCGTCGCCATCTGCTGTTGCGCCTGCAAGTGCTCCTGGAACGCCTTGCGGATAGCGGCCGCCTCCTCCTCGGTCAGTTGCAGCTTGCCGCCGGCGAGGGCAGTTTCAAACGCTTCCACGACGATCTTGGTATCGATCTCACCCTTGATCGACTCCAGCATCTTCGCCAGGTCCATGCCGACCGTGTAGGAGAACTTGTCCTTGTCCGACTCGAGGGCTTTTTGTGCATGCAGCGGCAGGGAAACCGCGAGCGCGGCCGTTGCCACAAGCGCGGTGGTGAATCGGGATAGGGCGTTCATCTAGCAGTCTCCTGGGAGTGTTAATCGTCGACGCCCGCGTCGGGCGGCCCGCTATTGTCGCGATGCGCGCGGGTTTGGGCAACGACCAGCGTGACGCATGAGGGTCCGGGCATTCAGCCTCGGCGCATAGGCCATCAGTTGGGTTGACTCCCCAGGTCGCGGCGCTTGACATCCGCAACCATGGTGTTATAGTTACCTACAACACCGGCGTTGGATCACACCAACCGGTGACTGAGGAGTCCCCATCATGTACAGCAAAATGCGCAACACCGCCTTCGGAATGTTCGCCGCGCTGACCTTTGCCGCCACCTCCGCACTGGTGGGCGAGCCCGTGCCAGCGGCCGCCAACCTGACCGCCACAGTATTGGATGGCGCGGTCGTGGTATCGACGGCATCGGAGCCGACGCAAGCGCCCGCCACCCGGAAACGCCAGAGCGTTCGCCTCAACCTGGCGATGCCCTACTACTCGTTCGGCCGGCTGTTGCCGCGACGGGAGTCCTGAGATGAGCGCGGTGCAGTGGAACGACAACACCCCGATCTATCGCCAGCTCAAGGAACGAGTGGTGGCGATGATGCTGGATGGCGCGCTAAAGCCCGGCGACGCCCTGCCATCGGTGCGACAGATCGCGGCGGAATATCAACTCAATCCCATCACCGTTTCGCGCGCCTATCAGGAACTGGCGGACGAGACCCTGGTGGAAAAACGAAGGGGGCTGGGCATGTACGTCACCGACGGGGCACGCGAGAAACTGCTGACCAGCGAGCGCGAGCGCTTCCTGAAAGAGGAATGGCCGGCGGTGCTGGCACGCATCTCGCGGCTGGGACTGAGCATCGAATCCTTGCTGAAGGCGGCGCCCGCCGCGGAGGTGAAGTGATGGCCGCCGTGATCCAAGCGCGCAACCTGCGCAAGCAATACAAGAACAAGGCGGCTCTGGACGGCGTCAACTTCGAACTGCCGGCCGGCCGCATCGTCGGCCTGATCGGCCCCAACGGCGCCGGCAAGACCACCGCGCTCAAGGCCATCCTCGGCCTGGTGCCATTTGAAGGCGAGCTGAGCGTGCTGGGGCTCGATCCACGCACCGAACGCGACGAGTTGATGAAACAGGTGTGCTTCATCGCCGACGTGGCGGTACTGCCGCGCTGGATCCGCGTCTCGCAAGCGATCGATTTCGTCGAAGGCGTGCATCCGCGGTTCGATCGCCGCAAGTGCGAGGAATTCCTCAAGCACACCCAGATCAAGCGCAATTCGCGAGTGAAGGAACTGTCCAAGGGCATGATCGTGCAACTGCACCTGGCGCTGGTGATGGCGATCGACGCCAAGCTGCTGGTGCTGGACGAACCCACCCTCGGGCTGGACATCCTGTACCGCAAGCAGTTCTACCAGAACCTGCTGGAACAGTACTTCGACGAGGAAAAGACCATCCTCATCACCACCCACCAGGTGGAAGAGATCGAGCACATCCTCACCGATCTGCTGTTCATCCGCGACGGCAAGATTTCGCTCAGCACCAGCATGGACGACATGGCAGAGCGCTTCGTCGAACTGATGGTACCGGCCGAACAGGCCGACGCCGCGCGCGCGCTCAAGCCGATCGACGAGCGCCAGGTATTCGGCAAGTCGGTGATGCTGTTCGACGGCGTGCCGCGCACGCAACTTGCGCAACTGGGCGAGACCCGCACCCCCGGCATCGCCGATCTGTTTGTCGCCTCCATGAAGGGAGCCTACGCATGAACACTTTCCCCACCCTGCTCAAGCGCGAATTCTGGGAACACAAGGGCGGATTTTTCTGGGCGCCGATCGTCGCCAGCAGTGCCTTCCTGGTGTTGACGGCGATGGGAGCGATCTCGGCCGAGACGATCGGCAACAAAGCCGGCGTGCAGATCAACGGCATCCATCTGGAGATGCTGACCCAAAAGCTTGGGCCCGAAGCGCTTTCCAAGCTCGGCATGGGCCTCGACGTCGCGTTCTTCATGGCATCGGTCTGGGCTTTCGTGACGTTGGCGTTCGTGGTGTTCTTCTACTGCCTCGGCAGCCTGTTCGACGAACGCAAGGACCGCAGCGTGCTGTTCTGGAAGTCGCTGCCGATCTCGGACCGCGACACCGTACTGGCCAAAGTGGTGAGCGCGCTCGCGGTGGCGCCGGTGATCGCTGGCGTGACCGGCATCGTGGCGGGCTTCGGGTTCCTGCTCCTGCTCAGCGGGCTGGTGCTGTTCCACGGCGGCAATCCGTTCACGTTGATATGGGGGCCCGCAAGTCCGCTGCAGGTGGCTGCGAGCCTGCTCGCTTCGCTGCCGGTGTATGCGGTGTGGGCACTGCCCACCGTGGGCTGGTTGCTGTTGTGCAGTGCCTGGGCCAAGAGCAAGCCGTTCCTGTGGGCGATCGTAATCCCGGTGCTGTCGGGCGTGCTGGTGAGCTGGTTCGACGTGATGCAGATGTTCTCGCTCAACAGCGGTTGGTACTGGAGCCACGTGGTGGCGCGCCTGCTTGGTAGCGCACTCCCCGGCGCCGACATCCTGTTCCGCGGCGATCAAGACATGTTCGAACGCATGAACGGACCGGAAGACCTGGCGGAATTGTTCACCACCGGCTACGCCTGGGCTGGGCTGGCCAGCGCGGACGTGTGGATCTGGGCGGCTGCCGGAGTTGCGATGATCGTTGCTGCAATCCGCCTGCGTCGCTGGCGCGAGGATGCGTAGCGATAACGCCTCGCGACGGCCCCACGCGCCGACACTCCGCGCGTGGGGCCATCCGGCCACCGTTTAAACCGTCATGCGTCGACCTGCATCACACGCCGTACCTACAACGCTATCCCCACGATCACCGCCGGAGCACATCATGAAATTGCTGCTTGCCCTCGCACTGCTCGTTCCGACTGCCGCGTTCGCCGACATCGGATGCAAGATCGAACAAGCCGAAGAACTGGCACTGGATCTCAACGGGGTGACCACCCTGGTGGTGGAGATGGGTGCCGACACCCTGCACCTCGACGGCGCTGCCGGTGCCGATGGCGTGGTGCGCGGACGCGCCTGCGCCTCGTCGGACAAACGCCTCGCACTGCTGTCGTTGAAGCAGCAACGGCAGGGCGATCGCCTGCTGCTCACGCTGGAGCGCGCACGCGGCGCC
>JANRIF010000069.1:0-12222 GCA_033765245.1 Lysobacteraceae bacterium
CCGCGCGTCGCCTTCAACCACGACGTCAATGGCACAACGCCGGGACCGGGCGGCAACTTCGTCGAGGGCCGCAAGTCGTTGACGTTGGGGACCGAGTTCATCTACCTCAATCAATGGTCCTTCGATGCCAGCTACACGAGCTTCTTCGGGGCCGGCGACCGCAATCTGATCCGCGACCGCGACTTCGTTTCTTTCAGCGTCAGGTATTCGTTCTAACCGGGCGCATAGGGAGGGCCCTGTAATGAATCAACTCAAGAAGACAACCATCTCGGTCTGCGCCGGATGTGCCATGTTGGTGGCGGGCCTTGCTCAGGCCGCCGTTTCGCCCGAGCAGGCCGCGCGCCTGGGCAAGGACCTCACCCCAGTGGGTGCCGAGAAGGCTGCCAACGCGGACGGCACCATCCCCGCGTGGACTGGCGGCATCACCAGCCCGCCGGCCGGTTACAAGGTCGGGATGTCGCATCCGGATCCGTTCGCCGGCGACAAGATCGCGTTCACCATCACTCCGCAGAACTACAAGCAGTACGCGGACAAGTTGACGGTCGGCCAGCAGGCGATGTTTGCCAAGTACCCGACCTTCAAGATGAACGTGTACCAGACCCGGCGCTCGGCGTCCTTCGCGCAGCGCGTCTACGACATGACCAAGACTAACGCCACCAAGTGCCAGTTGGTGGCCGATGGCGAGGGCGTGCAGAACTGCGCCGAGGGTCTGCCGTTTCCGATTCCGCAGAACGCCTATGAAGTGATCTGGAACCACAAGCTCAAGTACAAGGGCGTATCGCTGGCGCGCTGGTCCAATCAGGCGGCGGTGACCACCGGTGGCTCCTACAACCTGGTGCGGCTGCGCGAGGAACTGCTGGGCCTGTACTTCAAGCCGGGCAATACCAGCGAAAACATCAACAACGTTCTCGCCTACTTCTATCAGGAAGTGAAAGGCCCGGCACGACTGGCCGGTCAGGTGCTGCTGGTGCACGACACACTCAACCAGGCCAAGGCTTCGCGTCAGGCATGGGTGTACAACCCCGGCCAGCGTCGTGTGCGGCGCGCGCCCAACGTCGAGTTCGACAATCCGGGCACCGCGTCCGACGGTCTGCGCACCAACGACATGACCGACATGTTCAACGGCGCGATGAACCGCCACAACTGGAAGATCGTCGGCAAGAAGGAAATCTTCGTGCCGTACAACTCCTACAAGGCCCACAGCGACAAGGTCAAGGTCAAGGACCTGATCCGTCCCAACCACCTCAATCCGGACCTGTTGCGTTACGAGTTGCATCGGGTGTGGGTGGTGGAAGCCACACTCAAGCCGGGTGCGCGCCACATCAATCCGCGCCGCACCTTCTATGTGGACGAAGATAGCTGGGGCATCCTGGTCATCGATCACTACGATGGTCAGGGCAATATCTGGCGTTACATGGAAGCGCCTTCGGTGAACTACTACGAAGTGCCGGTGTTCTGGGCCACGTTGGAAACTGCGCACGACCTCAAGTCCGGCCGCTACATCACCGGTCTGCTGGACAATGAGGAAACCCCGTTCGACTTCAGCTTCCAGGCCTCGCCGGAGGATTTCTCTCCGCAGAACCTGCGCGCTCGCGGCATTCGCTGACCGAGCAATAACCACCGGGCCCCGTTCTGGGGCCCGGTCCGCGCCAACACAGGGGTCGTGGCCGATGGCCGCGGCGGGAGAGTCCTCGATGCCCATGCCTGCATCGCACAAGCGCACATGGCTCCACGGTCTTGCGCTGAGCTTGATCTGCGTTACCACATCGGCGGTGTCGGCTCAGGAGGTTGCGCCAAGCGATCCTGCGGCTTCCGATCCGGCGATGCTGACCGCCGAAGTGATGCCGAAGGCGGCCGAGAGCATCGTGCTGGACGTAGTGCGCACCCTGTCCGGCTACGTCGCCGTGGGCGAACGCGGCCATGTGTTGCTCTCGCCCAACGGTGTCGAGTGGACCCAGGCCGCCGGCGTACCGACGCGGGCCACGCTCAATGCGGTGGCGGCGGTGGGCGACTCGATCTGGGCCGGCGGCCATGACGGCGTGATCCTGTACTCGCCCGATGCCGGCGGCACCTGGCAGCGCCAGCGCATCGACGTGTGGAGCGCCGACGGCGTCGAACCGTCGGCCGGCGCGCCGATACTCGACCTGCTGTTCCTCGACAAATCCCATGGTTTCGCGGTTGGCGCCTACAGCCTGCTGCTGGAGACCCGCGATGGTGGTGCCAGTTGGGAGCGCCGTACCTTGCCGCCACCGCCGGAGCAGCCGCAGCACGCGGCGGCGGGCGACGAACACGCCGACCCGGAGGCATGGACCTTCAATGATGAGGATCTGGTGCTCGAAGCTGTCACCGACCCGCATCTCAACGGCATCGCCCGCACCACTGCCGGCGAGCTGATGATTGCCGCCGAGCGTGGCGCGGTGTTCCGTTCGCGCGACGACGGCGCGAGCTGGGAACGTATCGCGCTGCCCTACGGCGGCTCGATGTTCGGCGCGCTGGCCTGGGATGCCGGCCACGTGCTGATGTACGGCCTGCAGGGGCGGGTGTTCGAAACCCGCGATCTCGGCGACAGTTGGGTCGCGATCGAATCCGGCGTGCGCAGCTCGCTGATGGGCGGTACTGCGCACCCCGACGGTGGCGCGGTATTGGTTGGCGCGCAGGGCACGGTGCTGAGCCGCGACCGCGGCGACACGGCGCTGGCGCATCGCATCTTCGTCAACGCCAACAACGAGACACCGATTCTGGCCGGCATTCTGGATCATCCGGAAGGCGGCTTCGTGGTTTACGGCGAACGCGGTGTCGACCGCTACCGCCCGCAGTGACGGGGACGACATGAATCACGACAGTCACAATCCCGATGGCCACTTTCAGCGCATCGCCGAGAAGATCGTCTTCGGCAATCGCCCGCTGATTCTGCTGTTGTTCGGCGTGATGACCCTGGTGATGGGTTATTACGCCAGCCAGTTGCGCGTCGATGCCGGCTTCAAAAAGCAGATTCCGCTGCAGCACGAGTACATGCAGACCTTCCTGCAGTACGAGCGTGAATTCGGCGGCGCCAACCGCGTGTTGGTCGCGGTGATGGCGAACGATGGCGACATGTTCGACCAGAAGTTCTTCGCCACGCTGGAGAACGTCACCCGCGACGTCACCGCCATCGACGAGACCGACGATGCCCGCGTGCGCTCGCTGTTCACGCCCAACGTGCGATTCGTCGAAGTGGTGGAGGACGGTCTTGCCGGCGGCAACGTCATCCCATCCACGTTCACGCCCAACATGGAAGGCTGGAACGCCAGCACCGACGATTTCGAAACCGTGCGCGGCAACATCGTCAAGGCCAGTATCCTTGGTCGGCTGGTCGCCAAGGACTGGTCCGGCGCCATGGTGTGGGCCGACCTGATTCCGGAGGATTCCGGCACCAAGCTCGATTACCAGGCGGTGGCCGCCAAGTTCGAGGCGATCCGCCAGAAGTACGAGGACGAGGGCCACACGGTCCGCGTGATCGGCTTCGCCAAGATGGTGGGCGACATCAGCGATGGCGCACGCTCGGTGATCAAGTTCTTCCTGCTCACCGTGGCCTTCACCTGGCTGCTGCTGTTCGCCTACTCGGCATCGGTCAAGCTGGCCTCGCTGACGGTGCTGAGCGCGTTCATCTCGGTGCTGTGGATGCTGGGCGCGTTGCGCCTGCTGGGCTTCGGCATCGACCCGATGAACATGCTGACGCCGTTCCTGATCTTCGCGATCGCGGTCAGCCACGGCGAGCAGATGATCAACCGCTTCCGCGGCGAGATATTCTTCGGCGGCCTCGAAGAAGGCACGGTCGAGGAACTGCGCTCGCGCAGCGGCACCGAGCCGCAGCCGGCGGCGCGCAAGGCGTTCAAGATGCTGCTGATCCCCGGCACCGTGGCGCTGCTGGCCGGGTGCATCGGCTTTGCCGCGATCCTGATCATTCCGATCCGCATCATCTTCGAGCTGGCGATCACCGCCACCATCGGCGTCGGCCTGACCATCCTCACCGATCTGGTGCTGCTGCCGGTGTTGCTGTCCTACACGCACCTGCGCAACCTCGAGGGCAAACGCCGCTATCGCCTGCGCCAACTCACCCAGTTCGACAAGCTGTGGGCGTTCCTGTCGCGCTTCAGCCGCCCCGGCGCGGCGGCGGCGGTGCTGGTGCTCGGCGCGTTCGGCTGGTATTTCGCCGAATCCTACGGCGACAAGGTGATGATCGGCGATGCCCAGAAGGGCGTGGCGGAATTGTGGCCCGATGCACGCTACAACGTCGATGCGGTGGCGATCAGCGAGAAGTTCGCGCTCGGCGTCGACATCCTCAACGTGATCGCCGAAGCGGCACCTTCGGCCTGCACCACCAGCTTCCCCGCAATGGAACTGATCGACCGCTTCGCCTGGCACATGCGCAACGTCGAGGGTGTCGAGCAGGTGATGACGCTGCCGTGGGCGGCCAAGGTGGTCAACGCCGGCTGGAACGAAGGCAGCCTGCGCTGGCGCATCCTGCCGCGCAATCCCGATTCGATGCGAGTCGCGACGCAGAGCTTCGAAACCGATTCCGGCCTGCTCAACGACGACTGCAGCGCGATTCCGATCATGATGTTCCTGAGCGACCACCAGGCCACCACCATCGACCGCGTGGTGGGTGCGGTAAAGGCGTTCCGCAAGGCCAACGCGGCCTACGACGTCGACTTCCGGGTACAGCAGGACGCGGCCATCGCCGCGGCTGCGGAAAAGGGCGAGGACTATCGCTCGGACAAGGTCAACCTGCGTCTCGCTACCGGCAACGTCGGCGTGTTGGCGGCGATCAACGACACCGTGCGCCAGGTCGAGCACTACATCCTGTGGCTGCTGTACGCCGCAGTGTTCCTGATGTGCCTGGTGAGCTTCCGCAGCCCATTGGCGGCGCTGTGCATCGTGCTGCCGCTGGTGCTGGTGACCGAGTTGGGTCACTCGCTGATGGTCGAGCTCAAGCTGGGCATGAAGGTGAACACGCTGACAGTGGTGGCGTTGGGCGTCGGCATCGGCGTCGATTACGCGATCTATATCTTTGCGCGCATGGCCGAAGCGATGAAGCAGGGCAGGACGCTCAGCGAGTCGTATTTCATCGCGCTCAAGACCACCGGCATCGCGATCTTCTATACCGCGCTGACCCTGGCTGCAGGCGTTGCCACCTGGATGTTCTCCGACCTCAAGTTCCAGGCCGACATGGGCGTGATGCTGACCTTCATGTTCGTGGTCAACATGGTGGCGGCCATCGTGTTCCTGCCCGCCCTGTGCCGCTGGTTGCTGCGCGGCCGCGAGAAGGACACCTGGGTGCCGCCGCGCTGAGTGCGGCGATGCCATGAGCGATCACGACCAAGGCGGGCATTGCCCGCCTTGCTTTTCGGCCCAGCCGTGATGCGGCGCGCGCGCAGGCCATTGGGGTCCGCAAAGGGCGCAAAGTCCGCAAAGGAGTCCGATCGGGTCGGAATGGCGCCCCGCGCCAGCCGCTTCATGCCCAATCGGTAGCGTCGTGCTCAGCGACGCCGACGTCTCGTCTCACCGCATTCGCGTCCTTTGCCCCTTTGCGTCCTTCGCGGACCTTGAACGCGCGCGTGGCGATGGCGATGGCGGCTCAGTACGCTACGCCCAGTTTGCGATACAGCTTGCTCAGCGTCCACAGCGGACCGATCAGCAGATACACCAGATCGGTGAAGAAGCTCGGGCGCTTGCCTTCGATGGCGTGGCCGACGAACTGACCGATCCACGCCAGCACGAACACCGCGGCCGCGATCTGTATCAGACCGCCACCACCGAAGCGCTGGTACAGCACGTGGCACAGCAGCCCCATTGCCACAAAGGCGAGCAGCGCACCCAGCGCCAGCGGCCGCGACAGCCGCCAGTAGTAGCCCAGCGTGACCGCCAGCGCCAGCGCCGCCCATAGCCCAGGCTGACCGACGTTTGGCGGTACCGGAATCGACCACAACGCCGCCAACACCGTCCACACGATGGCCGGCACGCAAACCAGATGGATGCGTTGGTTGGTGCGGTGCAGGTGATCGCCCGAGTAGTTCCCCAGCCAACGATCGATGGGGCGCAGGGTCGCGGTGTCGTTCATGGTGTCGATCTCCCGATGACAGAGGTGGCGAAGGGTAGCTTAGCGTGATGCGGGAGCGGGGGCACGGCGCCACGGGACTCGGCGTGGGGCGGGGTGAAGCTTTGGGTCCGCAAAGGACGCAAAGAGCGCCAAGGATGCAAAGGGATGTTGGCGACCCAAGCACCGCGGAGAGATGTGTCAGTGCCAGTGCCGGAGTGGATCTGACATGGTCACGGCGTTGCAGATGGCCCGCGCGACCAATCTGTTCGCGGTGTCGGTTCCACGGCTGCACAGCACATGGATGTGCAAGTGCCGCGAGCGGGCGCTTCCGGCATCCTGCCTCCCGCACCACTCGTACGTCCTGTATATCGCAGGATGCGCAAGAGCGGCTGCGGCTTGAACCGACCTACGACTTTTGCGAGGTCAGTCAGGCATGCGACAACGAAATTGCATTGCGGCGGCGGAATGAAACGGAAAAGCCGCGCAGTAGCGCATGGATGCGCGGTCGAGAGCGACAGGGCGCGCGTCCGGTGCGGGCATTTTTGCTTGTTTGTGCCACAGCCATGAAGTAAGCCGCCCGCCGTAGGCGGGTGGAAGCTCTTGCCTCCTGCAACGCGCCCCAAGCAAAACTACCCCGAGCTCATCGCTCCCGATGCCGTCAACAACTCAGACCCTTACATCCGTGGTTGTGAGCGGGTGCCGTCCACGCTCACGTGCCGCCGCAGTCGCACCGCCACTCGCTGCGCTCGCATCCCCCAACCCCGCTTCGCACGCGAAGGGGGGCTATGACAAAGCTCGTTCGCGCCAAGGCGAGCGCGCCCACTGCATCACGTCCCCAACGCAGCCGCACTCGTCCCGGTCAACCGCTCAAACGCCTGCGCATACCGCGCGCGGGTACCTTCGATCACATCGGCGGGCAGGCGCGGGCCGGGCGCGGTCTTGTTCCAGTCCATCGTCTCCAGATAATCGCGTACGAACTGCTTGTCGTAGCTGGGTGGGCTGATGCCGATCTGATACTCATCGGCCGGCCAGAAGCGCGAAGAATCGGGCGTCAGCATCTCGTCCATCACCTTCAACTCGCCGTTCTCGTCCAGCCCGAATTCCAGCTTGGTGTCGGCGATCAGGATGCCGCGTGTCGCGGCAAACTCGGCGGCGAAGCGGTACACCGCCAGCGTGGTGGCGCGCACCTGTTCGGCCAGTGCGCCGCCGATGCGCGCTACCAGCGTATCGAAGTCGATGTTCTCGTCGTGGTCGCCCACTGCGGCCTTGGTCGAGGGTGTGAAAATCGGCGCCGCCAATTGCTCGGCCTGGCGCAACCCGGATGGCAGAGCGATGCCGCAGACACTGCCGTCGCGCTGGTAATCCTTCCAGCCGGTGCCGATCAGATACCCGCGCGCGATGGCTTCCACCGGCACCGGGCGCAGACGCTGCGCCACCACGCTGCGCAGGCGGTACAGCGCCGGGTCGACGCCAGCCGGCAACACCGACTCGGGGGTTTCGCCGGTGAGATGGTTGGCGATCAGATGGCGGGTGCGCTCGAACCAGAAGTTGGACATCTGGCACAGCAATTCGCCCTTGCCGGGGATCGGATCGGGCAACACCACATCGAACGCCGACAGGCGGTCGGTGGCGACCATCAGCAGGCGTTCGCCGGGTAGCGCGAAGACGTCGCGTACCTTGCCGCGATGGAGCAACTCCAGACCGGGCAAGTCGGCGGTATGCAGGGTACTGGCCACGATCACGCTCCGCAAAAACGCCATTGTATGTGACCTTGGTCGGCGGACGCGCGCACGCTTGCGGCTACAATGCCGACCATGACGCTCACCCTCACCACCCTGCTGGCGCTCGCCGCCAGCACCCACACTGAAGCGCCTGCTGCTGCGGCGCCCACGAAACCCGCCCAGTTGGGCATCTGCGTGCTGTGTCACGGCGAGGACGGTCACAGCCGCACGCCGGTGGCGCCCAATCTGGCGGGCCAGAACGCGGCCTACATGGAGCGTGCGTTGCACCGCTTTCAAACCGGGCAGCGCGAGGGCGACGGCATGAATGCGGTGGCGCGCGTGCTCAGCGCCGACGACATCCGCGAGCTGGCGGCGTGGTATGCCGCGCAGCCCTGTGCTGGGCCGACGCGATGAAGTGGTATGGCAAGGCGATCGGCTTCATTCTGGTGCTGATCCTGACCCGGCGCCCGCAGTTGGCGATCATCGGCCTGTTGATCGGACACGCCTACGATGCCGGCTGGTTCACTCGCCGCCCCCGCGTACCGGAAAAGTCGCCGTACGAGGAACTCGGGATCGATCCCGGCGCCAGCGATGCAGAGGTCGAGCGCGCGTTCCGGCGGCTGATTTCGCAATACCATCCCGATCGCGTCGCCGGTGCCGCGCCGGACCTGCGCCAGCAGGCGGAGCGTCGCGCCAGCGCCATCAACGCCGCTTACGAAGCGATCCAGAAACAGCGCCGGCAAAGCAAAGGCTGACCATGTCCCAGTGCATCATCGCGCCTTCGATCCTGTCCGCCAATTTCGCCAAGCTCGGCGAGGAAGTGGACAACGTGCTCGCGGCCGGCGCCGACTGGGTGCACTTCGACGTCATGGACAACCACTACGTGCCCAATCTGACGATAGGCCCGCTGGTCTGCGAAGCGCTGCGCAAGCACGGCGTCACCGCTCCCATCGACGTGCACCTGATGGTCAAGCCAGTGGATCGCATCATTCCCGATTTCGCCAAGGCCGGCGCCAGCCTGATCAGCTTTCATCCCGAAGCCAGCGAACACGTCGACCGCAGCCTGCAATTGATCCGCGAGCACGGCTGTCGCACCGGCCTGGTGTTCAACCCGGCCACGCCGCTGAGCTGCCTGGAATACGTGCTCGACAAGGTCGACCTGGTGTTGCTGATGTCGGTGAATCCCGGCTTTGGCGGGCAGCAGTTCATTCCTGGCACGCTGGAAAAGATCCGCCAGGCGCGGGTGCTGATCGATCGCAGCGGGCGCGACATCCGGCTGGAAGTGGATGGCGGCGTGAAGGTGGACAACATTGCACAGATCGCGCGGGCCGGTGCCGACACCTTCGTTGCCGGCTCGGCCATTTTCGGCGCGCCCGATTACGCCGAGGCGATTACGCAGATGCGCGCGGCGGTGGCTGGCGCGCGCGGCTGAGCCAACCGTATCGGGCGATGGTGGAGGCGTCCCTGCCCCCGACTGTCATCCCTGCTCAAGATCGCCGCCCGATGCCGCTAAGAGTCTGGCCTCAATGCATGACGCGCTGATGTCTTGCCGAGGCATAGGCCAGCCCGCTCGCGTCGGCCGTGTCCGTGGGTACCGCCGTGACCACGTAACGCAGCGGCCCGCCCGCCACCACCGCATCGAACGGCCAGCAGGTGACCAGCAGCAGCTCGCCGCCTGTATGCGACATCTCGACGCGCTGTTTGCGTGAATCCACCACGGCGGTGCCGACCACCCGATAGTCGCGACTGCCGTTGCGTGTGACCACGCGCAACCGATCATCCACCGTCAGCTTGTGCAGCCACGCAAAGTGGGTGTCGCGATGGCCGCTGATCACGCTGCGCCCGTCGCTGCCCGGCGCCGCGCTGGCCGGTGCCCAACCGGGACCGAACGCCAGTACGCGGCCGCTGTCGCCCGCCAGCACGATCTGGTCCTCGCCCAGCGATGGCGCCTGCAACCGCGCCACCGGTTCGGTGTCGGCCCACGGCCAGGGCCGGTGTGCCTCGCCATCGGCCAGTGTCTGCGCCCAGGCGCGCTGCAACAGCCCTTGCGCCAGTGCGGCTTTGGCGTGGATCCAGCCGGCATCGAGCAGCACCAGCGCGGCGACCAAGGCGGTAGCGAAGGCGAGCGTGCGGCGGCGCGTGGACGGGGCGGCGACGGGTTCGGCGTCATCCAGCCATGCCCCGGTGTCGGCAGTGGCGTCGATGGGCAGCGGATGTTCGATGACGGCAAGCATGGTGTGATCCTCCGGTTCAATGCGCACGTGGGGCGTGCGCTGTGGCCCGTGTCGGCACCGGCCACAGCGCGAGTGCCAGCAAGCTCAGCAGCATCGCCACCGCGATCAGCTCGCGTGCGTTGGTCGCGCCCTGCGCCAGATTCAAACTGCCGGCCGGGGTGGCGTTCATGAATTGCGTCGATGCGAGCGCGGCATCGCGGGGGCGTGCAGGAGTGCGCTCCACCGCCACCAGGCTGGTGTAGCGGCTGACCAGACCGAACTGCAGCGCGGTGGCGACGATCTGCGCGCGTGGGTCGCCCTCGCTGTTGCCGCGGCGCTCGCCGTCTTCCAGCTCGGCGATGCGCGCGCGGCCCCACAGCCGCGCCACACCATCGGCGTGCACCGCGTGATCGAGATCGAGTGCCTGTTGCCAAATCCCGTGCCGGCTCTGTGCACTCACCTGCGCCACGCCGCCCGCCAAGGGCATGCGCACCACTGCCTGCAGCGGCTCGCCCGCATACAGATCGGGCAAACGCGCCGGATAGCTTTCGGCCAGGCTGGGCCAGTCCAGTGCAAGGTCGCGCAGCGCTGGGCGTTCGAGTCGGCTGAGCAGCGCGTCCATGCGCTCGGCCAGGGCGCCGGTGTCGCGCACCAGTACCGCGCTGCCGCCACCCAGGGTTGCGGCATGGTTCACCAGCCAGGCGTTGGGCGCGCTGCCGATGCCCACGGTGAACAGACGCGCATCGCCACGCTCGCGCTCGATCAGGCTGAGCAGGTCCGATTCATTGCTTACAGCGGCATCGGTCGCCAGCACCACCTGGCGCAGATAGCCCGGAGTGGCCGGCACCCGGAAGGCGTATTCCAGCGCAGTTGCGATTTCGGTGCCGCCATCGGCGCTCAACGCCGCCACCCACGCGCGCGCTTCGGCAATGTTGGCCGCCAGCGCCGGTTGCGGTTGCGCATACAACACGTCGGTCTGATCGTCGAATGCCACCACGTTGAAGCGGTCGCCTTCATGCAGACGCGACAACGCCTGATCCATCGCGGCGATTGCCTGATCCATCGACGCACCCATCATCGAGCCGGAGTGATCGATCACCAGAATCAACTCGCGCGGCACCGATTCGGCCGGCAGCGTCGGCGGCACCAGCATCGCCAGCGCGTATTGCATGCCGTCCACTTCCTGGGTGAACACCGCGCTGCGCGGTTGCGCGCTGGGCGTGGGCACCCAGCGCAACTCGAAATCGCGATCGCTGGCTTCGACCCGGTCGCCCAGACGCGCCTGCCAATCCGTGCCTTTGCGCTGCACCGCCAACCGGTGCGTCGGGCTGTACACGCGCGTCAGCGTGATTCCGGCATCGATGGCGGCGTCCACGCTCACCGTCGGCGGCAGGGCTGGTGCCAGCGCCACGCTGGCGGCACTGGCGGCGATCACGCCCGGCGCGCCGCAGTCGTTGCACTGGCTCGGCTGATAACGCGGCGTCAGGGTCAGCGGCAGCGACACCGAGAACTCGCCATCGACGAAGCGCACCGGTTGCCAGTAGCCGATGGTCACGTCCACCGGCTCGCCCGGACCGATGTTGCCGATCGCAGTGCGAAACAGGTTGGGCCTCTCGCTTTCCACCAGGCCGGCATGCTGGCCGTTCGCGGTGGCTTCGGCATAGAGGGCGCGCGCTTGTTCCTTCTCGCGCACCTCGCCTTCGATCAGACGTTCGCCGATGCGCAAACTCAGGCGATCGACCGCGGCATCCTCCGGCAGCGGCAGCAGATAGCGGCCTTCCAGCCAGTCGGCGCTGTCGTTGCGGTAGCGCTGGTGCACCTCGACGCGGGCGATCAGGCCGTGCACGCGGAACTGCACCGCGGTCTCCAGCGCGGCCGTTTCGTGCCACACACCATCGCCAGCGGCCAGCAACAGGCCCTCGTCGTCGCTGGCGGCAGCCAGCCGCGCGCCCAGGCTGAGCAACATCAACAGCGCGCCAGCGACGTGCTTGCGGCGGCGGTACTTGAGCATCTGCGGCTTGCGGGTCTCGCGCTCGCTCATGACGGCGTCTCCGGATTCGATAAGGTCCGGCCCGCACGCAGGGGAGGGCGTGCGGGCCGGAGTACCCGGTGCTGCCGGGCCAGTCGTGGCCGCCCTTCGCCGCTCCAGCGTCTTCGGCCACGGCGACAGTGGGCGCCTTGGGGAAGGCAGGCTCGGGGTTCGCTGCGG
>JANRIF010000072.1:0-14916 GCA_033765245.1 Lysobacteraceae bacterium
CAACTCAACCCCGACCTCGCTGCGTTCTACGAGTACTACGCGATGCACACCGAGCCCTGGGACGGCCCGGCCGGCATCGTGTTCGCGCACGGCGACTACGCCGGCTGCCTGCTCGACCGCAACGGCTTGCGCCCGGCACGCTGGGCGCTGGGAGCGCAACGCCATCTGGTGGTGGCGTCGGAAACCGGAGTCTGGCAGCCGCCGGGCGGAGTGGTCGCCAAGGGCCGGCTCGGACCGGGCGAGATGCTGGCGGTGGACTTCAATGCGCGCGCCCTGCTCGACAGCACCGCGATCGACCGCATCAACGCCGCGCGCGCGCCGTTCAAGCGCTGGCTCAAGGCCGGCGTGCATTACCTCGAATCGGCGCTGATCGATCCAGCGCTGGCGGCGGAGCCGTTCGACCCCGACACCCTGCAGTGCTTCCAGAAGCGCTTCGGCCTGACCCGCGAGGAACGCGAGCAGGTGCTGCGACCGATGGCCGAGCACCAGGCCGAGGCGGTCGGCTCGATGGGCGACGACACCCCAAGCCCGGCGCTGTCGCAGCAGGTGCGTGCGCTCTACGACTATTTCCGCCAAGCGTTTGCGCAGGTCACCAACCCGCCGATCGATCCGCTGCGCGAGCAGGTGGTGATGTCGCTCGCCACCCAGATCGGGCGCGAGGCCAATGTGTTCGACACCTCGCCCGACAACGCCAGCATGGTGTTGCTGAACTCGCCCGTGCTGAGTCAGCGCAAGTTGCGGCAGTTGCTGGGACTGGGCAAATTCGCCACCGCGCACAAGCTGCTGGCGCTGTACCAGCAGCCGGGCGAGACGTTGCCGCTGGCGCTGCGACGGCTGTGCGCGCAAGCCGAAGCGGCGGTACGCGCCGGTGCGGTGATCCTGCTGCTGTCGGACCGCTACCCGGGAGACGGTGCGGTGGCGGTGCACGCGCTGCTCGCCACCGGCGCCATCCACCGCCACCTGATGCTGGCCGGCTTGCGTTGCCAGTGCAATCTCATCATCGAGACCGGCACCGCGCGCGACCCGCACCACTTCGCCTGTCTGTTCGGCTATGGCGCCACCGCGGTGTATCCGTACCTCGCCTACCAGACCCTGTTCGACATGGGCCGCAACGGCCTGCTGGCCGGCCACGACGGCGAGCAAGCGGAAGTCGGCCGCAGCTACCGCCGCGCAATCCGCAAGGGGCTGCTGAAGATTCTCTCGAAGATGGGCATCAGCACCATCGCCGGCTACCGCGCCGCGCAGTTGTTCGAAATCGTCGGGTTGGCGCCGGAAGTGGTGGAAATGTGCTTCGCCGGCACCCCCAGCCGCGTCGCCGGAGCCGGTTTCGCCGAGCTCGAACGCGACGCGCGTGAACTCGCTGCCGCCGCCACCAATTGCGCGCGGCCGCTGGAAGCCGGCGGCCTGATGCGGGTGATGCCGGATGGCGAGTTCCACATGTACAACCCGGCGGTGGTGCAGGCGTTGCAGCAAGCGGTACGCAGCAACGAACCGGAGGCCTACGCACGCTATGCCGCGCTGGTGAACGAGCGCCCGCCCAGTGCGCTGCGCGATCTGCTGAGCCTGCACAGCCCGTTGCCGCCGGTGCCGCTGGAGCAAGTGGAGCCGGTGGAGGCGATCCTGCAACGCTTCGATTCCGCAGGCATGAGCCTTGGCGCGTTGTCGCCGGAGGCGCACGAGGCGCTGGCGATCGCGATGAACCGGCTCGGCGCGCGCTCCAATTCCGGCGAAGGCGGCGAAGACCCGGAGCGTTACGGCACCGAGCGCCGCTCCAAGATCAAGCAGGTAGCCTCCGGACGCTTCGGCGTCACGCCCGAGTATCTGGTCAACGCGGAGGTGCTGCAGATCAAGGTCGCACAGGGCGCCAAGCCCGGCGAGGGCGGGCAGTTGCCCGGCCACAAGGTCAGCGGCCTGATCGCGCGTCTGCGCTACGCCAAGCCCGGTATCGGCCTGATCTCGCCGCCGCCGCACCACGACATCTATTCGATCGAGGATCTGGCGCAACTGATCTTCGATCTCAAGCAGGTCAATCCCGACGCGCTGGTGTCGGTGAAGCTGGTCGCGCATGCCGGTGTCGGCACCATCGCCGCCGGCGTCGCCAAGGCCTACGCCGATCTGATCACCATCTCCGGCCACGACGGCGGCACCGGCGCCAGCCCGCTCAGCTCGATCCGCTACGCTGGCGTGCCGTGGGAACTGGGCCTGGCCGAAGCGCAGCAGACGCTGCGCCTGAACGGGCTGCGCGGGCGTATCCGGGTACAGATCGACGGCGGCCTCAAGACCGGGCTGGACGTGATCAAGGCCGCCGCGCTGGGCGCCGAGAGCTTCGGTTTCGGCACCGCGCCGATGATCGCGCTGGGCTGCAAGTACCTGCGCATCTGCCACCTCAACAACTGCGCCACCGGCGTTGCCACTCAGGACGCGCGGCTGCGCGCGGCGCACTTCAACGGCCCGCCCGAACGGGTGATGGCGTATTTCCGTTTTGTCGCCGAGGAAACCCGCGCGCATCTTGCCGCGCTGGGCCTGCGCTCGCTGACCGAACTGATCGGCCGCAGCGAATTCCTGCGTGCCGACGTGGCGCCGCAAGGCCGCGCCAGCGCACTCGACCTGAGCGCGCTGCTGCACGACGCGCCCGCGCTCGCCGATCATCCGCGCCAATGCACCGACGCGCGCAATCCGCCGCGCGACCCGGGCGCTCTGGGCCAGCGCATGCTCGACGATCTGCGCGACGCCATCGAAGCCGGCAGCGGTGGCGAGGTGAGCTACGCCATCGCCAACCATGATCGCTCGGTGGGCGCGCGCGTTTCCGGCCATATCGCCAAGCGCTGGGGTAACACCGGGATGGAACGCCAACCGGTGCGGGTGCGGCTGCAAGGGTCGGCCGGACAGAGCCTGGGCGCGTGGAACGCCGGCGGCCTGCATCTGGAACTCACCGGCGACGCCAACGACGGCGTCGGCAAGGGCATGGCCGGCGGCCGCATCGTGCTGCGTCCGCCCGCCGGCTCGCGTTTCGTCGCGCGCGAGACTCCGATCATGGGCAACGCCTGCCTGTACGGCGCCACCGGCGGCGAGCTGTACGCCGCCGGCCGCGCTGGCGAACGCTTCGCGGTGCGCAATTCCGGAGTCACCGCGGTGATCGAGGGCGCCGGCGACCACTGCTGCGAATACATGACCGGTGGCGTGGTTGCGGTGCTGGGCCGCACCGGCCTGAACTTCGGCGCCGGCTTCACCGGCGGCTTCGCCTACGTGCTCGATCTGGAGCGCGAATTCGTGGACCGCTACAACCACGAACTGATCGATCTGCACCGGCTCTCGCCCGAAGGCATGGAGCAATACCTGCAGCATCTGCGCGCCCTGCTGGCAGCGCATCGCGACGCCAGCGGCAGCGTGTTCGCCACCGAAATCCTGGAGGAATTCCGCGACTACATCGGCAAGTTCTGGCTGGTGAAGCCGCGCGCGGCCTCGCTGGAGACCTTGATCGAAACGTTGAAGGAAGCGGCATGAGCACGCGCAACGTCTTCCATTTTCTCGAACACGAGCGCCACCTGCCGCGCGAGTTGTCCGCCGCCACGCGGATCCAGGGCTGGAGCGAAATCTACGGCCGCTTCGACGCACCCGCCGCCGCCGAGCAGGCGGCGCGTTGCATCGACTGCGGCAACCCCTACTGCGCCTCCAAGTGCCCGTTGCAGAACGCCATCCCGGAATGGCTGCGGCTGGTGCGCGAAGGCCGTCTGTTCGAGGCCGTCGAACTCGCCCACCTGACCAACCCGCTACCGGAGATCTGCGGCCGCGTGTGTCCGCAAGATCGCCTGTGCGAGGGCGAATGCACGCTCGAAACCGGTTTCGGCGCGGTCACCATTGGCGCGGTCGAAAAATACATCGTCGATCAAGCCATCGAGCAGGGTTGGCGACCCAACCTGTCGAAGGTGGTACCCACCGGCCATCGGGTCGCGGTGATCGGCGCCGGCCCTGCTGGGCTCGCCTGCGCCGACCGGCTGGCGCGCGCCGGCATCCAGGCGCACGTGTTCGACCGCCACCCCGAGATCGGCGGCCTGCTGAGCTTCGGCATCCCGCCGTTCAAGCTCGACAAGAAAGTGATCGCCACCCGCCGCGACGTACTCGAAGCCATGGGCGTGCGCTTTCATCTGGACACCGAGGTCGACACCGCGCTGGCGCGCGAACTGCTGCGCGATCACGCCGCGCTGTTCGTCGGCACCGGGGCTTACACCGCAGTCGACGGCGGCCTGCCGGGACAAACGCTGGCCGGCGTGCACTCGGCGCTGCCGTTCCTGATTGCCAACGGCCGCCGCACGCTCGGGCTGCCGCTGTCGGCCGACGACGAGGCGATGCTGAACGTTACCGGCCGCCGCGTGCTGGTGCTTGGCGGCGGCGACACCGCGATGGACTGCGTGCGCACCGCGATCCGTTTCGGCGCCGACGAAGTCACCTGCGCCTATCGCCGCGACGAGGCCGACATGCCCGGTTCGCGCCGCGAAGTGGGCAACGCGCGCGACGAGGGCGTGCGCTTCCTGTTCAACCGCCAGCCGCTGGCGATCGAAGGCGGACCGCACGTCAGCGGCGTGCGCCTGCAGGAGACCCGTCCCGGTGCGCCCGACGCCGCCGGCCGCCGCCGCGCCGAGCCGGTGCCCGGCAGCGAAGTGTGCCTGAGCGCCGACGTGGTGATCCTTGCCTTCGGCTTCCGCGCCAGCCCGGCGCCGTGGTTTGCCGAGCTGGGCCTCGAACTGAGCGGCGACGGCCGCATGCGCACCCACGGCAACGCCGGCCAGACCAGCCATCCGAGGGTGTATGCCGGCGGCGACACGGTACGCGGCGCCGACCTCGTGGTCACCGCCGTGCGCGACGGCCGCGAAGCCGGCAACGCCATCGCGCGCCGCGTGCGGCTGGGATGAGCGCAATCCGGTTCCGTCAGCGGGTGTGAAAAAAGCTCAACGCCCCGGATCGGAGTCCATGGGCGCCAAGCGATTCCCCACGTCATTCCAGCGCAAGCTGGAATCCATCTTGTTGTTGCCTGGCAGAGAAAAGCCCCAGCGTGCGCTGGGCCGGCACGTGCACGGCTCATCGTCTACATGAACCACGTCGGGGATAAACCACGCTGCCATGCGCTGTCGATGCCGGCACAACGGCGCCGCCATCGGCGCGTCGGCATGGCTCCGGCGCCGAGTTGCGGCATACTCGGTGCATGCCGACCATTCTGATCGCCGACGATCACCCGTTGTTTCGCGAAGCGTTGCGCGGCGCGGTGGCGCGGGTGCTGCCGGCGGCGACGATCGTCGAGGCGGATGGCACCGCGGCGTTGTTTGCGCTGGCGGAGCGGCATCCGGACGCCGACCTGCTGTTGCTGGATCTCAACATGCCCGGCGCGCAAGGCTTCAGCGCGCTGGTGCACCTGCGCGGCAGTCAGCCGCAGTTGCCGGTAATCGTGGTGTCGGCGCGCGAGGAAGCCAGCGTGATCCGTCGCGCGCTCGACCATGGCGCCTCGGGTTTCATCCCCAAGTCGGCCGATGCGGCGACCATCGGCCAGGCCATCGCCAGCGTGCTCGATGGCGGCACCTTTGCGCCGCCGCAAGCCGCACAGGGACACGGCGTTGATGCCGAGGAAGCGCAGATCGCGCAGCGGGTGCGCGAGCTGACACCGCAGCAGTTCCGGGTGCTGACCATGCTCGGCACCGGACTGCTGAACAAGCAGATCGCCTACGCGCTGGACGTATCGGAAGCCACCGTCAAAGCCCACATGACGGCGATCCTGCGCAAGCTCGGCGCCAACAACCGCACCCAGGCGGTACTGCTGGCGGCGCGGCTGGCGGTGGATCCGGGCAAAGTGACCATGCCGCCGGAAGAAGCGGACAGCAGTGCCTGACCACGTCGTCCGATTTTTTCACAGCGCGCCTGGCCCAATGCTGTTCCGTAAGGGAGCTTTGAGCAAATTGGTCCTCAGTCATTCCAGCGAAAGCTGGAATCCATTGCAAACAACAACATGGACCCCAGCTTTCGCTGGGGTGACGGCTTGTTCAGAGCATCCTTAGTCGCCTCGAACTTCAATGGGCTCAGCCCGAGAGCCACTCCACCACATCGCCGTGCAGCGCGGCTAGGCCGCGATCGAGCGTGGCCAATCGCCCCTGATGATGGCGCGCCAGCGCCGCGAGGTAGGCATCGGTGACTTGCCGGTGGCCGAGCAGACCGGTCCAGGACACCGCCGCGTAATCGATCGCGTCGGCCCAGAAGCGATGCCTGGGATGCTGCACGAAGCCCGCGAGCACCTGGGCAGCCTGCACCGGCGACGCCACCGCGCCGTGCCGCAGCAACATGCGCAGCAAGGTGCCCTGGGTGATCGGGCAGGTGGCGAACGGGCTCGATTGCGTGGCGAACCAGCGCACTGCCACCGCGTGATGCACATGCGCCTGATCGGCGAGGGCGATCAGCACGTTGCCGTCGAGCAGAATCGCGGAAGGGCTCATCCGCGATTCATTCGTCGTCGAGCGCGGCGACGTCTTCCGCGGTGATCGGGCGGTTGGAACGCACCAGCGGCAGGCCGGTTTGCGGGTGCACGCCGTAGGCCGGCGGCGGCGCCTCGGCTACGCCCACGTTCAGCCCGCGCCGGATCAGATCGGCCACTGTGCGGCTCAGGCTCTGGCCGCTGTGGTGGGCGATGGCCGCGGCAGCGCGGTGCAGATCGTCGGGGAGGTCGAGGGTAGTGCGCATGGCAGCAGGATGATGCGATGATGCGATGATGTCAAGGTGCGGTCACGTCAGGGCGCAATGGCACCACCGCGCGCCGCGAGAAACGCACGCAGCACTGCGGGTTTGATCGGCTTGGTCAATACCGCGTAGCCGCGCGCGCGGGCACGTTGCTTGAGCGCGTCGCTGCCGTCGGCGGTGAGCAGGGCGCCGCGCGGTGGGTCGACGCAGACGGCGCGCAGCGCATCGAGCGCGTCGAGTCCGTCGAGGCGATCGTGCAGTTGGTAGTCCACCAGCAACACGTCCGGGCACGCGCTGCGTGCCTGTGCGAGCGCGTTGTCGACGGTCTCGGCGGTGTCCACGCGCACCTGCCAGCGTTCGAGCAGCGCCTGCATGCCGTCGAGGATTTCGCGGTCGTTGTCCACGCACAGCACGCGCCGCCCGGCCAGCGAATCGGGCGTGGCGATGCGCGCGGGCGCGCTGGCGCGATCACGCTCGGCCCGCGCCAGGCGGATGCTGAAGGCACTGCCGCGCCCCGCCCGCGAACGCACCTGGATCGGCGCCTCCAGCACGCGCGAAATGCGTTGGCAGATCGACAGACCGAGCCCGAGGCCGCGCTCGCCCCAGGGCGAAGGCTGATCGAGGCGATGAAACTCGTCGAAGATCTGCTGCAGGTGATGCTCGGGAATGCCGGGGCCGGTGTCCCAGACTTCGATGTCGAGCTGCGTGCCGCGACGGCGACACCCCAACACCACGCGCCCGGACGGGGTGTAGCGCAGGGCGTTGGCGACAAAGTTCTGCACCACCCGCCGCAACAGGCGCCGATCCGAACGCACCGCGCACCGGCAGCGATGCACGTGAAACGTCAATCCGCGAGAGTGCGCCAGCGGCTGGTATTGCTCGGCGATCGACGACAACAGCGCGCCGACGTCGACCGCTTCCCACTGCGGGGTGAGCGCCCCGGCATCGAGGCGCGAGATGTCGAGCAGGCCGTCGAGGAGATCCTCGGCGGCGCGCAGCGCGGTGTCGACGCGCTCGGCGAGGCGCCGTTGTTGCTGCGGGTCGTCGTGCTCGCGCAGGGCCGAGGCGAACAGCCGCGCGGCATTGAGCGGTTGCAGCACGTCGTGGCTGAGCGCGGCCAGAAAGCGGGTCTTGGACTCGTTGGCGCCCACTGCTTCCTGACGTGCCTGCGCCTGCGCCTGCAGCGCCGCGGCCAGCTCCTCGGTGCGTTGATCCACGCGCGCTTCCAGATTTTCGTTGGCTTCGCGCAGCGCCTGCTCGACGCGCTTGTACGCGCTGATGTCGGTATAGGTACTGACGTAGCCGCCACCGGGCAGCGGCTGCCCGCGCAGTTCGATCACCTGGCCGTTCGGGCGTATCCGCTCGGACACGTGCGGTGAGCCCTCGCGCAGGTAGGCCACGCGCTTTTCCACTTGCGCGGCGATGTCGCCGGGCCCCAGTTCGCCGCGCTCGGCGTTGTAGCGGATCAGGTCGGCCACCGGACGGCCTACGTAGAGCATGCCGTCGGGGTACTCGAAAAGCTCCTGATAGTGCCGGTTCCATGCCACCAGCCGCAGTTCGCGGTCGACCACGCTGACTGCCTGCGGAATGTTCTCGATGGTGGTGGACAGCAGTTCGCGATTGAAGCGCAGTTCCTGACTGGCCTCATCGAGCATCGCCACCACTTCACCCAACTCCATGCCCGACCCGCGCAACGCGCTGGTCAGGGTGAGACGCGCGGACGCCGCACCGATCGCGGCCGCCAGCAGGCGCTCGGTGAATTGCACCAGGGCGCGGTCGGCCGGCGCCTGCGGCTGCAGCGGCTTGCCCTGCGCGCGGGCGTTGTCCTCGAAGGCGCGGCGCGCATTGCGGGCACCGACGATGCGTCCCGCCAGCGCCAGCAGGTCCGCGGCGCTGACCCTGCCCTGCCAGTTGCCGGCCGCCAACGGCAGGCGCCGCGCGTAAGGATCGAGGAACGGCGTGGCGCGCATGCGCTCGTCGAAGCTCGGGCGATAACGTGTCGACACCACCAGAAACGCACCGACGTTCACCAGCAGCGACCAGAACGTACCGTGCGTGATGGCATCCCAGCCGCCCACCCCGAACAGACCCTCAGGGCGCAGCCAGGCGATCGCCAGCGGCCCGGCTTCCAGCCACTGCGGATCGAGCCAGCCGGCGCGGGTCAGCATCGGCAGCAGCAACGTGTAGGTCCACAGTGCGAAGCCGCCGGCCAGCCCCGCCTGCACGCCGGCACGGCTGCCACCGCGCCAGTACAGCGCCCCCATCAAGGCCGGCGCGAACTGCGCCACCGCCACGAACGCCAGCAAGCCGAACGCGGCCAGATTGCCGGCGCCCTGGGTCGCGCGGTGATAGCCGTATGCCAGCAAGGCCAGCGCCAGAATCGCCATCCGCCGCACCCACAACACCACGCCGCCCAGATTGCGCTGTCCGCCCGGCCGAAAGCGCTCCGAGCGCAGCAGCAGCGGCATCACCAGATCGTTGCTGATCATGGTCGCCAATGCCACGCTGGCGACGATCACCATGCCGGTGGCGGCCGACAGGCCACCGACGTACGCCGCCAGCGCCAGCCCCCCGAAACCCTGCGACAGCGGCAACGCCAGCACGTAGGCGTCGGCCGACACCGATTGCCCCGCCAACAACGCCGTTCCGGCCAGTGTGATCGGCGGCACCATCACGCAGATCAGCACCAGATACAGGGTGAACAACCAGCGCGCGCGGCGCACGTCGCCCGGTTCTTCGCACTCCACCACCGCCACCTGGAATTGCCGCGGCAGGCAGATGATCGCGGTGAAGGCGAGCAGTGTTTGCGCGACGAAGCCACGCGGCAACTCGGCGCTCGCGAACACACGCAGCGAATCCAGGGCGCGACTGCCGAGATCGGCCTGACCGGGCAGCCGGGTGAGCGCGAAGATGCCGATCGCGATGAACACCAGCAACTTCACCAGCGACTCCAGCGCCACCGCCAGCATCATGCCGTGGTGATGCTCGGTGGCGTCGATCCGGCGGGTGCCGAACAGGATCGAAAACACCGCCAGCATCAATGCCACGTACAACGCCGGGTCGGCCAGCATCGAACGCCCGCCCGCCTCGCTGTCGCTGACGCCGGTGAGCACGTCCAGGCTCATCGCCACCGCCTTGAACTGCAAGGCGAGATACGGCACCACCGCAATCAACGCAATCACACTGACCAGCGCCGCCAGATGCTGGGCGCGGCCGTAGCGCGAGGCGATGAAATCGGCGATCGACACGATGCTTTGCTCGCGCGCCGCCAGCGCCATGCGTTCAAGTACGCGCCAGCCGAACACCATCATCAGCATCGGCCCGAGATAGATCGGCAGAAAACCCAGGCCGCTGCTGGCGGCGGTACCGACCGCGCCATAGAAGGTCCACGACGAGCAATACACCGCCAGCGCGAGGCTGTACACCAACGGCCGCAGCCATTGATGGGTGGGATACAGCGGTCGCCGGTCGCCCAGCCACGCCACCCCGAACAGCAGGCCGACGTAACCCAGCGACACCAGCAGCAGCACCCAGCCTGCGATCACCCGCGCCCTCCGCGATCACGCCGTCGAGCCGCATGATTGCACACCGCAGGTACAACACCATTCGTCGAAAGTCGAGGTGACGGCGACGCCGCGACGTGGCAGCCTGCGCGCATGGACACCGTGCCCGGGCTCGATCTCGCCTCGCCGCCGTTCGATCTGCTCGACGAGGCAGCGCGCGCGCGATTGCAGCACGCGATCGACATGGGCTACTACGCCACCGGCACGCGGCTGATCGAAGCCGCCCAGTCCTCGGCGCAGGTGTACGTGATACTCAAGGGTCTGGTGCGCGCTTTCGACCGCGGCGAGCGCGGCGAGCAGCGCTTTGCCGACTACGGCCCGGGCGATCTGTTCGGCGCGTTCGCGGTGATCGCCGGGCGCGCGCGGCACAGCTACGTCACCGTAGAGGACACGATCTGCTTTCTGATTCCGGCGCCGTTGTTCACGCAATTGCTGGCCGCGCACCCGCGCTTCGCCGCCTGGTTTCACGAAGGCTTGAGCGTCAAGCGCCGGCGGCTGGCCGACCAGCAGCAACCCTCGGAACTCAACCGCCTGATGCTGACCCGGGTGCGCGACGCGCAACTGGCGCCGCTGGTGCAAGTGTCCGGCGACACCGCCATCTCCGCCGCCGCCGCGCAAATGCGCGCGAGCCGGGTCGATTGCCTGCTGGTGAGCGGCGACCCCGCGCCCGGCATCATCACCCGCACCGATCTGCTGGACGCGCTGGCGCTCCACGGCGTCGCGCTGGACGCACCGGTCGGACCGCTGGCGAGCCGCCCGCTGATCAGCGTGCGCGCCGACGAGGTGCTGTTCCAGGCATTGGTGACCATGACCGAACATCATGTCGAACGCATCGTCGTGCGCGCGGGCGAGCGCCCGATCGGCACCCTGGGCATGGCCGAGGTGCTGGCCCATTACGCCAGCACCTCGCACCTGATCAGCCTGCGTTTGGCGCGCGCGCAGTCGCTGCAGGAGATCGCCCAGGCCAGCACCGGCATGACCGACCTGGTACGCACCCTGCACGCGCAGGGCGCCAGGATGAGTTACCTGATGGGGCTGGTCAGCGCGCTCAACGCACGGGTGATGGCGCGCATCTTCGAATCGCTGGTGCCCGAGCCGATGCGTCAGCACATGTGCCTGCTGGTGATGGGCAGCGAGGGCCGGCGCGAACAGATACTCAAGACCGACCAGGACAACGCGCTGATCCTTGCCGACGGATTCGAATGGCCGGGGCTGGAAACGGCGATGGCGCGGTTTTCCGAGACCCTGGCGCAAGTCGGTTACCCGCCGTGCCCCGGCGCGGTGATGGTGAACAACCCGCATTGGCGCATGCCGCAGCGCGAGTGGCTGGCGCGGATCGCGCACTGGCGTGCCGACGCCGGCGGCGCCAGCATGCTCGACCTGGCGATCGCGCTCGACGCGCGCCCGGTGGCCGGCAACAGCGAGCTGTACGCGCCGTTGCAGCAGGCCTTGCTGGATATCGGCCGCGACGACATCGCGCTACGCCAACTGGCGCGCGCCACCGACGAGTTCGACACCCCGCTGACCTGGTTCGGCCACGTGCGCGATCAGGGCGACGGCACCGATCTCAAGAAGGGCGCGATCTTTCCCATCGTGCACGGCCTGCGCACCTTGGCGCTGCGCCATCGCGTCGCCCATCGCAACAGCTTCGACCGCGCGCAAGGGCTGGTGGATGCCGGCGCGCTATCGGCGGCGCTGGGGCGCGATCTGCAGCAGGCGCTGGCGGTGTTCATGCGGCTGCGCCTGAACCAGCAACTGGCCGACCTCGATGCCGGGCGATCCGCCGGCAACCGCATCGAGGTGCGCACGCTGCGGCGGCTGGACCGTGAACTGCTGCGCGATGCGCTGCGCGTGGTCAAGCAGTTCAAGGACCACCTGCGCGACACCTTCCAGTTGCGCGAATGAACCTGCTGCGACGCCGATGGCTGCGCTGGCGTCACCGCCACAACCCGTGGCGGGAACTGCTTGCGCCGTATCGCGGCAACGACCTGGTTTCGCTGGACCTGGAGACCACCGGCCTGGACCCGCGCACCGACGAAATCCTGAGCATCGCGGCGGTGCCGATCCGCGCCGGCGTGGTGCGCCTGTCCGAGCGCTTCGCCTGCCTGGTGCAACCCGGCCGCGACTTCGACATCGACTCGATCCGCCACCATCGCCTGCGACCCGCCGACGTCGCCGCCGGACTGGCGCCACCGGAAGCGGTGGCGGCGCTGCTGCAATGGCTGGGCAATCGTCCGTTGCTGGGCTATCACGTCGGGTTCGACTGCGCGATGCTCAACCGCCATGCCACCGCCGTCACCGGCTTTGCACTCGCCAACGCGCGCATCGATCTGCTGCGCACGTACGAACGACGCCTGCGCCGCGCGCGACCAACCGGCGATCTCGACCTGCGCTTCGGCAACGTGCTGCACGAGCTGGGGCTGCCGGAACTGGGCCGTCACACCGCGCTGGGCGACGCCACCACCACCGCGCTGGCGTGGCTGGCGTTGCAGCCGCACTGACCGGCATTTCCTGCCGCGCCCTACTGCTCCGCCGGTGCAAGCGCGCGTCGCATGCTGACGTCGGCGCGGCGGTATGGGCTGTCCTGGGTGGGAATCGGCACGAAGCCGAAGCGCCGGTACAGCGCGATGGCGTTTTGCAGCGACGAATGGGTATCGAGCACCAGCTCGCGCGCGCGCAAGCGGTGCGCCTCATCGAGCGCCGCCTGCATCAGCACGGCACCGATGCCACGACCGCGCTGACCTTCGCGCACCGCCATCTTGGTCAGCTCCAGCACGCCCGCTCGCACCGGCTTGAGCGCCACGCAGCCCAGTGCCTGCCCGTCGGCAAGCGCGAACAGAATGCTGCCGCCCGGAGCGACGATCTGACCTTCGGGATCGAGCAGCACCTCGCGATCGGCGTCCTCGATCACGAACAACGCCTCGATCCACTGGAAATTCAGTTCGGCAAAGGCCGGCGCCAGTTCCGGGCGGTAGCCGACGATCTCCACTGCGCCCGCGCTCATGGCGACGCCCCGGCGGCAAAGGTATCGCAGGCGGCGACGTCGCCGCGCTCGAAGCCGGCGCGAAACCAGCGCACCCGCTGCGCCGAGCTGCCGTGGGTGAAACTCTCCGGCACCACCTGTCCCTGCGCCTGCCGTTGCAGGCGGTCATCGCCGATGGCGGCGGCGGCGGTCAGCGCCTCGTCGACGTCGCCGGCATCGAGCAGATGGCGGCTGCGGTCGGCGTGGTGCGCCCACACCCCGGCCAGACAGTCGGCCTGCAATTCCAGTCGCACCGACAGGCGGTTGGCGTCGGCCTTGCCGGCCTGCAACTGGCGCCGATGCACCGCGGTCGATACCCCCAGCAGGTTCTGCACGTGATGTCCCACCTCATGCGCGATCACGTAGGCCTGGGCAAAATCGCCGGGCGCGCCGAAGCGCTGTTGCAGTTCGCGGTAGAAGCCGAGGTCGATATAGACCTTCTCGTCGGCCGGGCAATAGAACGGCCCCATCGCCGCGCCGGCCATGCCGCAGGCCGAGCGCACCTGGTCGGTGAACAACACCAGCGTGGGTTCGCGATACGGGGTCGGGGAGCCATCGAGCAGGGCGTGCCAGGTGTCTTCGGTATCGGCCAGCACCACCCCGACGAATTGCGCCAACGGGTCGTCGCCGGCGACCGGCGCGGGCGCCGAGGTGCCGGGCGTATTCTGCGAACCTTGCAGCAACTGGGTGGGATCGACGCCAAAGTACAGACTGACCAGCACCACCAGCACCAGCACGATCCCGCCGGGCCCGCGACCACCGAGCGACAAGCCGAGCCCGCCCGGGCGCTGGCCGCGCACGTCCTCCACGTTGCTGCTGCGGCGTCGTCCGCGCCATTTCATTGCTGCTCTCCCCATCGCCATGCGTCGCGAATGCCGCATGGTAACGCGACCGCGACCACGCCGAGTCTGGGTGCCGGAAACACGAAACCCGCCTTGCGGCGGGTTTCGGGGTCAGCATCACGCTATCGCGGCGGGCGCGATTACTTGATCTTGCCTTCCTTGTACGGCACGTGCTTGCGCACGACGGGATCGTACTTGCTGATCTCCATCTTGGCCGGGGTGGTCTTCTTGTTCTTGTCGGTGGTGTAGAAGTGGCCGGTGCCGGCCGAGGAGATCAGACGAATCTTGTCGCGCTTGGAAGCCATGGTCGTCTCCTCAGATCTTCTCGCCGCGGGCACGCATCTCGGCCAGAACGGAGTCGATACCGTTCTTGTCGATGGTACGCAGGGCATGCATGGACAGGCGCAGCTTCACCCAGCGATTCTCGCTGGCCACCCAGAACCGGCGCTCGTGCAGGTTGGGGAGAAAACGGCGGCGGGTTCTGTTGTTGGCGTGCGAGACGTTGTTACCGCTCTGCACGCCCTTTCCGGTTACTTGGCACACACGGGCCATGGCACACCTCGATGACGTTGTTCGGTTGCGCCCCCCTTGGCCAGGGAGACATCGGCCCTGTTGTCGTCGAAAGCGACAACGCGCGATACAGGAATTCAGGTTGCCGCAGTGCCCCGAAAGGACCGACAGCCATCGCGCTGGCGGCGGTCGACCACGCGCAAACGTGGCAAAGGGCCGAGCAGTGTGGCAGATGGCGGCGATTTTGGCAATGTGGGCTCGG
>JANRIF010000076.1:0-18637 GCA_033765245.1 Lysobacteraceae bacterium
CGGCAACTCCCGCTGCGCCGCCACGAAAGTGCCCTCGGCCGTGAACTGGCGCGTGTTGATCTGGTAGATCACCGCATCGCGCGTCCACTCCGGGTGCGTGAGCCTCACCTCGGGCTGGGGCTGGTAGCGGGCGAGCGGGTCGGCGGGAGGTTGTGCCCAGGCGCTCGTCGCAAGAGCAAACAGCAGCGCAAGGACAGGCGTAATACGTGCGGCGATGATGCTCATGATCGACACCTCTTCAGGCAGCCATGGATGCACCATCGTGCCCCGAACGACGACGCCTGTGGCATTCCACGGCATCACGGCAAGTGTCCAACGCCATCGCGACCATGGCTGCCTATCACCCAAGGCGACGCGCCGCTGCGCGAAGCCGCGTCAGCGCGCCCGTGAGCGGCAGGCGAAGCGTTGCATCGGCGCGCCACATGGCAGTCAGCATTCCAGACAAATATGCCGCCTCATCCCTGCTCAAATCGCCCATCGCAAGCATTCGCGCCCGCTGAGCGACTGCAGCGCGCCAGCGCTCCGGGTCCTCGTGAATCGCGCAAAGCGTCATCCCGACGGTGAATCGAATGCTGATCGGGATTGACGAGTGAACCGCAATCTTCGACGCGGGTTGCGCTCGCGGAGTTGTAGCGCATTCTCGAGAAATGGAAGCGCGCCCTTGAGCGTCAGTGGCCGTGCGACATCGCGGATTTGATGCACGTCGGCGCTTCTCTCGCGGGCTACGGCCATGTCCTCTGCTGCTTCGACGAAAAGTGCTTGTTCGTCGGTGAGGCGCACCCACGCTAGCGCCGCGGCGAGGTCTTGATAGAGAAAATCTCGCTTGGTTGCTGCCGCGCCGGAACCAGGAATCCCTTCAATTATCGGCATGCTGTCAGATGCCATGTCCAGCCCTCACTCACGCGCAGATCAAGTGTTGGCGTGCCGATCACACAGCATTATCACTCACTCGTTGCCAACGCAGCCGCCACTGAACGCTCGCCATGCTCAAACGCTTCGACGAAGGCTTCCAGCTCGTGCGCGCTCATGCCCAATGCACGGCCGACTGTGCGCCACTGCGATACCGCGCGCTCGACTTCGCCAACGATACGGCGCGCGGCGGCAGCAGTGAGTCGAAAATACGGCGCGGCGGACATCAAGGCATCGATGGAGGCGTCGGGGCCGCTGTCTTCGGAAATCCAGGTCTTGAGTTCGCGGGCGCATTCGGGAAATGGGTTGAGGTCGAAGGCGGGCGCGAGCCGCCAGCGGCCCGACTGCACGTGCAGGAATCCGTGGTTGTGCAGGTGGTCGTCGACGTTGTTGATGAGGATGTTGAAGGCGATGCGCCGCCATAAGGCTTCGATGTCGGCCTGCGGTTCGGCGCCGTGCTGGCGCAGGGCGTCGACGAGTTCGGTGTAGGTGTGCGCCGTGGCGTCGTCGGCGTCTGCACCGATCAGGGTGGCTGCGGAAATGTAGAGCAGCCGGCCGCCCTCGGCGGGACGGTCGAAGCGGCGGATCAGTGCCACCGGGGTGCCGTCGCTGTCGAGCAGGCGCGCTGGCGGGGTATCGATGCCGGCATCGCGCGCCAGCAGTAACGCCAGCACTTCGCCTTTGGTCACGGCACGATCATCGGCAACGCTGGGGAACTTGCCGATGGCGAGGTGTCCGTAGTCGTCAACGACCGAACACTTGGGACGCAAACCGCCCAATGAGGTGCCGCGACCGAGCAGAAACGCAAGGTCGGCTGCGGTCTCGGTGTGCATTTCCACGGCGCGCGATGCGCGCAGCAACTGCTCCAGTTCGATCAATGGCGGCACGCCACGTCGCCCAGGCTCGGTGGCGCGCTGATATACGCCATCCTCGTCGGCGAATCGCAGCGCACCGACGCGACTGACGTCATCCACGGCGAGCAGATAGTCCAGTGGATCGAGTGCTCGCGTGGCGGTGCTTCCCGCTTCCTTGCGTGCGCTTTGCCGTCGCTTGGCGTGGTCGCGCAATACCACTTTGCGGCCCCAACCGTCGGGCTCGGTATCGGCGATGGCGCCATGGAACAACGAACCCTCGCGCGAGCGGCGATGGAACTGCATGCCGGCAACCAGTGGCAGGCCCGGTTCGATCGCGAAACGATCCGGTGCGGCCAGCCAGTCCGGGTGGTACTCGAATCCGGCGCTGTACCGCGCGCCTTGCGCATCGAAACGCAACACGCCGAGCGGACGGGCATGCTCGCCCAGCCATACGGTGATGGTGCGCTTCATAGCGGCGGCGGCTTACGCTTCACTCGCACACGCTGCGGCAGACGCGCGGCGTCGAGCAGGAGGCCGGTTTCATCGCTCCGGCTATCGGCGACATGGGCGAGCGCTTCGGGAAGGCCGAGCACGAACAGGGTCATCGCATACGTGCCCATCGCAACGCTGGGGTCGCCCTTTTCGATCTTGAGGTAGGTCGTCTTGGCGATGCCGACACGCTCGACCATCATCGCAACGGTCAGGCCCCGTTTGCGGCGTGCATTGCGTATGTCCGCGCCAAGCTTGGCGAGGGAGCGGCGCAGCTTGGGTGGGAGCACGTCGATGATCGTAGAGCGCATTGATAAGGTCTCATAAAACAGCCTGAAACAGCTATACGGTCTGTTTTATTGGACCTTATGCACCCTCTTGTTTGCGATGTCAATTGCCATTGCGATGCATCGCATGTCACCTGCACCACGGCCGACGGTCGCATGCCGGATCATGCTCACGGCCGCCGCGCTTACCGCGCAGCCACCGCCAGCGCCAGCGCACCCAGGACGCCCGAGCGGTCGGCCAATGCCGGCGGCACCACGAAGCGTTCCAGGGCGGCATCGGAGGCCAGCGCTTCGACATAGCCACCCAGCCAATGACGCAGTCGGCGCCGCAGCGGGGGAAACAGGGCCTGTTGTTGCATCACACCGCCACCCATGATGATGCGTCGTGGCGACAGGGCGAGCGCGATCTGCGCGCACAGTTGCCCGAGGTAGTCCGCTTCGATCACCCACGCTGGGTGATCGGGCGCAAGTTCCTGCAACGACTGTCCGCAACGCGCGTGGATGGCGGTCCCGCTGGCAAGTCCTTCGAAGCAGTTCTGATGAAACGGACACGCTCCTGGAAACTCGTCGTCGCGGTGCCGTTGCGGACGCAGATGGCCAAGCTCGGCGTGCATCAGGCCGTGCAATGGCTGCCCGGCGATCAACACGCCGCCGCCGATGCCGGTACCCACGGTGACGTACACCAACGAGTCGAGACCTTGCCCCGCACCCCAACGCCATTCCGCCAGTGCTGCGCCGTTGACGTCGGTGTCGAGCGCGACCGGCAATCCGAAGCCCGCTCGAAATGGCGCGAGCAGATCGGCGCCGCTCCAGCCTGCCTTGGGAGTTTGCAACACATGCCCGAAACGCGAGTCCCCGGGATCGAGTTGCAATGGGCCGAAACTGGCAATGCCAATGGCGGTCAGCGCTCCGTGACGCGCCTGCGCGGCATGCAGAAAAGCCACGGCCTGCGACAAAGTGGTATGCGGATCGGTGGTGGCGATGCGTGCGGTTTCCAGCAATTCGCCGTCGTCGCGCCCCACGGCGCAGACGGTCTTGGTGCCTCCGGCCTCGATCGCGCCATAAAGTCGCGCGGTCATTGCCGTACCAGCCAATGCGTGCCGTACGGCTCGATGCGCAGCGGCGACAAGCAACGGCACCCGGCCAGCACATCGAACCAGGCATCTCCATGATCCGGTGTGCGCAGATCCAGGGTCTGCACATGATCGGTAAAGTTGAACAGCGCGAGAAAATTCTCGCCGCGGGCGACCACCAATACGGCGGAGCCGGGGTCGGTCCAGGCCCGTAGCGGGGCGGATGGTGCAAGCTCGGGATGCGCGGCGCGCAGTCCGATCCACCGGCGCAGCGTGGCGTGGGTAGCGGCGGCAATACCGTCGCCCGCATCCACTGCATCGGCCAACACCCAGTCCATCGCAGGCCGGTGCAACCATCGCCCTTCCAGGCGTCGCTGCGGGTGCAGACGGAAACTCTCGTCGTTGCCCAATGCCAACTCGTCACCCATGTAGAGCAACGGAACGCCGGCCCCGCTCAGGCACAAGCCATAGAGCAACAGCAGTCGCCGCCGCGCCAGTTGCTGCTGCTCGGCGTCGCCCGACGCGATGGCGCGATGCAAACCCACCAATGATGCCGCCATGCCGTTGCTGCCATGCGCGTGCTCCAGCCCTTGACTCTGAAACGCTTCGCCCTGGGCATAGCTGCCGGCGACCTCGCCAGCATAGAAGCGCGCCACCCAGTCCAGATCGAACGGAGCACATCCGCCATGCCCGGCGGCTTCGTGTGCGAGCACCTGCCAGCCGATGTCGTCGTGGCAGCGCACGTAGTTGATCCAGGCACAACCCGATGGCGGCCGCGGCGAGCGCGTCAGCACGCTGGCCACTATGTCGGCTCGCTGCGTCGCCAAACCTGCCCAGGTCGCTGCCATGAGGCTGCTGTGGTACGCCAGATGACATTCCTCGCCGCCGCGCCCGCCACTGCCGAAGTAGCGCGGCAGTTCGCGCATCGGCATGATCGCCTCGGCCTTCAGCAACACGCCCGGCGCGGCGATCGCGGCCACGGCACGCAGTGCGCGCAGCACGAGGTGGCACTCGGGCAGATTGGTGCAGGCGGTGCCCAGCCGTTTCCACAGGTAGGCCGCGGAGTCGATGCGGAAGACCTCCACGCCAAGATTGGCCAGGCGCAACATTGCCAGCGACATTTCCGCGAACACCTTCGGATTGCTCCAGTTCAGATCCCATTGGTAGGGATAGAACGTGGTCCAGACCCAGCCATCGAGCGCATCCACACGAGTGAAATTGCCCGGCGCCGACATCGGAAAAACCTCCGGCAAGGTAGCCTCGTAACGCGCTACCAGCCCGGCATCGGCGATGCGGTGATAGTAATCCTGATGCGTCACGCTGCCGGACTTGGCGGCAAGTGCCCAGGCATGGTCGTCGGCGGTATGGTTGAGCACAAAGTCGGCACACAGGCTGATTCCCTGTGCCCTGAGCACGGCGGTGAGCGATGCCAGATCCGTGTTGCTGCCCAGCGCTGGGTCGACTTCGCCGTAATCGCGCACCGCGAACCCGCCGTCGTTGTCACCGGATCGAGTGCGCAGAAATGGCAGCAGATGCAGATAGCGCACCCCCAGGTCGCGCAGGTAGCCGACGCGGCGCTCGACACCGGCGAGCGTTCCCGCGAAGCGATCCACGTAAGCGCAGTAGCCCACCATGTCGGAACGGTCGAACCATCCGGATGCCCGTTGCTCATCGAGCAAGCGCAACGCTGGAGGGCGGGCATTGATGGATTGCGCCAGTGCGATCAGCCATTTCCCAATCACTTCGACGAACCGGACATCCGCGGCATACAACGCGCGCAGGCTGGGCATCAGCGCCAGCTCCTCGTGGTCGAAGCGCAACATGGCCCGATCGCGGACTTCTGCAGACAACGCATCGGCAAAGAGCTGCCGAAGGCGATTCACGTTACTGGGCATGGGTCGGCACATCGCTTGGGAAGGTCCATGGCCCGGCAGCTAACGCTGCCGGGCGCCAGGGGTTGCCGCAAGAACACTCAGAAGTCGTAACGCAGGCTGATCTGCGCCGACCTGCCCGGAATGGTGCGTGCCCGGATGATGTTGTCCTGACCTTCGACGATCGCGCCTTCCTCGACCTCGGTGATCGCAAACTTGTCGAACAGATTGTTGACGTCCAAGCCCACGCTCAGCGAGTCACTCAGGCGATAGTTGGCGAACACATTGACCGCGGCGTAGCCGGGCATCTTGAGTTGGTTGTTGTCCTGAGCGAACGACGAACCGGTGCCGATCACGTTGACGCCGAGGTTGTAGTCGAAGCCCTCGTACGCCGCAGTCGCCTGATACACGAAATCCGCCTGACGGCGCGGCGTGTTGCCGTCGTTGGCTGGCGTGATCTGATCCTTGCTGATCTCCGCGTCGGTCCAGGTTACGCCGCCGTCGAGCGAGAAGCCGTCGACGCGATACCCGGCTTCCAGCTCGACACCGTAGGCCTCGAAGGTACGATCGAAGAAGCGCTGGCTGGTGACCTCGAAATTCTGCTCGCTGGTCTCGGCATGGAAGCCGGTCACGAACAGGCTCAGATCGCCGCTGCGCCACTTCACGCCAAGCTCCTGCTGCTTGACCACGTCCACCGCCTGCTGCGCGTTGACGTTGCCGTCGGGCTGCACCACGCCGAACAGCAGACGGTCGGCATTGGCGCGACCACCGCGACTGACCCGGGCGAAGCCAGCCAGATCGTCGGTGAGCAGATAGTTGCCGCCGAATGAGTACGAGGTATACGACCAGTCGTAGTCGACCGGGCTGGGATTGGCCACGTCCACCAGCGACACGCTGCGCTCGGTCTGCTGAATGACGCCGTCGCCGTTGACGTCGACGTCGCTGGCCTGCACGGTGGCGGCGTAGCTGCCGTCGGCGTTGCCGTAGTCCAGGCGCAGACTGGCGTCCAGGGTCAAGCGGTCCATGGTGAAGGTCAGGGCGGCGTACGGCGCATCGATGTCGTAGTCGACGTCGTAGCTGCGGGTGCAACAATTGCCGAAGGCGGGCACGCCGAACGCATACAGGCCGTTCTGCGAGAACGCGGTGCCGTCGGCGGCGAACACGTCGATCAGCGCGCCATTGTTGCCCTTCACTTCCTGCAGGTACGAGTTCCAGGTCCAGTCCAGCGCGATGTTCTGGCGCGACTTGTAGTAGCCGGCGCGGAACTCCAGGCTGCGCCCGGCGCTCAGTTCGAACACACGCGAGAGCTGCAAGTCGTTGGCGGTGTTGCCCAGATCGTTGATCTCGGAATTGAACAACACGGTGTTGATCACCAGTCCGTCGTAGCTGGCGCCGGCGTTCGTGCCATTGGCGTACTTGAGCGTTGCGCCGGCACCAGCAATCGACTCTGCGATCGCACCGCCCTCACCGACCGACGCCGGGAATGGCGACACGAAGCGACCCTTGGTGTCGGCATGGCGGAAGCGATCGGTCACCTGCCAGTGGTTCTCGAGCTCGAACGAAAACTCGGCACCGAAGCTGGTCGAGATCGGGTGCATGCCATCGTCGATGTCGGTGACCCGTCGGTTGTTTTCACCGTCGAGTCCGAAGTCGCTGCGGAACAAGGCGCTGTGCGGGGTGTCGTGCTTGGGATCGAAGCCCGGGAGACCGCCAACGTCCGGATTGGCGTTGCTGCCGCTTGCGCTCACCGGCATCGGCAGGATGCCGATGGCACGATCGTTGAGGTGCTTGAAGTAGAAGCGCGCATGGCCGTTGTCGAACTCGCGGGTGAAATTGGCCTTGATCTGCCCACCCTTCTCGGCGGTGTAGCCGGCATCGCGGACACTGTCGCCGCTGCGATAGAAGCCGCCGATGTGCATGCGCCACTGGTCGTTGAGCGCGCCGCCATAGCTGAAGTCAACGCGGGTGTTGTCGAAGCCTTCCAACAGGCCACGACTGACGCCCACGCTGCCGCCGTCGCTCTCGCCAGTGTTGCTGATGAAGTTGATGATGCCGCCCGGCGAATTGCTGGCGAAGGTGGAGGCAGAGCCACCGCGGATGGCTTCGATGCGATCGAGACTGTAGTCGGCGCGCAGGAAGATGTCGGCATTGCCGAAGGCAATGTCACCGAACTCCAGCACCGGCAGGCCGTCCTCCTGCAGTTGCAGGAACTTGGCGCCGCCGGACGCCACCGGCAGCCCGCGCACCGCGATGTTGGCGTTGCCCTCGCCACCCGACGCCTCGGAGCGGATGCCCGGAATGTTGCGGAAGATTTCCGCGGTCGAGCGCGGCGCCGAGCGCTGGATGCTCTCCACGCCGACCACACTGGTGGAGACGCTCGATTGCATGCGTGTGGCATTGCCGGACACACCGGTGACGAACACCGCGTCCAGGTTGGTTGCAGCCTGGTCCGGCGCGGTCGAGCGGGCGCTCTCCGGCTCGCCGCTGGCGCCGTCCGCGCCTGTATGGGTAGCCTGCGCCCAGGCGGCCGGCGTGGCGAGCACGGCGACCACCGCCAATACCAGACTGCGGCGGCGCAGTGTCGAGATGTTGTTCATTGTGTTCCCTCCCCGTTGCACGAATGATCCCGGTCGGCGGCTGCCGACAGGCGCCGATTCTGCACACGAAATGCAATCGAATGCAAGGCCGTGTGTCAGGCGCCATGAATCATCATAAGTTATTGTTTTATAGCGCATCAATAACGTAACTCAACATCGCCTACAGATTGCCGCGCCGCAACATGTGCAAACGATTGCATTGTGCCACTATCGACAGCCACTCGCCCTTGGTCACGGAATCCGCGCATGCCCGTCATAGACGTCCACCTCGCCCCGATCGATCTCGCCATCATCGGTGCGTACGCGATCGGCGTGATCGCACTGGGGCTTGCGGCCTCGCGACGACGCGCCACCACCGAGGACTATTTCCTGGCGTCGCGCTCGATGACCTGGCCCACCATCGGCCTGGCGCTGCTGGCGTCCAACATCTCGTCCACCACCCTGGTGGGACTGGCCGGTGCCGCGTACGCGATCGGCATCTCGGTGTACAACTACGAGTGGATGGCCACGGTGGTGCTGGCCTTTTTCTGCGTGTTCTTCCTGCCGTTCCTGTTGCGTTCGCGGGTGTACACGCTGCCCGAGTACCTGGAGCGTCGCTACGACCGGCGCACGCGACGCTACTTCTCCGGGCTGACGATCCTGCTCAACATCCTCGTCGACACTGCCGGCACCTTGTTCGGCGGATCGTTGATGCTGCAACTGGTGTTGCCGCAGCTACCGCTGTGGCAGATCGTGGCACTGCTGGCGACGTCGGCCGGCATCTACACCGTGGCCGGCGGCCTGCGCGCGGTGATCTATACCGAGACGGTGCAGGCGGTGATCCTGCTCGGCGCGTCGGCATTCATCGCCTGGTTCGCGTTCGATAAAGCGGGTGGCTGGGATCACGTGATGGCGTCGGTCGATCCGGCCCGGTTGTCGCTGGTGCGTCCGTACGATGATCCCGGCGTGCCCTGGCTGGGCACGATCCTGGGCGTCACCCTGCTCGGGTTCTACTTCTGGTGCACCAATCAGTTCATGGTGCAGCGTGTGCTCGCCGCCAAGGACGAACGCCACGGGCGCTGGGGCTCGTTGTTCGCCGGGCTGCTCAAGCTGCCGGTGCTGTACCTGATGGTGCTGCCGGGCACCTGCGCGATCCTGCTCTACCCCACCTTGAGCCGACCCGATCTGGTCTACCCGACCCTGGTGTTCGATCTATTGCCTACGGGTGTGATCGGGCTGGTGCTGGCCGGCTTCTTCGCCGCCATCATGTCGTCCATTGCCAGCACCTTCAATTCGGCCGCCACGCTGGTGACCATGGATTTCATCCGCCCGGCGCGGCCGCAAGCCGACGGCGCGGCACTGGTGCGCGCCGGCCGCATCACCACCTTGGTGTTCATGCTGCTGGCGGTGTTGTGGGCGCCGCAGATCGAGCGTTTCGCCTCACTGTGGCAATACCTGCAGGCCGTGCTCGCCTATGCCGTTCCGCCGATCTGCGCCTTGTTCCTGGTCGGCCTGTTCTGGCGCCGCGCCAACGCCAGCGGCGCCGCCGCCTGCATCGCCACGGGTCTGGTGGGTGGCGGCGCGCTGTTCTACGCCAACCTGCTGGCCGCCAAGCCGCTGGGGCTGCATTTCCTGTACGTGGCGCCGATCCTGTTTGCCGCCTGCGTGATCGCGCTGATCCTGGGCAGCCTGCTGCGGCCGGGGTCGAGCCGCACCGACATCGACGCCCTGCTGTGGACGCCTCGCTCGTACCGACTCGAATCCGAGACCTTGCGCCAGGTCCGCTGGTGGGCCAACTACCGGGTGCAGGCGCTGGCCTTGATCGCGCTGACGGCGGGCATCGTCTACAGCTTCCGCTGATCGCGTGAAATGCGCGCGGGCGCTCAGGCGGATTCGCGCACGATCAGTTGCGGCTCGATGACTTCCGAACTGCTTTGCTCACCGGCGATCGCGGCCAACACCTTGTCCACCAGCAATACCGCGCCGCGTGCAAAATCCTGATGGATCGTGGTCAATGAGGGATGCGCATAGCTGGCCATCTGGATGTCATCGAAGCCGATCACGGAGACATCCTGCGGCACGCGGCGCCCGTGTTCGCGCAAGGCCCGGATCGCGCTGAGCGCGATCACGTCGGACGCCGCGAACACACTGTCGGGATCGCCGCCTTTCGCCAACATGCCCTTCATCGTCCGATAGGCTTCCTCGGGATCGAAGCCGGTACGGACGTGGCCGTTGGCGATCAGCGCCAGTCGATGCCGCTTGAGCACCGCATTGAAACCCTGGAAGCGCGAACTGACCTCGGGCAAGCGGTCGTCGCCCAGGAATGCCATGCGCTTGCGCCCTTGGCCGATCAGGTGTTCCGCAGCCAGCTCGCCACCGCGGCGGTTGTCACTGCCGACGCTGACGTAGTGCTGCCCGCTGAGCCGCTCCCCCCACGCCACCACCGGCAGGCCCTTTCCGGCTGCCGCATCGATGGCCTCGTGCTCGACGCTCTGCCCGATCAGGATCACGCCATCGGCATGGCCCGACGACAGCAATTGCTCGACCCAGGCGTCCTGGTGGCGCGCCACCTTGGTCAACAGCATGCTGTAGCCGCGCTCGGTGAGTTCGTCGGCGAGCAAGGCCAGCATCGTCATCATGAAGGGATCGGACAGATGCTGCTGCCGCTCGTGTACCAGTGGCACCGCCACCGAGATGATCCCGGTGCGCCGCGAGCGCAGGCTGCGCGCGATCGGATTGATGCGGTAGCCGGCATCGCTGGCGATTTTCTGGACGTGCGCGCGGGTGCGCGCCGACACCAGCGGATTGTCGGCCAATGCCCGCGACACGGTGGACTCGGACACGCCGGCCAGTCTGGCGATGTCTTCCATCTGCAAGGGCTTGCCGGGCGCGCCTTTGGGTTGGAGTTTGCGCATCGTCACAGCATGCCGGCTGCGGTGGCCGGGCATCAAGCGCCGTGAAGTCCGCCGGCACCCATGACGTGCGTTGCGCCGCACCTCGATTCCGCCCGCGCCGCAAGCTCACCGGCACGGGCGGGTCGCACGAACGCGGTCGCGTGTCGGATTGCCCGCGCAGACCCCTGACGGTCTGCGCGGGCGCTTGCGCGTTACTGCGCGATGCGGTCGAGGATGTGGCTCATGTCGGCCTGGTTGAAGGCGGGGCTGGTGCTGGTCGCCGGCTGCGCGATGGTCTGGGGCTGGTGGCAGCCGAAGCAGTCGGTGGCGTTGGTGTCTTCGTTGAGCCAGGTGCCCGCCTGCATCCAGGTTTCCATGGTGGTGTTGGCCATGGTGGTGGAGCCGACGCGCGGGTAGTCGGGGGCGCTGCCGGATTCGCCGTGCTGGCCGAAGTTGGGGCAGTTGCTGGAGCCGAACCCGCCGTCGGTGAAGGTGAAGCACCCCTGCGGGAAGGCGCCGCCCTCGGTGTTGCCGTTCGACAGCCACTCCATGCCGATCAGCTTGTAATACTTCCATACCGACGGGGCCTCGGCGGTGACGCCGGCGTTGAGGCAGGCGATGTCCTCGCTGTTGGGATGCTCTTTGTCGAGCGCTGCACAGGGCGTGGTGGGCTTGACCAGGATGTCGGTACGGCACACGTCGACGCGCTTCCAGGTGCCGGCGGTGTCGCCCTGCGGCGAGGTCAGGCACAAGGTGGGCGGCATGCCGTTCTTCACCGGGAAGCTGCACGCTTTGCCGTCACCGCCATTGGCCCTATAGCTGCCGTAGTCGAAGTAGTTCCAGCCGCTGTTCTGGGTGCCGTCCTCGTACAGCTTGTTGACGTTGATGGTTTGCCCGGTGTTGACCGGATCGGCCGGGAACTGGGCGATGCCGTTGCTACCGCCAGCGCTGCAATCGGGCGCGTTGGCGATGTGCTCGAACGAGGCCCATACCAGTTCGCCGTGAGTGTTGGTCTTCTGCACCAGGTGGAAGCCGACCAGGCCCCACACGCGCTGCCGGTCGTCCACTTCGCAATGCATGATGTCGCTGGGGCAAAGATGCGTATCGCCGCTGCCGAAGTTGCGCCACGCGGTCTTGAATTCGATCACGCCCATGCTGCTGTCGCTGATGGAGGTGGGTGGAAACCAGACGCCGCCCGAATAGCTGTTGGCGTTGAAGGCGGTCTGCATGGCGTTCATCACGCTCTGCTGGTAGAGCTTTTGCGTCTTCACGAAATCGAAGAACACCTTGTTGACGCGCAGGTCGTAGACCGTGGTCTGCTCGGCGACGTCGAGCAACGCGAAACCATCGCCGGCCTGGCTTTGATTGATGGCCTTGTTGAGCTCGGTGGCGTCGAGCGGGGTGTATTGCCCGGGCCACACCGGCACGCCCTTGGCGGGCAGCAGGTTGTACCAGGGCACCAGGCTCATGAAACGCGGATGGCCGCTGCCGTCGTCGCCGACGAGGTAGAGGAAATTATTGTAGGAGAACTGGTCGATCAGGCAGTTGGTCTCGAACGGCGGCAACTGTGCCGCAGGGATGCCCTGCGTGGTGGTGGCCCACAAAGTCGAGCCATCGGCGACGCGGCCGTATTGGTTGATGGTGCAGCCGACGGGCAGCGGTGGCGGTGTCGTCGCATGCGCTGCCACGAACGGGACGCACAACATCGCTGACGCGATCAATCGTTTCATGCTTCATTCCCCCTGATGGTTTCACGTTGCTCGGGCAACCGTGCGGCAACGTCGTCGCGGCACGGTCATCCGGGAGCACGTCGAAAACCAGATCGACCGGACACGACACGGCCGCCGGGGAATTTTCGTATCAGACGATAGGAATTGCGCGGCGAAAGTCACGGGAAATCGGGCGCCGGCACATCCCGCCCCGCCGTGGATGGCGGGACGGGGCGCAACGAACACTCAGCCGCGCGAGTGCCTGGCAAGATGGGTGGACCAGTGCTCGGCGGCCTGCTTGCCGTACCAGCGGCCATCCAGCAGCACGAGGTCTTGCTCGGCGAAGATCGGCGCATCGAACACGGTCACGGTGGTGCGCACGCGCGCCGTGGTCGCATCCATCGATACCACTTCCACCTGCATCGAATCCGCGATGGCATCGAGGTCGAGGCCATAGATCAACAGTGCCTGCTTGCTCGCCGCGAGCACGGTCTCTGCCTGGGCGATCGCTTGTTCGAGGGACATCGATTTCAACTGCTCGATGTCGCGGATGCCGGTGCTGCGCACCGCATCGGTGACCAGGGTCAGTGCCTCACGCAGGGACGAGGAACTCAGGAAGTCGGTGCGGGTCACCCAGTCCTGAAAGCCCGGCAGTGCGCGCTGCAATGCCGCACGCTGATCGTCGGTGAGGTCGGACTCGTCTGACAGCAGCGCCAACTGCGCGGCGCCGATGCCCATCAGAATCGCGCTCGGTGCCTTGGGGCGCGCTTCCTCCAACTTCGGTTCAATCTCGACCATCAGTTGGTCGACCGCGTCGGGGGCGGCAAGCTTGGCCAGCTTTTCGGCGAACTCGGCACGCTCGGATTCGCTGGTCGGCTCAGTGCGATGCAACTCATAGGCGGTGCGCATCTCCTCGTAGGCGCGCGGCGGTACGGCTGCTTGCACCAAGCCGACCAGATCGTTGGAGCGCAGCATCCGCGCCATATCGAGCACCTGCTGCGCCGGATCGGGCGCGCTGCGGGCGGCGACACTTCGCGCTTCCACGCCATTTTGTGCCCACAACTCGGTGGCCGGGCTCAGCAGGCCGATAATCAACAGCGACAAGGCAATCGCTTTCATGAGGGTGCTCCTTCGGTTTGGAGCTTTAGTGTGCTGGTACTGTAGAACACCAGACAATACCGAAAGTCATCCCCTGCCGAAAGTCGGGTCTGCAGGCGTATCGCCGACGAACAGCACAGCCCAAATGCGGTGTAGTGCTACAACCCGCCGGCCGCCTGCGCCACGGCGCGGAACAAGGCGCGGCCCTTGTTCATGGTCTCGTCCCATTCCTTGGCCGGATCGGAGTCGTAGACGATGCCGGCGCCGGCCTGCACGTACAGGCGGCCGTCCTGGATCACTGCGGTGCGGATCGCGATGGCGGTGTCGGCATCGCCGTGCCAGCCGATGTAGCCGACCGCGCCGGAGTAGATGTTGCGCTTCACCGGCTCGAGTTCGGCGATCACTTCCAGCGCACGGATCTTGGGTGCACCGCTGACCGTGCCGGCCGGAAACGCGGCCTTGAGCACGTCGGCGTAACTCAATCCATCGCGCAGGCGGCCGGTCACTTCGCTGACGATGTGCATCACGTGGCTGTAGCGCTCGATCACGAACTGCTCGCCCACCTTCACGGTGCCGGACTGCGCGATGCGGCCGACGTCGTTGCGGCCCAGATCGATCAGCATCAGGTGCTCGGCGCGCTCCTTGGGATCGGCCAGCAGCTCGGCTTCCAGCGCGGCATCGGCCTCGGGAGTTTCGCCGCGCGGGCGGGTGCCGGCGATCGGGCGCACGGTGACTTCGCCGCCTTGCAGGCGCACCAGAATCTCCGGCGAACTGCCCACCACCTGGGTCGGCCCGAAGTCGAGAAAGTACATGTAGGGCGAGGGATTGAGCGCGCGCAGGGCGCGATACACGTCCACCGGGCGCGCCTTGAACGGCACGCTCAGGCGCTGGCTCAGCACCACCTGGAAGATGTCACCGGCACGGATGTATTCCTGTGCGCGCTCGACCGCGGCGATGAAACCCTCGCGGGTGAAACCGGACACGAAGTCGGCTTCGTCCAGCGCCACGCAGCTCAGCGCATCCGGGTAGCTGCGCCCGGAATGACGCAGCCGGAACACCAATTCATCGAGCCGGCGATTGGCGCGCGCCAGGGCATGCGGCTGCGCCGGATCCGCATGGACGATCAGGTACAGGCGGCCCTTGAGGTTGTCGAACACCGCCAGCTCGTCGCTGAGCAGCAGCATGATCTCCGGGCTGCCGATCTGATCGGGCTTGCCCGCGCCATCGGCAGCGGCCAGCCGCGATTCGATGTAGCCCACGCACTCGAAGCCGAAGTAACCCACCAGGCCGCCGGTGAACCCGGGCAGACCGGGCACCTGCGGCACCTGGTAGCGCGTGCGCAGCGCTTCCACCTCGGCCAGTGGATCGTCCACCGTGCGCGTGCTCTGCACTTCGCCGAGCACGGTTTCGGTCAGCGTGTGGCCGCGAAACTCGAAGCGCCGCTGCGCCGGCAGACCTATGATCGAGTAGCGCCCCCAGGTCTCGCCACCCTCCACCGACTCGAACAGATAGGTGTTGGGGCCGTCGGCGAGCTTGAGATAAACCGACAGCGGGGTATCGAGGTCGGACAGCACCTCGCGCACCACCGGGATGCGGTTGTAGCCCTCGGCGGCAAGGCGGGCAAAGGTTTCGGCGTCGATCACGGGGGCATATCGAAAAAGGGCGAGCCTGGGAGTATGCCAGTGCGGGGCGATGTGGCAAGGGCGATGTGATGTGTGAGCTTGGCGCGTGTGGGCGGGACGACTGACGTCATGCCAACCCGTCATCGCGAAGGCGGGAAGCCCGTCGCGATCCGACGACTTGTTCAGAGCATCCCTTGCGTCGGCTTGAAGACATCGGGCTCCGCGATGTGCTCGTCACGGGGTCGCGTCGGCATCTCGCGACACCGACGCTCCGAAGCATGGCCGCCTTGACCGGTAGCGGAGAGGCGGCCGTGGTATCGCGCGCATGCCGCCACACGGGCGGCTCGCCGAGCGCACCGGCTTATTCCAGATAGGGGCCGGGCGCCGAATCTGCTTCAAGCTACAACACGATGCCCTTTTCCGCCAAAGCAGCAGTGGCTATTTTATCTTGGCTCATGGTTTTCTTGAAAGCGGGGCGACTGATCAAGCGATCGAAATAAGCTTGCACAACGACAGAATTCACCGGGAAGTTGTAAAACTTGGCCCAGAAGCCAACATGCCCAAAAAACAAATCAGGAACCTTGAACTGATCGCCCATCACGTAAATATTGTTGCCCAACTTCTTCTCCAGACCCTTGACGGCTTTTTGCCAGTCCTCCATTGCCAAGGTGAGAACTTCATTCAACCTCTCAGCCTCAGGCTTGTTCAACTGTCGAATGGCGGACCAAATCGGCCCCTCCAAATCGTTGGTTGCCATATAGTTCCAACCTTCCATCTGAGCGCGCTGCACGGTGCCTGACGGAAAGCTGAAATCAAACTGCGGGTTGGTATCGGCCAAATAGGTGCAAATGGCGGCTGAATCGGTGACTACGTTATCGCCATCCCGCAATGCAGGCAACACTCCTGTCGGATTTACCGCCAAGGCGATGTCAGAATGCGGCACCGTATCGATGGCTTCATATTCCGCATTGATTTCCTCCAGCATCCAACACACTCGGTTTTTCCGGGAACCGACACCCGACATACCTATAAGCTTGTACATTAAAATCCCTCGGAATTTATTTTATATTGAAGTTTCGCTGAATTCGCTTTGATTTTTCAACATCTTTTACTGAAACGGATCAGAAATCGATATTTAGTTCACTGTTCACTCCAAAAAAGACAACCATTCACTTGACCAGAGATCGTTGGAACTAGTGTAGTGTTGCGCGCCATGTGGAACCTGTCGGCCGGCGCGCGCGCCGCGAGATTTCCTCTGTGCAACAGCGTTGTGCGTAGGCTGGTGGTGAGCGTAGCGAACCCCAGCGCCGTTGCCGCATCGAAATCGAACATGCTGGGGTTCGGTCGCTTCGCGACAACGCTCGCTGCGCGAACTACGCCTTCGCTGCGCTCGGTCGCTACGCTCACCCCAGCCTACCCCACGATAAGTGCCGTCATGAGCGCACACTACATCAGAGGCAGCGAGACGCCGAGCTAACAGCCTGTCGGGCTTGAGTGATCGTAGCGCGCCGAGGGCGTAGTAGATTCATCTCAAGTCCGACAGGCTGCCAGGGTTCGAAGTCTTGTGCCACTACCCCGCAACCCCATCGCCATGGAAATGCCGCTTGAACGGCACATCGCCGCTGGCCGGCTCGTCCAGCTCGCGGGCGTAACGATGCCCGGCGTAGACCGCATGCGCGATCAGACCCGGCGCTTCGGCGTCGCCGATGCAGCGCACGGAGCGGATGCCCGCGTCGGCCCATTCGGCTTCGCGCTGCAACAGGTCCTGGTACAGCGCGTCGTCGGGCAGGCGCGCGGTGATGGCGACGATGGCGTCGCAAGGCAACTCGTGTCGCTGCTGGTCCCACACGTGCTCCAGGCTCAGCGTGTCGCCGCGATAAGCGACGATGTTGTGCGACACGATCACCGCGATGCCCAGTTCGGCCATGCGCTTGCGCAGGTGCGGATAATCGAGGGTGTGTCGGCTCCACGGCGCGATGCTGTCCTCGACACTGAGGTAGGTCACCTCGCAGCCGTGCCTGCACAGCAGTTCCGCCGCGACGCTGGCGGTGTAGAAGCCGTCGTCGTCGAATACCACCACGCGGCCTGCGGGTAGGCGTCCGTCCATCAGGTCGTCGGGGGTGAACACGCGCGGGTTGCCGACCAATCCCTGGATCGCCGCGCCATTGCTGCGACCGTAGCCGTCGCGGCGCCAGTGACAGCCGGTCGCCAGCACGACGTGTTCGGCGCCGAAATCAAGCACGTCCTGTGCGCTCAATACCGAGTCGCGATACACCGCCACGTTGGTGAGTTTGTCGATCTGACCGATGCGCCAATCGCGCACCCGCGCCCATTCCGCCAGACCGGGCAGGCGCGCTTCGCGGCTGACCCGCCCGCCGAGTTCGCGGCGCGCTTCGGCAAGGCTCACCGCGTAACCGCGCTGACCCAAGGCGCGTGCGGCCTCCAGCCCGGCCGGGCCGGCGCCGACCACCAGTACGCGGCGGTGCGAACGCGCCGCCGCGATGCGCTCGGGATGCCAGTCACGGCGCCACTCCTCACCCATGGTCGGGTTCTGGGTGCAGCGGATCGGCGACGTCGTGTTGTCGCCGGACACACAGATGTTGCAGCCGATGCACTCGCGGATGTCGTCGATGCGGCCTTGTTCGATCTTGCGCGGCAGAAACGGATCGGCGATCGACGGCCGCGCCGCGCCGATCAGGTCCAGCACGCCGCGCTTGAGTTGCGCCACCATGGTGTCCGGCGAGGTGAAGCGGCCGACTCCGACCACCGGCTTGCTGGTGGTCTTCTTGACGAAATCGATGAACGGCTCCTGCGCGCCCTCGGCGGCGAAGCGCGAAGGGATGGAGTCGTTGTACCAGGCCGCCACGTTCACGTCCCACAGGTCGGGCAGTTCGGCCAGCATCGCCACGATGTCCTTGGCTTCGGCCAGCTCCACGCCGCCAGCGCCGAGCATTTCCTCGGTAGCGAAACGCAGCGCCACCGCGCAGGTGTCGCCCACCGCGTCCTTGGTGTCCTCCAGCACCTCGCGCAACAGGCGCACGCGGTTCTCCAGCGAACCACCGTACTCGTCGCTGCGCTGGTTGCGGCGACGTTGCAGGAAGTGCATCGGCAGCGACAGGTCGTGCGCGGCGTAGACGTAGATGATGTCCATGCCGGCCCGCTTGCCGCGCAGCGCTGCCTCGCGGTGCCAGCGCCGATACTCGCGGATGTCGTGCCGGGTCATCGCCCGCGCCTGCGAGGGATAGCCGTACTTCG
>JANRIF010000103.1:0-7042 GCA_033765245.1 Lysobacteraceae bacterium
CACAGCACCGCCACCGCGGCTTCGCGAAGGGAAAGTCGCATGAATGCACATCCGAGTGAACGAACATCCGTGCGCATCCGGTTCTCGGATTGCTCCCCCACGAATGTCGACGCGGCGTCAAGCTAGCATTGCGATTATTGCGACGTCAATCACACCTTGATTGCAACGAGAGTGGTCAACGCGGCACCGCCACGAACGGAACATCTTAGGCATCAATACATTACCGCGATTTTTCATATGGGTTCAAAAATGCATGTGCGAAATCACACATCGCGGCGTCCACAGTCACGCGAATCAGCGCCCCCACAACAGCGCGAGCGCGCGCCCGCTTGTCGCTCCGAGCCATCGCTTACCGCCTCACTTGACCTGCGTCAGTGCGCCAGCGCGCGGCGGTGCCGAGCATGGCGGCATTGCCAAGAGGAGTGTGGGTCATGACCACGACGCGGAAGCTGTGGCTGGGGTTGGGCACGTTGCTCACCCTGTCGTTCGGGGTGTTGCTGTGGATGGGGGGCGAGGTGCATCGACAGGCACCGCCGATGCCGGAAGCGGTGGCTTCGACCAGCGGCACAGTGCTGTACACGCGGGCCGACATCGAACGCGGGCGGGTGGTGTGGCAGTCGATGGGCGGCATGCAGCTTGGTTCGATCTGGGGCCATGGCGCGCTGGTGGCGCCGGACTGGAGCGCGGATTGGCTGCATCGCGAGGCAAGCACGCTGCTGGACCTGCGCGCTCAGCGCGAGTTCGGGCAACCCTGGGCCAGCCTCGACCCGGGTCTGCAGGCCAAGGTGCAGGCGGAGGTAAGGCCGGACCTGCGCCGCAATGGCTACGATCCCGCCCGCGGCGTGCTCACGGTGTCCGACGAGCGCGCGCAGGCGATCGCACAGGTGGCGGCGCATTACCAGAGCGTGTTCGGCAACGATCCGGCCAGCGCGGCGTTGCGCGAAACCTATGCGATGAAGACCGATACCGTGGCGGACCCGGAATACCGGCGCGCGCTCACCGGCTTCTTCTTCTGGACCGCTTGGGCGGCTGGCACCGAGCGTCCGGGCGGCAGCAAGACCTACACCAACAATTGGCCGTACGAACCGCTGATCGGAAACGCGCCGACCGCCAGCGCATTCCTGTGGACGGTGTTCAGCGTGCTGTTCATGATCGCCGGCATCGGCCTGCTGGGCTGGCACTACGCGGTGTATCACGGCAAGGAGCCGGCGGTGGTGCCGCCGGCCAGCGATCCGCTGAAGGGGTTGATCGTCACGCCGTCGATGAAGGCCACCGCCAAGTATTTCTGGCTGGTGCTGGCGCTGTTTCTGGTGCAGATACTGCTGGGCGCATTCACCGCGCATTACCAGGTGGAAGGCAACGACTTCTACGGGTTTGCGTTGTCCGAGGTGCTGCCGTATTCGCTGACCCGCAGTTGGCACACGCAACTGGCGGTGCTGTGGATCGCCACCGCCTGGCTCGGCACGGGCCTGTACATCGGCCCGGCCATTTCCGGACACGAGCCCAAGTTCCAGCGGCTGGGAGTGAACTTCCTGTTCGTGTGTCTGTTGGTGATCGTGATCGGCGCGTTTGCCGGGCAGTGGTTTGCGGTGATGCAGAAGCTGGGCCTCGCCAACAATTTCTGGTTCGGGCACCAGGGCTGGGAATACACCGACATCGGCCGTTTCTGGCAGGCGTTCCTGTTCGTGGGGCTGATGCTGTGGCTGCTGCTGGTAGGTCGCGCGCTGTGGCCGAGCCTGTGGCGCAAAGACGAGACGTCGTCGATCGTCGGCCTGTTGTTCCTGTCCACGGTGGCGATCGGGCTGCTCTATGGCGCCGGCCTGATGTGGGGCGAGCACACTTCGATCTCGATGGTGGAGTACTGGCGCTGGTGGGTGGTGCATCTGTGGGTGGAGGGCTTCTTCGAAGTGTTCGCCACCGCGGTGATCAGCTTCCTGTTCGTCAAGCTCGGTTTGATCCGAGGCCGCACGGCAACCGTGAACGTGCTGTTCGCGACAATGGTGTTCATGGCGGGCGGCGTGCTCGGCACCTTCCATCACCTTTACTTTGCCGGCACCACCACCGCCGTGGTGGCGCTGGGCGCCTCGTTCTCGGCGCTGGAAGTGGTGCCGCTGGCGTTGATCGGGCTGGAAGCCTACGGCACCTACACGCACAGCCGAGCCACGCCGTGGATGGCGCGCTACCGCTGGCCGATCCTGTTCTTCATCGCGGTGTCGTTCTGGAACCTGGTGGGTGCGGGCCTGTTCGGCTTCCTGATCAACACGCCGCTGGCGCTGTACTACATGCAGGGACTGAACCTGACCCCGCTGCATGGTCACACCGCGTTGTTTGGCGTGTACGGCATGCTCGGGATCGGCCTGCTGCTGTTCTGCCTGCGCGGTCTGCGCCCGGACGCGGTATGGAGCGACAAACTGCTGAGTCGCAGCTACTGGAGCTTCAACATCGGCCTGAGCCTGATGGCGTTGCTGACGCTGCTGCCGATGGGCCTGCTGCAACTCAATGCTGCGCTGGAACACGGCTACTGGTATGCGCGTTCGGCCGAGTTCATGGGCAAGCCGATCTTCGACCTGCTGGTGTGGATGCGGGTGCCGGGCGACACCATTTTCTCGCTCGGTGCGTTCATTCTCACGTGGGTGGTGCTGCGGATGTGGCTCGCACCACGCACGCAGACCGCGCACGCGGTGGCGACGATGGCGCAGAAGTCGTGAGCCATGCGGCGGCCGCACAGGGCGGCGCGAGTGCCGCGACCAGCCCGAAATCAGTGCCACAGTGAAACATGGGAATGACCCGATGAACGCGCTGCCACCATCGCTCGACATGTCACTACCGAATCTGGCCCGCGCACCGCATCGGCTGATGTTCTTCATCGGTGCGTTCAACGTACTGGCGCTGATGGGCTGGTGGACGCTGTGGCTGCTGGCACAACGCGGATGGTGGCCGAGCCTGCCGCCAGCGCCGATTCCGGCGGGCTGGGCACATGCGCTGATGACGCCGTTGCAGGTGCTGGCGCCGTTCATGTTCGGCTTTCTGCTGACGGTGTTTCCGCGCTGGACCAATCAGCCCGAGTTGAGCCGCTGGCACTACGTCCCGGTAGGGCTCGGATTGCTGGGCGGACAAGTGCTGATGCTGGCCGGGCTGTGGGGCCATCCGCATCTGGTGCATCTGGGCACGGTGTTCAGCATCGTCGGCTGGAGTGCCGGCATGGCGGCGCTGTTTGGGGTGTTGTGGCGCGAGCAGGGTCGCACCTGGCATGCGCTGAGTTGTTTTGCGGCGTTGTCGATGGGATTGTGCGCATGGCTGCTGTTTGCGGCGTGGCTGCACGCGCAAGGCGAGCTGCGCTGGGTGTTCGCGGCGATCAAGATCGCGGTGTTCGGCTTCGCGCTGCCGATCTACGTCACGGTCTGCCATCGCATGCTGCCGTTCTTTGCCGGCGCTGTGATTCCGGGCTATCGGGCGTGGCGACCGCTGCCGTGGCTGGCGGCATTCTGGCTGCTGGTGTTCGCACATCTGTTGCTGGAATTGATGCACGGTTATGCGTGGCTGTGGCTGGCCGACCTGCCGTTGCTGGCATTGTCCGCGCTTGCGCTGTACCGGTGGTGGCCGCAGCATCGAACACCGATGCCCGGCCTGTTGGCGGTCTTGCTGCTCGGCTTTGCCTGGCTGCCGGTCGCGTTTGCGTTGTTTGCGGCGCAGAGTCTGATCTTTGCCGGCAGCGACGTGTTCGTGCTCGGCCGCGCTCCGGTGCATGCGCTCACTGTCGGCTTCTTCGGCAGCCTGCTGGTGGCGATGGTCACCCGCGTCACCCAGGGACACTCCGGGCGTCCACTGCAAATGACGGCGGTGGCATGGTTCGCATTCGGCTGCATCCAGGCGGTGACGCTGCTGCGCGTACTGGCCGAGGTGCTACCGGACGCGCCCGCGTGGCAGGCGGTGGCGGCGATGGGCTGGCTGCTGGCGTTCGCGCCGTGGGTGCTACGCTCGGCACGCATCTATCTGAGCCCGCGCGCAGACGGCCGGCCCGGCTGATCCGCGACCACGCATCGAATCGACGCCATGATGGCCTTCTACCTGCAGATCAAGCTCGTGCATGTCCTGGCGGTACTCGCCAGCGGCAGTCTGTTCGCGCTGCGTGGCGCGGCGCTATTGGCGGGGCAACGCTGGGCGATGGCGGCGCCGCTGCGCTATCTGAGTTACAGCATCGATACGGTGTTGCTGACGGCGGCGCTGATGCTGCTGACCATCCTGCCCAGGGGGATGTTCGCCAACGGTTGGCTGGCGTTGAAGCTGGTCCTGCTGGTGGTCTATGTGGTGCTGGGCTCGCTGGCACTCAAACGCGCACGCAGCGACCGCGCGCGCCGGATCGCCTACGGCGCCGCCTTGCTGACCTATCTGTACATGCTTGGCGTGGCGCGCACTCACCATCCGCTGGGATGGTTGCACTGGCTTTGAGCGCGCGGCGCGCTTGATTTCGATCAAACCCCGCGCCGTACCGACGCCGACAATGGGCGAATGCGCAAACGGCAGCCGATCGCAACATTCCCTCCCTGGGCTGGCGCGCCGATCTTCGGCGGGAGCACCTGCGATGATTGACCGGCGCCAGTTCCTGGTGCGCATGGTCGCGCTCGGCCTGCTGTCGCGCGAAGCGCTGGACATCGCGTCGGCCATGGACACCGCATCGGCGCCGACGCCGTGGCTCGATCAGACGCCATGGCAGACCCTGCACGCGGTGCTGGTGCACCTGCTGCCGCACAGCGACGACGCGCCCGGCGCGGACGACATCCACGCCATCGTGTATCTGCACGACACTCTGGAAAATCCCGCCGCCGACGGCGCCGCCAAGGCGCGCATCGTCGAGGGCGCGCAGCGGGTCGAAGCGCTGGCGCAGACGCAGCACCAGCAACCGTTCGCGGCGTTGGGTGAAGCGCAACGCGAGACGCTGTTGCGCGAATTCGAGGGCCTGCGCGGCGGCAGCGCCTGGCTGTCCTCGTTGCTGACTTTCCTGCTGGAAGCGCTGCTGGCCGATCCGGTCTACGGCGGTAACTTCGACCAGACCGGCTGGCGCTGGCTGAGCCATCCACCCGGATTTCCACGACCATCGGCCGACAAGACCTGGTATCGCCTGGCGCCAGCGGTGCAACGCCGGAGCAAGGCGACATGAACCACGATTTCGACGTCTGTGTGATCGGCAGCGGTGCCGGTGGCGGCCCGGTGGCGCTACGTCTGGCGCAGGCGGGGCGCTCGGTGCTGGTACTGGAAAAAGGCCCGTGGTTCACCGAAAAGGATTTCTTCAAGGACGAGTTGGCATGTTGCCGGCGCAGCGTCTACACACCGCGACTGCAGGACGAGCAGCACGTCATCGAAGATCGCAATGGCGACGGCGCGTGGCAAGGCACGCCCACGTCGGAATCGGGCTGGGATTTCTGGAACGGCAATTGCGTGGGCGGTTCGTCCAACGTCATGAGCGGCTTCTTCTACCGACTCAAGCCGATCGATTTCCGACTGCGCTCGGAGTTCGGCCCGATCGCCGGCGCCAACGTGGTGGATTGGCCGATCGACTACGCCGAGCTGGAGCCGTATTACGCGATGGTGGAATCCGAGGTGGGCGTGTCCGGGCGCGTGGTGGCGCACCCGCAGGCGGAGCCGCGTTCGACGCCGGATTTTCCGTATCCGCCCACCGCCGAACACGCGCTGGCGGCGCGCATCGACGGCGCCTGCGCCGCGTTGGGGTTGCACCCGCTACCCACCGCACGCGCGATCCTGTCTCAACCCAAGGACAATCGCCGCAGTTGCGAATATTCCGGCTACTGCGGCAGCTACGGCTGCTCATCCGGCGCCAAGGGCAGCGCACGCGCGGCATTGCTCGAGCGCGCGATCGCCACCGGCCACTGCCAGATCCGCGCCAATGCCAAGGTCACACGCCTGCTCAGCGACCGGCGCGGCCGCGCCAGCGGAGTGGAATACATCGATGGCACGGGCCGCACCCGCACGGTGACGGCGAAGCGCTACGTGGTGGCGTGCCAGGCGATCGAATCGAGCCGGCTGCTGTTGGCCTCGGTCGGTCCGAAGCATCCGCGCGGACTCGGCAACAACCACGGCCAGCTCGGCCGCAACCTGCTGTTCTCGGCCGGCGGTGCCGGCAGCGGGCAGTTTGCATATGCCGACATGGCGGCGTCCGAAGCGGCGTTGATGCGGCTGATCGGACCGTTCGTCAATCGCGGCCTGCAAGACGGCTACGTACTCGATGACCAACGCCTGGGTGGGCGCGTCAAGGGCGGCACCATCGACTTCCTGCTCAGCCATCCCAATCCGATCGGCCGCGCACTGCGCCAGCGCTGGGATGGCGACGACCTGGTCTGGGGCACGCGCCTGCAACAGCGGCTGAAGTCGGCCTTCACCGATGCGCAATCGCTGCGCTACGAAATCTTCTGCGACTGGCTGCCCACCGACGATTGCTTCGTGAGCCTGGACGATGCCGTTACCGATCGCTGGGACAGCCCGGTAGCGAAAGTCCGCATCGGCTACCACCCGCACGATGTGAAAGTGGGCACAGTGTTGAACGAGCAGGCGCTGGCGGTGATGAACCGGCTTGGCGCCCAGGACATTCGCTATGGCGTCGACGGCACGCCACCGCAGAATCTGGTCGCCGGCGGCTGCCGCTTCGGCAACGATCCCGCGCACTCCGTGCTCGACCGCGACTGCCGCGTGCACGACTGCGACAACGTCTACGTCAGCGACGGCAGCTTCATGCCCACCGGCGGCAGCGTGCCCTACACCTTCACCATTTATGCCAATGCGTTCCGGGTCGCCGACAGGATTCTGGCGGGGTTGTGATGGGTGAGCGGGGGATTCGATGGAATCGGGACCGGGGACTCGGGACTCCATGAAGCCGGGACTCGGGACTCGGGACTGGGGACTCGGATAAGCAAGAGCAAAAGCAAAAGCGAAAGTTCGCAAGCTTGTAGTCCCGAGTCCCGAGTCCCGAGTCCCGAGTCCCGAGTCCCGAGTCCCGAGTCCCGAGTCCCGAGTCCCGAGTCCCGAGTCC
>JANRIF010000104.1:0-1829 GCA_033765245.1 Lysobacteraceae bacterium
ATGGCGCGTTACGACATCGCGCTCAGCTACGCGCAACTGGATGCGCGCTCGGATGCGATAGCGGCCGGGCTGGCGCGGATCGGCATTGGGCGCGGCACACGCACGGTGGTGATGGTGCGGCCGGGCGCGGATTTTTTCGCGCTGATGTTTGCCTTGTTCAAGGCCGGCGCGGTGCCGGTGCTGGTCGATCCCGGCATCGCCCGCAGCGCGCTCAAGCAATGCCTGCATGAGGCCGAGCCGGAGGCGTTCATCGGCATCGCGCTGGCGCAATGGGCGCGGCGCCTGCTGGGTTGGGGGCGTGGTCATGTGCGGCGCTGCGTGAGCGTCGGCCGCTTCGGCTTCGCTGGGCCAAGCCTGCGCACGGTCGAGCGCTGGGGCGCGGGCGCCGGCTCGCAACTGGCCGATACCGCGCCGGACGAGGTGGCGGCGATCCTGTTCACCTCCGGCTCCACCGGCGTGCCCAAGGGCGTGCTGTATCGGCACCGACATTTTCTGGCGCAGATCGAGATGCTGGGTACTGCCTTCGGCATCGCGCCGGGCGGCATCAACCTGCCGACGTTTCCACCGTTCGCGTTGTTCGATCCGGCCTTGGGCAGCACCAGCGTGATTCCGGACATGGACCCGACCCGTCCCGCGCACGCCGATCCGCGCAAACTGCATGACGCCATCGCCCGTTTCGGCGTGACCGACCTGTTCGGCTCCCCGGCGCTGATGGCGGTGTTGGCGCGCCATGGCGTGCCGTTGCCGACGCTGCGTCGGGTGATGTCGGCTGGCGCGCCGGTGCCGTCGGCGGTGGTGGCGCGACTGCGCGAATTGTTGCCGGCCGACGCGAAAATCTGGACACCCTACGGCGCCACCGAATGCCTGCCGGTCGCGGTGATCGAAGGCGCTGAATTGCAGGCCACGCGCAGCGACACCGAAACCGGCGCCGGCACCTGCATTGGCCGCCCGGTGCCGCCGAACGAGGTGCGCCTGATCCGCGTGCGCGATGACGCCATCGCCGACTGGTCCGAGGTGCAGTTCGTGCAACCCGGCGAAGTGGGCGAGATCACCGTAGCCGGCCCCAGTGCCACCGATACTTACTTCAACCGCCCGCAGGCGACCGCGCAAGCGAAGATTCGCGAGCGTCTCCCGGATGGCAGCGAGCGCATCGTGCACCGCATGGGCGACGTCGGCTGGTTCGATCGCGAAGGCCGGCTGTGGTTCTGCGGTCGCAAGACCCAGCGCGTGCAGTGTGTCGATGGCCCGCTGTATACCGAGCAGGTGGAACCGGTGTTCAACACTCATCCTGAGGTGCTGCGCACGGCGTTGGTAGGCGTTGGAGCGGCCGGGGTGCAGCAACCGGTGCTGTGCGTGGAATTGCAGGCGCATGTGTCACCCAACGCGCAATCGCGCATCCGCACCGAACTGATCGCCATCGGCGGCCGGCACGTGCACACCGCCCGCGTGCGGCACATCGTGTTTCACCCCGGCTTTCCGGTCGACATCCGCCACAACGCCAAGATCGGCCGCGAGGCGCTGGCGCAGTGGGTGACGCAAAATCACGCCGCCGCTCGTGCCCCCTCCCTTTCGCCGAAGGCGAAGGGGGTGACGGGCCGTCGCTCATGAGCTGCCAGTGGCAGCTCATACGGCACGGAACGCCCGGCAGGGCCGGCCCGGTTGGGGAGGGGTGCTTGCCAGCCATTGAGCCGCGCGTCGGTTCGAATGGCGAGGAATTGGCGAGGAGTCAGGAGTGAACATCCTCATTACCGGTGGCGGCGGTTTTCTCGGGCAGGCGATCTGTCGCTTGCTGGTGGCGCGCGGCTATGCGGTGACCAGCTTCTCGCGGC
>JANRIF010000105.1:0-4763 GCA_033765245.1 Lysobacteraceae bacterium
CCACAAGGATCTGCGTCGCGCGCGCTCGGCCACGATGAGCCAGATACCGACCAAGACCGGTGCGGCGGCGGCGGTGGGTCTGGTGCTGCCGGAATTGAACGGCAAGCTGGACGGCTTCGCGATGCGGGTGCCCACCATCAATGTGTCGGTGGTCGATCTCACCTTCGTCGCCGCGCGCGCGACCAGCGTCGAGGAGATCGACGCCACCGTGCGTGAGGCCAGCGAGGGCCGGCTCAAGGGCATCCTCGGCATCAACACGCAGCCGCTGGTGTCGGTGGATTTCAACCACGATCCGCGCAGCTCCACCTACGACGCCACCCAGACGCGCGTGATGGGCGGCACCCTGGTCAAGGTGCTGAGCTGGTACGACAACGAGTGGGGCTTCTCCAACCGCATGTTGGACATGACGGTCGCGTTGATGGCGGCGAAGTAAGCGCTCGTCCAGCCTTGTGTGCAGTCTCGGATTGTGCCGTGATGCGGCCGATCCGGGGCTAGCAGCCTGTCGGACTTTGGATGATCGGGCTGCAAATCCGCCTGCGCGACCATCGTCATTGAGGTGGGCGGTGTGAGCAGGAGCCGCTTTGGGTCCGCAAAGGACGCCAAGAGCGCAAAGGGGCAAGGCGATTGCGGTATCCCAAGCTCGCCAGCGCGCTTTGTCCCTTTGCATCCTTTCGCTTCTTTTGCGTTCTTTGCGTCCTTCGCGGACCCTGTGCTGCTCTCCCCCGCGCCCACCGGCCCATCCGGCTGGGCTCGACCCCCAAAGTCCGACAGGCTGCTAGCGCCACCTGATATTCTTGGCGCATGGATGCGCCTCCCTCCCCCGCTCAACTCGCGGCCCGATTCCGCGGGTTCCTCCCCATCGTGGTCGATGTGGAGACCGGTGGATTCGAATGCGAGCGTCACGCACTGCTGGAAATTGCCGCGCAACTGGTTGAAGTCGACGCGCAAGGTTTCCTGATTCCTGGCGAACTGATCTCCACCCACGTCGAACCCTTCCCTGGCGCCGAGATCGACCCGCGCTCGCTGGAAGTCACCGGCATCGTGATCGACCACCCGTTTCGCGGGGCCCGTACCGAGCGCGCCGCGCTCGACCACATCTTCGTACCGATCCGCGCCGCCATGCGCCGCCACGGCTGCCAGCGCGCGATTCTGGTGGGCCACAACGCCGGCTTCGACCTCGGCTTCGTCAACGCCGCCGCGCGCCGCTGCGGCCACAAGCGCAATCCCTTCCACCCGTTCAGCACATTCGACACGGTGTCGCTGGCCGGCATGGCGTTCGGGCAGACCGTGCTGAGCAAGGCGGTGCTGGCGGCCGGCATGTCATGGGACAACGACGAAGCGCACTCGGCGGTCTACGACACCGAACGCACTACCCAGTTGTTCTGCCACATCGTCAATCGCTGGCACCAGATGTCGCTGCAGACACGCGCCGAGAGCACCACCCCAGCCTGACCGGCGATCCGTCGCGCGCAAGCGCGCTCCCACAAACCGCGACGGCATCGCACGCCTTGGCGGGATGCCGCTCGCGGGCGACCGCCGTGGCGGGGTTCCATCGTCTCGCGCGAGCGCGCTCCCACGAACGGCGGTGGCGAACGCGCAAGCACGCTTCCACCGCCTGCACTCAAACCGACGTCGTGCGCTGACGCACCGCTTCAAACAGTGCGATACCGGTGGCGACCGAAACATTCAGGCTCTCCATCTCGCCCGGCATCGGGATCTGCATCAGCCCGTCGCAATGCTCTCGCGTCAGCCGGCGCATGCCCTCGCCCTCGCCGCCCACCACCAACGCCACCTTGCCGGTCAGGTCGATGCGGTACATCGGAGTTTCGGCGTCGCCGTCGAGTCCGTAGATCCACACTCCCAGATCGCGCAGACTGCGCAGCGTGCGAGCGAGATTGGTCACCGCAACGATCGGCAAGCGATCGGCCGCACCGGCGGAAGTCTTGCGCACGGTCGCGGTCACGCCGACGGCACGATCCTTGGGCACCACCACCGCCGTGACGCCAGCCGCTGCGGCACTGCGCAGACAGGCGCCGAAATTATGCGGGTCCTGCACACCATCGAGCACCAGCACCAGCGCGCGATCGCTCGCTTCGATCAAGGCCCGCAACTGCGATTCATCCAGCGCCGGCGCGCCGACGTAACGCGCCACCACGCCCTGGTGTCGCAATTTGCCGCTGACGCCGTCGAGCGCCTGCGCCGCCACCCGGCGCACCGAAATGTCCTTGGCGCGCGCGGTCTGCTCGATCTCGGTAAGCCGCGGGTTGCGGCCGCCGGCCTCGATCAACACTTCCTTGACGTGTTCGGCATCGTGCTCCAGCGCCGATGCCACGGCATTGATGCCGGCAATCCATTCTCGCGTGCCACTCATGAGCGCTTGCTTCTCCGGTTCTTGCCATGGGTTTCGGGCGGCATCAGGCGGAAGTCGACGCGCCGGTCCTCGACGCTGGCGCGCAGCACCAGCACCCGCACCGCATCGCCCAGCCGATAGCCCACCCCGGTACGCTCGCCAGTCATCTGCTTGCGCACGGGATCGAAGTGATAGTAGTCATTGGGCAATTGGGTGACGTGCACCAATCCGGTCACCTTGGACTCACCCAGTTCCACGAACAGGCCGAATGAGGTGACGCCGCTGATCACGCCGTCGAACTCGGCACCGACGTGCTGCTCCATCCACGCCGCACGATAGCGTTCGTCCACCTCGCGCGTGGCCTCGTCGGCGCGCCGACCCTTCTCCGAACATTGCATCGCCAGATGCGCCATCTCGTGGGTGGCGTACGCGAAGGTATCGGCCACGCCCTTGGCCAGCACGTGCTTGATCGCGCGATGGGTGAGCAGATCGGGGTAACGCCGGATCGGCGAAGTGAAATGCGCGTAGGCGTCGAGCGCCAGGCCAAAGTGGCCGATGTTCTCCGGGGCATACACCGCGAGGCTCTGCGAGCGCAGCAGCACCGACTCGATCAGCGCGCCATCGGCGCGCTTGCGTACCTTGTTCAACAGCGCGGTGAAATCGCGCGGCTTCACCCGCTCCCAGCCCGGCATCTTCAGACCGAACTCGCTCAGGAATTCCTGCAGGTCGGCGTACTTCGACTCCGGCGGCCGGTCATGCACGCGGTACGGTGCCGGAATGCCATGCTTGAGCAGGAAGCGCGCCGCCTCGACGTTGGCGGCGATCATGCACTCCTCGATCAACCGGTGCGCGTCGTTGCGCTGAAGCATGCCCGCCTGCACCACCTCGCCGGCCGCGCCCAGCACGAAGCGCACTTCCGACGTCTCGAACTCGATCGCGCCGCGCGTCCTGCGCGCCGCCGCCAGCACCTGGTAAAGCTGGTGCAGATGGCGCAACTGCGGCATCAGCGCGCCCACCCGCGCCAGCGCATCGGCATCGCCCTGGTCCAGCGCCTGCCAGACCTGGGTGTAGGTGAGCCGTGCATGCGAGCACATCACAGCCTCGTAGAACTTCGAGCGCGTCACCAACCCGTCGCGATCCACCCGCATGTCACACACGAAGCACATCCGGTCCACGCCCGGATTGAGCGAGCAGATGCCGTTGGACAGCGTCTCCGGCAGCATTGGCACCACAAAGCCGGGGAAGTACACCGAAGTGGCGCGCAGTTGCGCCTCGTCGTCCAGCGGCGCCTGCGGACGCACGTAATGCGATACGTCGGCGATCGCCACCAGCAGGCGGAAGCCGTCGCGCGTGGGCTCGCACCACACCGCGTCGTCGAAATCGCGTGCGTCCTCGCCGTCGATGGTGACCAGCGGCATCTGGCGCAGGTCGACCCGTCCGTCCAGATGTGGCGATTCCACCGTGATGGGCACCGCTGCCGCCTGATCGAGCACCGCCTGCGAAAACTCATGTGGAATGTTGTGCGCGTGCAATGCCGCCTGCACCGCCTGCGAGGGCGTGAGCTTGTCGCCCAGCACCACCAGCACCTTGCCGAACGGCGGGCGCCCTCGGGCCGGCGGCTCGGTGATCTCGCACACCACCAGTTGACCGTTGCGGGCCTGATTGCGGGCCTCGACGGGGACGATGATGTCGTGGGTGATACGGCGGTCATCCGGGGTCACGTAACCGATACCGTCGCGCTCGCCGAAGCGGCCCATCACCCGCGTCAGCCGACGCTCCAGCACCTCGGCGATGGTGCCCTCGCGGCGGCCGCGGCGGTCGATGCTGCGGATGCTGACCAGCACGCGATCACCGTGCATGGCCTTGCGCAATTCCGCCGGCGCCAGGTAGACGTCGTCGCCGCCGCCGGCATCCGGGCGCAGAAAACCGAAACCCTCGGGATTGGCGATCACCGTGCCCGGCAGCAGATCGAGTTTCTCCACCACCGCAAACGCGCCGCGCCGATTCATCAGCAACTGGCCGTCGCGCACCATCGCGCCAAGGCGCCGCGTCAGCGCCTCGAAGCGGTCGGGCGCCTGCAGGTCCAGCACTTGCGCGAGTTGTTCAGCGCTCAACGGATCGCTGGCCAGCGCGGCCGCAATAGCCTCGCGGCTGGCGATCGGGCGCTCGTAGCGCAGCGCCTCGCGCTCCGCGTGCGGATCGACCGCTGCAGGCGCGCTGCGCTTGTCCCTGGCAGGTGCCGACGCCGGCGCGGAACGTGGCTTGCGGGAGGGCGGATCGTTCCGGGCGGGGGGTGAAGGCATCCAGGGCGGCAGTTTCTTGCCCGTCTTCTTGCTTGGCGGCTTGGTCATCCGGGCATGGTACACCAGCCCCCTAGCCCGCATTTCTCACACCGGACGCCCGAAGACGCCTG
>JANRIF010000115.1:0-4286 GCA_033765245.1 Lysobacteraceae bacterium
CTACGAAGCCGGCAGCCGCACCCGCACCATCAGGCCACCGCCGGGGGCGTCGTGCAGGGTGATATCGCCGCCGTGGGCGCGGATCACCGAGCGCGCGATGGCGAGGCCGAGGCCGGAACCGCCGGATTCGCGACTGCGCGAAGGCTCCAGCCGGTAGTATGGCCGGAACACGTTTTCGCGCTCGGCTTCGGGGATGCCGGGGCCGTGATCGACGATTTCCACGATGACCTCGTCCTGCACCAACGCCACCTGGATGCCGGCACCGTCGCCGTATTGGCGCGCGTTTTCGATCAGGTTGGTGAAGGCGCGGCGGATTGCCACCGGCGCACAGGCGACGCGGATGCTGCGCGCGCCGTTCATGTGGAATTCCGGCAGATCGGCTTCCAGGTCGATGCTCAGCTCGGTCAGCAGCGACACGAAATCGATGAGTTCGCGATGTTCGTCGGCGACGCCGTCGTTGATGAAGCGCAAGGTCACGCTCACCATTTCTTCCATGTCGGCGATGTCGCGCAACATCTTGGCGCGCTCCGGGCTGTCGGCGACGAACTCCACGCGCAGACGCAGCCGCGTCAGCGGGGTGCGGAAATCGTGCGACATCGCCGCCAGCATGCGGGTGCGATCTTCGATCAGGGTCTGGATGCGGTCGCGCATGCGATTGAACGCGCGCGCCGCACGGCGGATCTCGACCGGCCCGTCCTCGCTCAATGGCGCGGCATTCTCCACGTCCACGCCCAGCGCCTCTGCGGCATCGGCAAACTTGGCAAGCCCTCGCAACGGCTTGCTGATCGCCTTGGCGGTGATGGTGAACACCACCAGGATCATCAACACCAGCGACAACACCAAGCCGCCGTTGAAGAACAATGCGAACGGCCGCCCGCGCACCCGCGCGTTGAGCCAGGTGCCGTCGGACAACTGCACCGCCACCAGCAGGTTCTCGCGGAAGCGGAACCACTGCGCGACACGCGCCGCGACGATTTCGCGTTCCACGCCGGGATCGTCGTCGGTCATCTCCAACTGGCCGGGCGCGAGTGCGCGGTAATCGGCCAGCACCTGCGCATCCAGCGGCGAACCCAGCGCCAAGCCGAGCAAGCGGCGCAAACCCACCGTGTCCTTCTTCTGCGCGCTCTTCGGGTCCACCTGGCTGTTGGGCGCCAGCTCCAGACGGAAGCCCTTTTGCGACAGCGCCGCCACCATCTCGTCGCGCTTGTCCACCGGGCTGCGTTCCAGCAGCGTGGTCAGCGTGGCGATCTGGTCCACCACCTGCTGCTCGCGGGTTTGGCTGATGCTGGAGGCATTGAAGGCCAGGTAGATCGCCAGCCCGACCACATGCGACGCCAGCGTGCCCAGCGCCACGCGCAACAGGGTGCGTCCGCGCAGGGTGCGGGTAAAGCGGATCACTCGCGCACCACCTTGGCGGTGAAGATGTAGCCGGCGCCGCGCACGGTCTGGATCAGGTTCGGGCTCAAGTGGGTGTCCTCGATCTTGCGGCGCAGCCGGCTGACTTGCACATCGATGCTGCGATCGAATGGCGTGGCCTCGCCGCCACGGGTGCGTTCGAGCAGGCGGTCGCGATCGAGCACCTGGCGCGGGCTTTGCACGAACGCCATCAGCAGATCGAATTCGCCCGGACTCAGCTCCACCGAGCGCCCCGCGGCATCGCGCAGCGAGCGCGCCTCCGGGTCCAGGATCCAGCCGGCGAAGCGATAACAACCCACTGCGGCGGCGCGCGGGGTCGGCTCCGGCAGGGGCGTTTCCGGCCGCGTCCGCCGCAGCACCGCGCGGATGCGCGCTACCAGTTCGCGCGGTTCGAACGGCTTGGTGATGTAGTCGTCGGCGCCGAGTTCGAGCCCCACCACGCGCTCCAGGTTGTCGGTGCGCGCGGTCAACATGATGATGGGCAGTTGCGACTCGGCGCGCAGACGCCGGCAGATCGCCAGACCATCCTCGCCGGGCAGCATCAGGTCCAGGATCACCAGATCGATCGCATGGGCGGCCTGCACTGCGCGCATCTGCGCACCGTCGCCGGCGGTGAGCACGCGGAACCCGTGGTCGCTGAGATAGCGCGACAGCAAGTCGCGAATTTCCGCATCGTCATCGACGACCAGCAGCGTGGTGGTGGCATTCAAGGACGGGTTCCGGCGATGACGATTCGATCCGGCATTGTAGCGGTGGCTGGGTCGTGCGGCAGAAAACCGCACCGCACAACGACAGCCGGAATTCCGCAAAGCACGCAAAAAAACGCAAAGGGGAGTCCGCACCCGTCAGATGATGCGATCCAGCACCCGCCACGATCGCGCCCCGGAATCTCCTTTGCGTCATTTGCGTCGTGTTCTCCCTTTGCGGACTGCCTTGCTTCCTGGCTCCGTCACAACACCGGTGCAGCCGCATTCACATGCACGCCAGCCACCGCGCGTCCCGAGGGGTCGGCGGCCTTGGCGAAGGCTGGGTCCCAGGCGATCGCGGCGGCCGACGAGCAGGCGATCGACGGCCCTCCCGGCACCGTGTTGGCGCAGGCATCGCCCGGATAGCAACGCTCGAACAAGCGCCGGTACAGCACGCCTTCCTTGGTGGTCGGCGGGTTCACCGGGAAGCTCTCGGCCGCTGCCGCCAAGGCTTCGTCGGAGACCTGCGCGTTGGCCCATGCGCGCAGCGAGTCGATCCAGTTGTAGCCCACCCCATCGCTGAACTGCTCCTTCTGGCGCAGCCGGATGCTGTCCGGCAGCACCCCGGCAAACGCCTCGCGCAGGATCGCCTTCTCCATGCCGCCGGGCTTGACCCGCTTTTGCTCGGCATCGAACGACATCGCCAGATCGAGGAACTCCAGGTCCAGGAACGGCACCCGTGCCTCGATGCCCCACGCCGCCATCGACTTGTTGGCGCGCAGGCAATCGTAGAGATGCAGATTGCCGATCTTGCGCACAGTCTCATCGTGGAAGTCCTTGGCGGAGGGCGCCTTGTGGAAGTAAAGATAGCCGCCGAATATCTCGTCAGCGCCCTCGCCCGACAGCACCATCTTGATACCCATGGCGCGGATACGCCGTGCCAGCAGGTACATCGGGGTGGAGGCGCGGATGCTGGTGACGTCGTAGGTCTCGATGTGGCGGATCACGTCGGGCAGCGCGTCGATGCCCTCCTCCACCGTGAAATGGAATTCGTGATGCGCGGTGCCGATCGCCTCTGCGGCGATGCGCGCGGCGGCCAGATCGGGCGAGCCCTGCAGGCCGATAGCAAACGAATGCAGGCGCGGCCACCATGCCTCGCTGCGGCCCTCGTCTTCCACCCGCTTGCGCGCAAACTGCGCCGCGCAGGCCGCCACCAGCGACGAATCGAGGCCTCCCGACAACAGCACGCCGTAGGGCACGTCGCACATCAACTGACGCCGCACCGCCTGCTCCAACCCTTCGCGCAGGGCCGCCGGCTCGATGCGCTTGCCCTGGGTCGCCGCGTAATCGCTCCAAGCGTTGTGTCGATAGCGGCGGATCTCGCCGTCGCGGCTGTCGAGGTAGTGCCCGGGCGGGAACACCTCGATCTGCGGACACACGCCCGACAGCGCCTTCATCTCCGACGCCACCCACAGGCGGCCGTGTTCGTCGCGGCCCTGGTACAGCGGACACACCCCGATCGGATCGCGCGCGATCAGGTAGCGATCCTGCTGCGCGTCGTACAACGCAAACGCGAAGATGCCGTTGAGCTGGTTGAGGAAGTCCGCCCCGTGTTCGAGATACAGCGCGTTGATCACCTCGCAGTCCGACGAAGTCTGGAACGCATACGGCTGTTTCAGACCCGCTTCCAGCACCTTGTGGTTGTAGATCTCACCGTTCACCGCCAGCGCCAGCCGGCCATCGGCGGAGCGCAGCGGCTGCGCCCCGTGATCCACGTCCACGATGGCCAGCCGCTCATGCACCAGCAGCGCATGCGGCGCCACGTACACACCGCTCCAGTCCGGCCCACGGTGGCGCTGCAAGCGCGAGCGATCCAGCGCCAGCGGCCGCAACGGCTGCAGATCGGCGTCGGCGCGAAGATCGAAGATGCCAAGAATCGAACACATTGAAATTTCTCCAGGGCCAGAAATGCAAACGGCCCGCTACGTTGAGCGGGCCGATGAGGGTGAAGCGATGGTAGCGTGCAGCTAAGCGGTCGGCCCGCGCGATGGTGGCAGCCGATTATTATTATTCGCGACGTTGTCCGCGCCTGCCCAATGGGCAGGGACAGCGGCATGCACGGCGCGGGCGGCGAAAGCGAACATGCCGCCGACACTACCCGAGTGCGCGGCGCGCGTAAAGGGG
>JANRIF010000119.1:0-3281 GCA_033765245.1 Lysobacteraceae bacterium
CTTCGGCGTGCACATCGCTTGGTCGCACGAAGGCGCTGAACCGCTGGAAACCGGCGGCGGCCTGCTGCACGCCCTGCCGCTGCTCGGCGACGCGCCGTTCATCGTGGTCAATGGCGACGTCTACTGCGACGTCGACTTCACTCGGCTGCCGCGTGCGCCGCAAACGCTTGCGCATCTGGTGATGGTCGACCCGCCCGCGCACAGCCCGCGCGCCGACTTCGCGCTGCAACACGACGGCCGGCTGGTCACGCACGGCGAACACCTGCTCACCTACAGCGGCATCGGCGTCTACCGCGCCGCCTTGTTCGCGCACTGGCAACGCGACGTCGCCGGCACCCCCGGCGCCGACACCGACCCACCGAGCTTCCGCCTCGCCCCGCTGCTGCGCGCCGCCATGGCCCGCAACGAGATCAGCGGCGAATATTTCTCGGGCCGTTGGACCGACGTGGGCACGCCGGGGCGGCTGGAGGCGTTGGATGCCCAGTTGCGCGGCTAATCCGCGCTACCCTCCCGGACATGCCCTGCGCGATACGTTGGATATCGCGCCACCCACCCCAACCCGCGCAGCTGCGCATTGGCGATGCGCCGGCCACTGATCGGGCCGGGCGGTTCGGGCAACGGCGCCAGGCCGGATTGGGCGCGCAGGAAGTTCATCACTTGCCATTGCAGGGCGGGTTCGTCGTCGGTGCCGAGTACCACGTGCGGTGGCTCGGGATGATCGAGCAGCAACGAGATCGCGCGGGCGGCATCGGCGATGTGGATACGGTTGGTCCAGTGCGCGCGGCCGGCGCTGGCTTGCAAGGCACTGCGGCGCAGGGCATCGCGGCCGGGGCCGTACAGGCCGGACAGGCGCAGTGCGGTGGTCCGTGCGGCGTATTGGGCGACGTGGGCTTCGGCCTCCAGCAGCACCTTGCCGTTGAAGGCCGGCGGCATCGGCGGGGTGTCTTCGTCGACCCACTCGCCGGCGTCTTCGCCATACACGGCGGTGGACGAGACAAACAACAGACGCGGTAGTGCCGCGAAGCGATCCACGGCGCGCGCGACGCCATCGACGTACAGCGCGCGATAGGCGGCTTCGCTGCGTTCATCCGGAGCTACCGCCACTACCACCGCATCGGGATGCCTGGGCAGCGCGTCGAGGCCGCGGCCGCTGGCGAGGTCGGCGGCCAACCACTGCACGCCATCGGTGGACGACGCGGCAGGCGGATGGCGACGCAGCGCGAGCACCCGATCGCCCGCCGCTGCGCGCGAGCGCGCGACGCGGCTGCCAAGGTCGCCAGCGCCGATCACCACCACCAGGTGCGCGTGATTGTTTGTCATCATCAGCCTCGGTCGACACCATCGAATCGGTTAGCATTCCCGCCGATGCCAGATCTCGCCAACATCGTCTTCATCGGCCCCATGGGCGCCGGAAAAACCTCGCTGGGCCGGCGCGTGGCCGAGTTGCTGGGGCTGGTCTTCGTCGATGCCGATCAGGTGATCGAACAGCGCACCGGCGCCAGCATACCGGTGATTTTCGAATGCGAGGGCGAAGCGGGCTTTCGCGTCCGCGAGAAGGCGGTGATCGCCGAGTTGTGCGCCAAGTCGGGGCAGTTGCTCGCGACCGGCGGCGGCGCGGTGCTGGATGCCGAAAACCGCGCCGCGCTCAAACGCGCGGGGCTGGTGGTGTATCTGCAGACCAGCGTGGAGCAGCAACTGGCCCGGATCGAGCGCGACCGCAACCGCCCACTGCTGCAAACGCCGGACCCCGCCGCACGGCTTCGCGAGCTGGCCGCGCATCGCAATGCGATTTACCGCGAACTGGCCGACCTCACCTTCGATTCCGATGACATGAACGCCGAAACCGCCTGCGAACACCTCGGTAACCTTCTGGCCGGGCATTGGCCCGCGCCAGCACGTCAACCGGAGACATCAACCCCATGAGCGCCACCCGCACGCTGTCGGTCGCGCTGGGTGCGCGCAGCTACCCGATCCACATCGGCGCCGCGCTGTTGTCCGAGCCCACGCTGTGGCAACCGCTGCTGCGCGGCCGCCACGTGCTGGTGGTGAGCGATGCCAACGTGGCGCCGCACTATCTGGCGCGGGTACGCGCCGGGCTGGGCGGTTGCCGGCACGACTGCCTGATCCTGCCGCCGGGTGAACAGGAAAAGACCCTGCAACGCTTCGGCGAGGTGATGCAGGCGCTGGCCGCACTCGGCGCCAGCCGCGATGCCACGATCATCGCCCTCGGTGGCGGCGTGATCGGCGATCTTGCCGGCTTCGCGGCGGCGTGCTGGATGCGCGGCATCCGCTTCGTGCAGATGCCCACCACGCTGTTGGCGATGGTCGATTCCTCGGTGGGCGGCAAGACCGCGGTGGACCTGCCGCAGGGCAAGAACCTGGTCGGAGCGTTTCACCAGCCGACCGGCGTGATCGCCGATATCGACACCCTCGCCACCCTGCCCGCACGCGAAGTGCGCGCCGGGCTGGCGGAGGTGGTGAAGTACGGTGCGCTCGGCGATGCCGGGTTCTTCGCCTGGCTGGAAGCCCACGCCGACGCGCTGCTGGCATGCCATCCGCCAACCATTACCGAGGCTATCGCCCGTAGTTGCGCGCACAAGGCGGCGATCGTTGCGCGCGACGAAACCGAGCAGGGCGAGCGTGCCTTGCTCAATCTCGGCCATACCTTCGGCCACGCCATCGAGACCGAGCAAGGCTACGGCGGATTGCTGCACGGTGAAGCGGTGGCGGTAGGAATGGTGCTGGCCGCGCGGTTGTCGGCACGGCTTGGGCTGGCGCCGGCCACCGATACCGAGCGCCTGTCGGCGCTGCTGCAGCGGCTGGAACTACCCACCGCGATTCCGTCCGGCCTCGATCCGCGACGGCTGCTGGAACGCATGCGGCTGGACAAGAAGTCGGTATCCGGGGCGATCAATCTGATCCTGTGGCACGGCGTCGGCGCGGCGTTCATCGCGCCGGACGTCGCGGAGCTCGCGATCCTCGACGCGCTCAGCGCGGTGTGACGCCGCCCGCATCCGACCGTAACCCGCGCCGCTCCGCTACAATTCGCCCATGCGCCTGTATCTGCAACAACGGCCCGTCGCCAACGAGTCGCCCAAGTTCGTGCAACTGTCTCTGCAGCAGGATCTGCTGGGCGGATGGACCTTGCTGCGCGAGACTGGCCAGGTCGGCGGGCGCAGCCAGCTCAAGCGCGAACAGTTCCTCGAACACGATGCAGCGTTGCTGGCGCTGGAGAAAGTGCGCGACCTGCACATCCGGCGCGGTTTCCAGATCATGTTTGC
>JANRIF010000124.1:0-1551 GCA_033765245.1 Lysobacteraceae bacterium
AACGCGGTGTTCAGCCACTGCCTGCCGCTGCGGCGCAACGTCAAAGCCACCGACGCGGTGATGGATTCCCCCGCCTGCATCGCCATCGAAGAAGCCGAGAACCGCCTGCACGTGCAGAAGGCGGTGATGGCGCGGTTGGTGGGACTGGGTTGAGCCCGGCAACAACAGAGCAAGCGCATCCGGTCCGCAAAGAACGCCAAGGACGCAAAAGGGAAGCCAAAAGAACTTTGCGTATTTTGCGCACTTTGCGGACAACTTCTGAGCTTCGGGTGTGGCAGCGACCGGGACTCGGATTGAAGCGCCGCTGCGTGCGGGATTGCGTGCGCTGACGTAATCACCTTCGACATTGAAACCATCAGGAGCGAACACCCCATGTCATCGTCCATTGCTTCGTCGGGTCCCGGGTCCCGGGTCCCGAGTCCCGGCTCCAACCACGTCGTCCTCGCCTTCTCCGGCGGTCTCGACACCAGTTTCTGCATTCCCTATCTCAAGGAACAGGGCTGGCAGGTGCACACGGTGTTCGCCGACACCGGCGGTGTCGATGCCGCCGAGCGTGCGTTCATCGAGCAGCGTGCGGCTGAGTTGGGGGTGGCGAGCCACGTCACTGTCGATGGCGGGCCGGCGATCTGGAACGGGTTCGTGGTGCCGTTCGTGATGGCGGGCGAAGGCTATCAAGGGCAGTACCCGTTGCTGGTGTCGGACCGTTACCTGATCGTCGACGCGGCGCTTCAGCGTGCGGCCGAACTCGGCACCCGCGCGATCGCGCACGGCTGCACCGGCATGGGCAACGATCAGGTGCGCTTCGATCTGGCGGTGAAGGCCAGCGGCGATTACACGATCCTGGCGCCGATCCGCGAGATTCAGAAGGAGCACACCCAGGTGCGCGCCTACGAGCAGCGTTATCTGGAGGAGCGTGGCTTCGGCGTGCGCAGCAAGCAGCAGCAGTACACCATCAACGAGAACCTGCTCGGCCTCACCATGTCCGGCGGCGAGATTGACCGCTGGGAAGCCCCAGGCGAAGGTGCGGTGGGTTGGTGCGCGCCGCCGTCGCAATGGCCGCGTCAGGCGCTGCAAGTTCGCATCGGATTCGAGCGTGGCGAAGCAGTGTCGCTGGATGGCGAGCGCCTTCCGGGCGCGCAATTGCTGGCGCGGCTCAACCGCGAGTTCGCCCGCTACGGCGTCGGCCGCGGCCTGTATACCGGCGATACCACCATCGGCCTCAAGGGCCGCATCGTGTACGAAGCGCCGGGTCTGATCGCGCTGCTGACCGCACACCGGGCGCTGGAGGAAACGGTGCTGAGCAAGCAGCAGAACCGCTTCAAGCCCGAAGTCGCGCGCAAGTGGGTGGAACTGGTTTACGAAGGCTTCTTCCACGACCCGCTCAAGGCCGATCTCGAAGCCTTCCTGCGCAACAGCCAGCGTTGTGTCAACGGCGAAGTGACGCTGGAAACCCACGGCGCGCGAGTGGATGCAGTGGCAGTGCAATCGCCGCACATCCTCAACGCCAAGGGCGCCACCTACGCGCAAAGCGCCGACTGGGGCGTGGCCGAA
>JANRIF010000133.1:0-2243 GCA_033765245.1 Lysobacteraceae bacterium
CGGCGTCTGCGCGCGCAGTTGCGCATCGAACGCGGCATTGCCTGCGCTGGTGTGGGCGCCGTTGCGCTTGAACGGGCCGTACAACACGAACACACCACCGACGCTCAGCAGCTGCGGCAGTTGTGCGAACAGCGCCCGCACCTGCTCCCAACTCATGATGTGCGCGGTGTTGGCGCTGAACATGGCGTCGAAGCGTTGCGCGGGCCAGGGGCCGCTCTCGACGTCCAGCGCCAGCGGCGCAGGGGTGTTCGCCAGCGCCGCCTCGTCGAGCCACAGACGTATGCCCGGCAACTGATCCACGCGGTCGCTGCACTGCCAGGTGAGATGCGGCAACGCGGCGGCGAAATACACCGCGTGCTGGCCGGTGCCGCTGCCGATTTCCAGCACGCGCGTGCACGGCGCGAACCACTCGCGCAGTACCGCCAGGATCGGCTCGCGGTTGCGTTCGCAGGAGGGCGCAAAGGGTTTCTCGGGAATGCGCGCGGAGGTCATGCAGCGGCTCCGGGGAATTCGCCATCCAGATAGTACCAACGGCCCTGCTCACGCACGAAGCGGCTGACTTCGTGCAGACGTTGCGCCGAGCTGCCGCCGATCCGGAAGCGGGCGACGAATTCGACGCGGGCGTGATCGGCATCGTCGATGGTGTGCGCGCGCACCTGCAGCCCGAGCCAGCGGGTGGCGCGGCTTTGCGGGTCGTCGAGGTCGAGTGTGGGTGGCCGTGTGGAGGCGTGCCAGGTGGCGAGCAGGTAGTCGGCGCGACGCTGCACGTAGGCGCTATAGCGCGCGCGCATCAACGCCTCGGCACTGGCTGCCGGCGCGCCAGCGTGCAACGGACCGCAGCACTGGGCGTAGCTCGCAGCGCTGCCGCAAGCGCATGGCGCCGCGAGATCGACGGAACGCGAGCTGCCCACGCCGCGCTCAGCGCCCCGGCCCGACGTCGATGAAGCGCAAGAACTCCGAGCGGGTGCGCGCATCTTCGCGGAAGCTGCCAAGCATCTTCGAGGTGACCATGCTGACCCCGCGCTTGTGGACGCCGCGTGTGGTCATGCACTGGTGTTGCGCCTCGATCACCACGCCGACGCCGCGCGGCTTGAGCACCTGCTCGATGCAGCGGGCGATCTGCGCGGTCATTTTTTCCTGCACCTGCAGGCGCCGCGCATAGGCTTCCACCACCCGCGCCAGTTTGCTGATGCCCACCACCTTGCCATCCGGCAGGTAGCCGACGTGCGCCTTGCCGATGATGGGCGCCAGATGGTGCTCGCAGTGGCTCTCGAATTCGATGTCGCGCAGCACGATCATTTCGTCGTAGCCGGCGACCTCCTCGAAGGTGCGGCGCAGTTCGGTTTCCGGGTCCATCGCGTAGCCGCCGAACCACTCGCCATAGGCATCGACCACCCGGCGCGGGGTGTCGCGCAGGCCTTCGCGATCGGGCTCGTCGCCGGCCCAGCACAGCAGGGTGCGGATCGCCTGCTCGGCTTGCTCGCGGGTGACCGCGCGCGGGTCGGGCGTGCTGCGGCGCGGGGGACGGGTCATGGCGGCGATTCCTGGCGAGGGGAAGACGCGAGAGTACGACAACGCCGCGTCGCATGCGATTCGTCACGCCTGCACTGGCGGCAGTGGTGTCAATGCGCACGCCCGTATCGACGCGACGCTGGTACGATGTGATCCCTACGTCGCATCCGCTAGACACCGCCACTATGAAAGCCATCTGGAACGATACCGTCATCGCCGAAAGCAACGACACTGTGCTGGTCGAGGGCAACCACTACTTCCCACCGCAGTCGCTAGTACAGGAATATTTCCGCCCCGCCACCACGCACACAGAATGCGCGTGGAAGGGCACCGCCAGCTATTACGACATCGTGGTCGACGGCGAGGTCAACGCGGGTGCCGCGTGGTACTACCCATCCACCACGGATGAAGCCAAGCACATCGAAGGCCTGGTGGCATTCTGGCGCGGGGTGCGGGTCAAGCCCTGAAAGCTTGAACACCCCTCGCCCGCCTCGCTGCGGCCACCGGGGGCGCGAGCGACGGCTGCGTGTATGAGGCCGCTTGCGGGCAACCGTGCGAAGCAACTGATTGCGCGCTGGCGCGTTTACCCGGCCGGTTCGAGCAGCACCAGCGCGAACCAACCGTCGCGGTCGGTCCAGTGCGCGCTCACCCGCAAACCGGCACGGGCGGCCAACTCGGCGAGGCCCGGTAGCGTGTACTTGCCGCTGACCTCCACCCGCATCGCCTCGCCG
>JANRIF010000135.1:0-1867 GCA_033765245.1 Lysobacteraceae bacterium
TGAGCTACCGCAAGGCTTTGTTTCCGCGCTGGCTGATCGTGCAGATGGCCGAGGATCTCACCCGTATCTTCGAACAACTGGCGCAGGGCTCGGTTTTTCGACTTTCCGATATCACGCTCTCCGGGGCCATGCTGTGCAGCGGCGAGTCGCAGGCGTTGACCGGCGTGCACACGGACGCCGCGGGCGATGCGCCGCAGTGCTTGCACACCCTGGTCGAGCATCAGGCGCGGCTCACTCCCGATGCGGTGGCGGTGCGCTTCGGCGAGGCGGCCCTGAGCTATGCCGAACTCAACGCACAGGCCAACCGGCTCTCCCATGCACTGATCGTGCGCGGTGTGCAACCCGGCGGCCTAGTCGGCGTGTGCCTGCCGCGCAGCCCGGCGCTGGTGGTTTCCCTGTTGGCGATCCTGAAGGCCGGTGCAGCCTATGTGCCGATGGACCCGGACTACCCGGCCGAGCGCCTCCGCTACATTGCCGCCGACGCGCAACTGGCCTGGGTGCTGGGTTCGCCCGACACGCGCGCCCGCCTGGATGGCATTGACGTGCAGATGCTTGATGTTGCCGACGCGGCCAGCATCGACGGGCAGGGTGCGGGCAACCCGTCGCTGCCGTCCGACCCGGCCGCGCTGGCCTATCTGATCTATACCTCGGGCACCACTGGCAATCCCAAGGGGGTGATGATCGAACACCGCAATGCGGCCGAGATGATCGCCTGGGCGCACGAGACCTATTCGCGCGAACAACTGTCGGTCGTGCTGGCGGCGACATCGATGTGCTTTGACCTGTCGGTGTTTGAGATGTTCGTGCCGCTCAGTTGCGGCGGCAGCTGTCTGCTGGTCAGGCACATCCTGGATGTGCACGAGGTCGCCGCGGTGCGCGACAGCGGGGTGACCCTGATCAACACCGTGCCCTCGGCGATCATGCAGTTGCTGGAATCGGGTGCGGTGCCTGATTCGGTGCAGGTAGTGAATCTGGCCGGCGAGGCGTTGCTGGGGCACGTGGTCGAACGGGTGTACGCGCAGACGCGGGTGCACGCGGTTTACAACCTGTACGGCCCGTCGGAGGACACGACGTATTCGACCTATTCGCTGTGCGCGCGTGACGCCGGTCGCGCCCCGGACATCGGCACTCCGATCCGTGGCTGCCAGGCCTTCGTCATCGACAGTCAGGGGCTGGTGGCGCCGCGCGGGGTGGTCGGCGAGCTGTTTATCGGCGGCACTGGGCTGTCGCGCGGCTACTGGCGGCGTCCGGAACTGACCGCGGAGAAGTTCGTGGCCGGCGACACGGTTGGTGTGGCGTTGCCGCGGCTATACCGTACCGGAGATCTGGTGCGCTGGAATGAGCATGGTGTGCTGGAGTTCATCGGACGCCTGGATCAGCAGGTGAAGGTCAACGGCTTCCGCATCGAGTTGGGTGAGATCGAGTCGGCGCTATCGGCCAGCGGGGTGGTCAAGAGCAGCGCGGTGTTGAAGCTGGAGGACGCCCGTGGCTCGCGCTTGGCGGCGTTCGTCGAGTATCTGCCCGGAACGGTCGACGGCCGAGACGTGCAGGAGTCGCAGGCCCGTGACCACCTGCGCGCGACTCTACCGAGTTTCATGTTGCCGCAGGAGTGGATCACGGTCGAGGCGATGCCGTTGAGCGCGAACGGCAAGATCGACCGCAAGGCGGTGCGCGCGGGCTATGCGGACGTGCCATCGGCGGCGGTGCGCGAGGCCGAGGCCGCACGCACGCCCGAGGAGCAATGGGTGGTGGCGCTGTGGGCGCGGTTGCTGAAGGTCGAGCGGGTTGGCATTGACGACAACTTCTTCGCTCTGGGCGGCAAGTCGCTGCTGGCTCTGCAGGTGGTCAACGCGATCAACAAGCAGTT
>JANRIF010000154.1:0-13606 GCA_033765245.1 Lysobacteraceae bacterium
CTCGACAGGTTCAGATTGACCGTCTTGACGATGTTGTCGGTGCTGGTGCCGGTGCGGTTGTGGATGTTGTACAGGGTGCCATCCGGCGCCACCAGATCGACCTTCAGATCGCCGATGTAGGTGTGCACGATGTTCACCGACACCGGCACGCTGGTACCGGCATTGCCGCTACGGCCGGAGACCGTGATCGGACTGTTCACCGTGGTGTTGTCGGAAATCGTGACGTTGGTGCCGTTGGTGTAAGTCTGCGTGGAGCCGCCGCCACCCGCGGTGTAGTTACCCACCAGCGATACGCCCGAGAACGTCGAGAACGCCTTCAGACGCACGTAGTAGGTGCCGGTCTGCGGTGCCGCAAAGGTGCAGGTCTCGGCATTGCCGGTCAGGAACGGACGGCAGTCGTACACGGTGTCGGTCGGCGCGCTGCCGAACTTCACGTACATGTCGGCATCGCCGGTGCCACCCGACATGGTGAAGGTCAGGTTGGTCGAACCGGCCGGCACCGCCATCGTGTAGTTCAACGAGGCTCCGGTGGCGGCCGCCAGACCGGTCACCGCCACGCCCTTGGTCAACGTGCCGCCAGTCGGCGGCGGGGTGGTGCCGAGCGCCGAGTTCACCGCAGCCAGCGCATCGACGATACCAGCGCCGCATCCGCCCGAGCACGCGCCCGGCAGCGGCCGCGCCGTGGTCTTGAGGATGCTCTCCACTTCAGTCGGGGTCTTGGCCGCCGCTGCCATGATCAGCGCCGCCACACCCGCCACGTGCGGCGAGGACATCGAGGTGCCGCTGAGCTGGGCGTAGGTCTCGCTGCCCGGCGTGGTGGTGCCGGTGTTGTAGGTCGACAGCGTGTTCACGCCCGGCGCCGACACGTCGATGCCCGTACCGAAGTTCGAGAAGCTGGCGCGCGCGCCGTTGCGATCGGTAGCTGCGACCGCGACCACGTTGGCGCAGTTGGCCGGATTGGAGGTGGACACGTTCGAGTTCTCGTTACCCGCCGCCACCACCACCACCGTGCCACGGCCCACAGCACCGTTGATCGCATTCTGCGACGCGGTGTCGCAAGCGCCGGTGCCGCCCAGGCTCATGTTGATCACCTTGGCCGGATTGGCGTTGGCCGGTACGCCGCTGACGGTGCCGCCCGATGCCCAAGTGATCGCGTCGACGATGTCCGAGGTGAAACCGCCACCCTTGCCGAGCACGCGCGCCGGGACCACCTTGGCGTTGTACGCGACGCCAGCGATGCCCTTGGCATTGTTGGTCACCGCAACCACGGTGCCGGCGACGTGGGTGCCGTGCCAGCTCGAATTGAAGCCGGTCTCAAAGTCGCCCGGATCGTGCGCGTCGGTATCGCGGCCGCCGCCGTCACCGGCGATGGTTGCGTCGCTGATGAAGTCGTAACCCTGCAGAATGTTGGCGCCCAGATCGCTGTGATCGGTGTAACCGGTGTCGATCACCGATACCACCACGCCGGTGCCGGTGGACTTGTCCCACGCCAGCGGCACATTCAGACCACCCGTCGCCTCGAACAGATCCCACTGGCCCGAAGCGTACTGGGTGTCGTTGGGGGTGAACAGCGCGTGCTTGATGCTGTCGAGCTGGATGTATTCGACGTTCGGGTTGGCGGCAATTTCGCGCATCAGCGCTTCGGCGCCAGCGCGGTCGAGCTTGCGAGCCGCCTTGATGACGTCGGCATCCACCGACAGGCGGCGCAGCGACGACATCGCCATTGCACGCGACTTGCCGGCGCGCGACAGCGACTGCACGCGGCTGGTGGTGTTGGTGTACTCGCTGCTGCCATCGCGATACTTGACGATGAAGCGGTCGTACTTGCCACCGGCCTGCAGGGCCGAGGTGTCGATGCGATCGGCGGCAACGGCGCCGAACGAGGCGGACAGGGCAACGGCGGTCGCCACTGCAAGGGCAAACGGACGCGGTTGGGCGCGCCGGGAATGCGGACGGTTCATGCTCACGGGGTATGTCTTCCAGGACAAGGATAAGTGTGATCCCACGTCGCCACGACGGCGATGCGGGGGTGACAACGGCCGAACGTGCCGGTTCCGGAATCGGCCGCGCCGGGCGTCGTCTCGACACCGCCCGATTCGCCCCATATCCACTCATGCCCACCGGCTCCGTCATCATCAACCGGATCCGGCCCAGCCATCGTTCGACACGCGCCGCGCGGCGCTTTGATACCGGCCGAACGGTGTGTTGACGCTATCAGCGCCCCTCATCCCAGTCAATAGAAAGTGCTTTTAAAACAATTGTTTACAATTGTCATTAAATATTTGTGATGCAGCACCAACCTTTCTTTTTGCATATGTGCATTGGCGTGAGGCGACCGGCACGCGGCCCATCGCGCGCAAGCGCGTTCCCACACACAGCCAAGGCGTCGCATGCCCTTGCAGGAGGCCACTTGCGGGCGACTGCTGCACGACCAGAGCGAGGCTCCTGGCGCGCACGAGCGCTGCCACAAAAAAAGAACCCCGGCACAAGGCCGGGGTTCGAGTTGCCGCACTTCGAATCGGGATACGCTCCGATCAGAAGGTGACGCTCCAGGTGTCGATGAAGCCGACGTCGCCACCGGCGTTGTCGTTCACCCGCAGGTTCCAGGTGCCGTTCAACGCTTCGCTCGACAGGTTCAGATTGACTGTCTTGACGATGTTGTCGGCGCTGCCACCGGAGCGGTTGTGGATGTTGTACAAGGTGCCATCCGGCGCCACCAGATCGACCTTCAGATCGCCGATGTAGGTGTGCACGATGTTCACCGACACCGGCACGCTGGTGCCGGCATTGCCGCTACGGCCTGAGACCGTGATCGGGCTGTTCACCGTGGTGTTGTCGGAAATCGTGACATTGGTGTCGTTGGTGTAGGTCTGGGTGCTGCCACCACCGCCGGTGGAGTAGCTGCCGGTCAGGGTGACGCCCGAGAACGTGCTGTACGCCTTCAGGTTGACGTAGTACGTGCCGGCCTGTGCGGTGGCGATGTTGCAGGTCTCCGCATTGCCGCTCAGGAACGGACGGCAGTCGTACACGGTGTCGGTCGGCTCGCTGCCGAACTTCACGTACATGTCGGCATCGCCGGTACCACCCGAAGTGACGAAACTCAGCCCGCTCGCGCCAGCCGGAACCACCAAGGTGTACTTGACGTAGGCACCGGTCGCCGCGCCGATTCCGGTCACTGGCACGCCGTTGGTCAGCGCCGTGACGGTACCGCCGCCACCACCGCCCGTGCAGCTCACACCCACCAGGGTGAAGGCAGCGGTCACGTCGGCCTTGGTGTAGCCAAGGTCGGTCGCGGCGGTTTCGACACCGCAGGCGCCGCTGTTGAAGGTGCTGCTCGGGGTCCAGTACAGGGCATTGGCACGCGCCATCACCTGGAACGCCTTCTGGGTGTTCCAACCGGCCGTGGTGGCCAGCTTCCAGAACGCCTTGTTGTACACGCCAGAGGAGAAATGCACGTCCATGCCGGTGGTGAAGTTGGCGGCGTTGTCGATCGAGCTGCCGTCCTGCGGCGGGTTGTTCATGTAGCGCAGCGAACCGGTGCCCTTGAAGATCTCCGGGCCCACCAGGAAGTCGTTGGTGCCACGCCAGAAGAACTCGGTGGCCTCACCGCCCATGTCCGAGAACGCCTCGTTCATGCCGCCGGACTGGCCGGAGTAGGTCAGGTTGGAGTGCTGCTCGGTGTAACCGTGCGACACCTCATGACCGGCCACGTCGGCGCTGACCAGCGGATAGAAGGTCGTGGCGCCATCGCCGAAGCTCATCTTGGAACCGTCCCAGAACGCGTTCTCGTAGCTCGTGCCGTAATGCACGCGCATGACCAACTGGAACGTCAACGCCTTGCCGCCGGTGTAGCTCTGATACATGTTCTGGATCACGCCGCCGAAGTAGTGCGCGTCGTTGATCGGGGCGAAAGCGCCGTTGATGGCCTTGGTGGTGTTGCGCGGACAGGTATACGACCACGCTGTGGTGCCGGCGCCGGTGCTGCCATTGAGGTTGACCGACTTCACGTCGGCATTGTTCATGGTGCAGGTAGTGCCGCTCTGGGTGACGTCGAGGAAGCCGAAGTTGCCGCCCGAACCCCACTCGTACTGGCCAGTCTTGCTGTTGCCGCCGGGACCGGTACCGATCAGCGCAGTGGAGAGGGCATCCCAGCGCTTGAGGATGGCACCGCTCTGGGCATCGATGATGATGAACGGACGAGTCGGCGCACCGCCGTTGACCGCATCGGCGAGCAGTTCCACGACGTAGCTCACGTGCGCGACGTCGTTGTCGTCGATGAAGATCATCTTGCGCGCATTCTCGCGCTCGATCTTCATCCCGCCCACCTTGGCCGCGACGTCGGCATCGCCGAACACCAGATTCTTGGCAATCGACAGCGCCTGCGCCTTGGTCATCGAAGCGGCGCTCAGCGGCACTTCCAGGCCCAGCCCTCCGACCGCGCGGCCGAACAGGTTGCGCACGTTGCCGCGTCCGTCTTCGCTGACGACGACGTGCTCACCCCAGATCGGCAGGCCGCGGAAGGTCTGCTGATAGCGGTAGTGGGTGCTGCCGTTCGCATCGCGCTCGGTGTTCAACACCTGCAGCAACGACTCGGAATCCAGGCCAAGCATCTCGGCATGGCGCTGCTTGACGTCAGCCGGCGCGCCAACGGCGCGGGCGGCCGCCTGGTATTGGCTATTGAGCAGTGCAACATTCTGATTATGAAGGTCAACTCGGGTGGCGGCTTGGGCGGATGCCATGGAAAGTGCCACGGCAAACGGCGCAAGCGCTACCAACCGAAGGGTTCGGCGATTGGAATAGGTCACAGGATATTCCCCGTATTGAATGTGGATAGGCGGCCGCGGATGCGGCCTGATCAAATACTTCCTTGCATGAGCATTCAAGGCACGCACGCTCCGGCACGGCCTGCTCTTTCGGCCCATCGTATCGTTTGCAACGATTACTAAATGCTCCCCCGAGCCACGTGATGGCGTTTACCAATCCACCACGCCCTACGGACCATAGCGCGGTGGGGATTGTGTGGTCAAGCGCCGCCACGCGCGCCTTTGCGGCGGCTTGCGTAATGTAGATTACGTCGAGCAGTGCCATGTGCACGACGCGCGCCATCCGCCAAACCCCGTCCACCCGGAACACGCAAGAATGCGGCTCACGCCCGCATCGAGACGAGCGCGGGGCAGCACCGGAATCGGTGTTGGCGATGCATCACACCGACGCGAAAATGGGGTGATTTACTCGGAGCGTGCGAAAAAGCTGACCCCCGTCACATTAACGGGGCAATTTTTTCACGCGCGCTCAGACGCCTGCCGCCACTCGCGCCAGGCGCTGCGTCAGCGGCGCGATGCGGCCGATGGCGCCCAGCAGCGGACCGCGCAGCAAGGTGGGCCACAGCGCGTCGTTGGAGAACACCCGGTTGATTGCCTCGAAGCTGTAGGCGGCGAGCGTGTCCTCGCTGCGCCGTTGCCGCTGGTAACGCGCGAGCCGGTGCGCGGCGCCGAGGTCGCGCTCGCCGGCCTGCTGCAGCAGCGCGCGCAGGCAGGCGACGTCGCGCAGCCCCAGATTGACGCCCTGCCCCGCCAGCGGATGCACGGCATGCGCGGCGTCGCCGGCCAGCAGCACGCGGCCGGCCACGTAGCGATCGGCGAGCTGCCGACGCAATGGGAAAGCGGCGCGCGCGGATACCGCCTGCACCTCGCCCAAGGTGGCATCGAAGGCGCGCGTCAGTTCTCTGCAGAATTCGCCGGCGTCGCCATCACGCAAGCGCTGCGCCTGCGCGTCGGGCAGCGTCCACACGATCGAACTCACGTGGCCCGGTGCCGACCCCGGCATGGCGTCGGCGCGATACGGCAGAAAGGCCAGCGGGCCGCTGGGGAGAAAGCGCTGCCAGGCGGTGTCCTGATGCGGAAGTGCGGTGCGCACGTACGCCACCAGACCGTGCTGACCGTAATCGTGGCGTGGCGCCTCGATGCCAGCCAGCGTGCGCGTGGGCGAATGCGCGCCGTCGGCGGCGATCAGCAACGCCGCGCTCAACCGCACGCCGCTACCCAATTCCACCTGCACCCGTGCCGCATCGTTTTCGATCGCGACGACGCTGTCCGGACAGTAACGCCGAACACCGGATTCGCGCTGCACCGCGTGCCAGAGGCAATGCGTCAGCAAGCCGTTCTCGACGATCCAGCCGAGACTGTCGCGCCCGAGCGCGTCGGCATGGAAGGCCAGTTCGCCGCCGCCTGCGGCATCCCAGACGCGCATGTGTCGATACGGCTGCGCGCGCGCGGCGAGCACCGGCGCCCACACGCCAAGCGAGTCGAGCAACGCGGCATTGTCTGGCGCGAACGCAACCACCCGCAGGTCGGCCCCCTCGGGGCGCCACGGTGCCGGTTCGCGCGTTTCCACCAACGCCACCCGGCGCCCGTCACGGGCCAGCGCCAGCGCGGCGCTGGCGCCCACCACGCCGGCGCCGACCACGATCGCATCGAGCTGCCCGCGACTCATGCCGGCGCCCTCGCCAGCGTCGGCACTTGCCCGCGATAGCCCATCGCACCGGCCACCAGCGGCGCCTTCAGGGCCGGCAGGTGTTCGAGCGCCAGCATGCCCAGCGAGCGCAGCAGGTGCATGGAAAAACCGGGATTGGCGGTGATCCGCGCCAAGCCGTCGCTGAACGCCAGCGTCCGCTCGCGATCTTCCCGGCGCAACCCGGGATACCGCGACAACCGCTGCGGTTCGCCCGGATCGCCACCGCCGGAGAGCAATTCCGAGAGCGTCAGGGCGTCGCGCAAACCGAGGTTGAAGCCCTGCGCGCCGATCGGGTGGATCGTCTGCGCGGCGTTGCCCAGCAGCACCGCGCGCGGTCCGCTCAGGCGCTCGGCGAGGATCCGCCGGATCGGGTACATGCTGCGCGGTCCGACGCGCAGGAAGCGACCGGCGCGGCCGCCAAAGCGCTGCTGCAACAGCGCCAGGTACGCGGCATCGTCCCGCGCCGCGACCGCCGCCGCATCGTCGCCGGCCACTCCGAGCACGCTGCCGTACAAGCCGTCGGGTCGCGGCAGCAAAGCCACCGGCCCGGTATCGCTGAAGCGCTCCCACGCCCCGCCATCGGGCGGCCGTGAAGTCGCCACCGCCGACACCAGCAACGTCTGTCGGTAATCGGTCGTTTCCGTACCGATCGCCAGCGCCTCGCGCACCATGCTGTGGGTACCGTCGGCACCGACCAGCAGGCGCGCGTGCAGCAGACGTTCGCCATCGGCATCGGCGATACGCACCTGCCAACCGTCGGCGGCGGCGCTCAATGCCAGCACTTTGGCCGGGCAATAGCGGGTCAGTGCGCGCAATCGGGCGAGACGCGCTTCCAGCGCCGCGCCGAGATCGCGCGCCACCACCACCGCGCCGAAATGCGCGCGTCCGTAGTCGCGCGCCTGCAGTCGCACCGCACCGAAGTCGCCTGCGCGGCTGACGTGAATGCGTGCGATCGGCGCCGGCGGCAACCGCATATGCGCCAACACCCCCAGCGCCGACAGCGCGTTGAGGCTGGCATCGGCCAGCGCCAGATTGCGCTCATCGAAACTGGCGCGCGCACTGGTGCCGGTGTCGACAGCCAACGCCTCCACCATCGCCACGTCGAGCCCGCTCGATTCCAGCGCGCAGGCCAGACTGGCGCCCACCAGGCCGCCGCCGATGATCACGATGTCGTGTTGCGTGTGCATGCGCGTCCCGTCGATTGGCGGCATCGGGTATGCTAACCGGCACTGACCGGCCTCTGCCATGGACCCTTCGCGATGACCTCGAATCCCTCCGCCAAGCCCGCCACGGCAGCGGCGCTCGCCCCGCTGGTGCTGGCCGCAATGATTGTGCTGGCGGCGCTCAGCCGCCTGTTGCCGCACCCACCCAATTTTTCGCCAGTGGAGGCGATGGCGCTGTTCGGCGGCGCCTGGTATGCCAGCCGGCGCGTGGCGCTGCTGGTGCCGTTGGCGGCGATGCTGGCGTCCGACCTCGCGCTGGCGTGGGTCCATGGCGGCCAGTATCTGGATTACTTCACCAGCGCCGACTTCTGGCTGGTGTATCTCGCCATCGCCGCCTGCACCGCGCTCGGCTTCGGCCTGCGCGGACGGGTCCGCGCGCCACGCGTGCTCGGCTTCGCGCTGGCGGGGTCGCTGCTGTTCTTCATGATCACCAACTTTGGCGCGTGGCTGGCCGACATCGGCAGCGCCCATTCGATCTACGCCGCCAACCTGAGTGGTCTCGCGGCGGCCTATGTCGCCGGCATTCCGTTCTTCCAGAACACCGTGGCGGGCTCGCTGTTCTTCAGCGCGGTGCTGTTCGGCGGGTTCGAACTGCTGCGTCGGTACGTGCCGGCATTGCGCGCGCAGCCCGCCTGAGCGCAGCCTGCCTACGTGGGCAATCGACTCTCGAAAATCTACACCCGCACCGGCGACGATGGCAGTACTGGCCTGGGCGACGGCTCGCGGGTGGCGAAAGACGCGGCGCGGGTCGCTGCTTACGGCACTGTCGATGAACTGAACTCGGCGATCGGCGTGGTGCTGGCGTGCGAATTGCCGGAGCCGGTGCGCGACGTGCTGGTCGGCGTGCAGCACCAGTTGTTCGATCTTGGCGGCGAGCTGTGCATTCCCGGCCACGCCGCCATCGACGACGCCGACGTCGCACATCTGGAGCGGCGCCTGGATGCCTTCAACGCCGATCTGCCGCCGTTGAAGGACTTCATCCTGCCCGGCGGCGGCATGGCGGCAGCGCAATGCCACGTGGCGCGTACCGTGTGCCGGCGTGCCGAGCGTCTGCTGGTAACGCTCGCGAGCCAGGAATCGGTGCGGCCGGCTGCCCTGCACTACCTCAACCGGCTGTCCGACCTGCTGTTCGTGCTGGCTCAAGTCTGCAACAACCACGGAGCCAACAACGTGCTCTGGGTTCCGGGAAAGAATCGAGGTCTCGTTTAACCGCACGCCGCAGGCACGCGCGTGATTGACCTCCGACACGCGTGCCTGCGGCGTGCGGTTAAACGAATGAATGGGAGTTTGATGATGAGGCCATTGTTCCTCTCGATGTCACTGTTGCTCGTGGCGTGGTTCCCGTCGTTCACGGTTTCCGCCGCCGCCGAACCGACTCCCCCAGCGGGCTTCCGAGCGATCTTCAACGGCAAAGACCTCACCGGCTGGTACGGACTGAATCCGCATTCGGTGGACAAGCTCACGGGCGAGAAGCGCGACGCGGCGCTGGCCAAAATGCGCGAAGAGTTTCCGAGCCACTGGCGCATCGAGAACGGCGAGTTGGTCAACGACGGGCATGGGCCATACGCGACGACCGACGAGGAGTTCGGCGATCTCGAGTTTCTGATCGAATACAAAACCGTCCCCAAAGCGGACAGCGGCATTTACCTGCGGGGCCTGCCGCAGGTGCAGATTTGGGACAACAATCAGCCGAGTTTGCATTCGGCTCCCGACCGCAATCCAAACCGCGGCTCCGGCGGCTTGTTCAACAACCTGCCGAGAACGCCCGGTCGCGATCCGCTGGTGGTCGCCGACAAGCCGTTCGGTGAGTGGAATTCATTCCGCATCCGACAAATCGGAGCGCGGACGTGGGTGTGGCTCAACGAAAAACTCGTCGTCGATGACGCGGTGATGCAGAACTACGCCGCGCGCGACAAGCCGCTGCCTGCGAAAGGTCCGATTCACCTGCAAACGCACGGTGGCGAGATTCGGTGGCGGAACATTTTCGTGCGCGACATCGGTTCGGACGAAGCGACGAAGACGCTCGCCGAGGCGGATGCGAAGTTGAAGACGACGCTCGCCGACAAAGTCCTGATTGAACGCGGAGTCCGATACCTCGCGGACGGCCGCGATGAAAAGGCGGACCTCTACGTCCCGCTCAATCGCGCCGCCGACGCTCGCTCGCCAGCGGTCGTCATCATTCACGGCGGCGGCTGGACCGGCGGCAAACGCGACGCCGCTCGCGAATTGAACATCGGCACGACGCTCGCGCTGCATGGCTACGTTGGCATGAGCATCGACTACCTGCTGGCCACCGACGACAAGTCGTCCTGGCCCACGAACGTTCACGACTGCAAGACCGCCGTCCGCTGGCTGCGAGCGAACGCCAAGCGATTGCAGATCGACGTCGATCACATCGGCGTCATCGGCGGTTCGGCTGGCGGGCATCTGACGTCGCTGTTGGCACTGACCGGTCCCGCCGATGGACTCGATCCAGCCGCTCCGTGGGCCGAGTTCTCGTGCGCTGTGCAGTGTGCCGTCCCGATGTACGGAGCCGGCGAAGTTCGCGACAGCAAGAGCGCGAAGGCGATGCTCGGCAAGACACGCGATGAAGCGCCCGATCTCTACAAGCTCGCGTCACCGATCACTCATGCCGACGCGAAAGACCCGCCGTTCTTGATCCTGCACGGCACCGCCGACAAAACGGTCCCCGTCGAGCAATCCGAAATTCTCGCCGCCGCGTTGAAGAAGGCCGGCGTCGAGCACGAACTCGTCCTCGTCCTCGATGCCCCGCACACGTTTGATCTGCAACCCAAACAACAAGACCTGCGCCCACTCGTCTTGGGGTTTTTGAACAAACACCTGACGTCGCAGGCCAAGTGACCTCAAGTCAGTCCGGCCGAAAGCCGTGAGCCGATGGCTGATAGCCGTTATCCTGTTCCCGAAAGTTTCAAAGAGTTGGGATGACGGCCATCAGCTTTCGGCTGACAGCCATCGGCCGAACCGGAGGCACGATGAGATGGGACGACGTCTCTGGCTAATGTTGGGATTGCTCGCGTTCGTGGTGACACCGATCCGCGCGCAGTCGCCGATCGACTTCAATCGCGACGTCCGGCCGATCCTGTCGGACAAATGCTTCTTCTGCCACGGCCCGGACGACAAGCATCGCGAAGCCGACTTGCGGCTCGATCAAGCTCCGAAGCCGGGAGCCAAATCAGTCATCGTCGCTGGCAAGCCACAAGACAGCGAGTTGATCCGCCGCATTCTCACGACCGATCCCGACGAGCAGATGCCTCCGGCGAAGTCGGGCAAGAAACTGTCGGCCGCCGAGATCGCAACGCTCCGACGCTGGGTTGAGCAAGACGCGAACTGGGCGATTCATTGGGCCTACGTCGTGCCAGTCAAACACGATCCGCCGCGCGTCGCCGATGAGAATTGGCCCACCAATTGGATCGACCGATTCGTCTTGGCTCGGCTGGAGCGAGAGCAACTCAAACCCGCACGGGATGCCGCTCGAATCACACTGCTCCGCCGGTTGAGCTTTGATCTGCGCGGCCTGCCGCCGACGCTGGACGAAATCTCGTCGACGGATTACGAGAAACTCGTGGATCAGTTCCTTGCCAGTGATGCCTTCGGCGAACGCATGGCCGTGTGGTGGCTGGATCTCGTCCGCTATGCCGACACGGTTGGCTATCACGGCGATCAGGAGCATCACATCTCGCCGTATCGCGATTGGGTCATCGACGCCTTCATCGACAACATGCCGTTCGATCGCTTCACGCAGGCGCAGTTGGCCGGTGACCTGCTCCCGGAATCGGGGACCGATGACAAGATCGCATCAGGTTACAACCGCCTGTTGCAAACTTCGCACGAAGGTGGCGTGCAGGCCAAAGAATATCTGGCGATGTACGCCGCCGACCGCGTGCGAAATCTGTCGGGTGTGTGGCTGGGCGGAACGATGGGTTGTGCTCAGTGCCACAACCACAAGTTCGACCCGTACACGGCTCGCGACTTTTATTCGCTGGTCGCGTTTTTCGCCGATCTCGATGAAGCCGCGCACCTCAAGAAGGGAAGCGATCAGACTCCGACTGTACGAGCGCCAGAAATGCGAGTGCTCACAAAACGCGAACGTGCTCGCGCGGAGAAGATGACGGCCGAAGAGCGAGCCGCATTCGAGAAGTCCGCTCGGCTGACGATGATCTCGGCCGCCATCGAGCCGCGCGAAATTCGGATTCTGCCACGAGGTAACTGGCTCGATGACAGCGGCGAAGTCGTACAACCCGCCGTGCCGGAGTTCCTCGGCAAACTCGACTTCGGCGAACGCCGAGCGACTCGGCTCGACCTCGCACGCTGGCTAACGGATCCAAAAAGCGGCGTCGGCTTGCTCACCGCGCGAGTCATGGTCAATCGCTTCTGGATGCTGATGTTCGGCGAGGGCTTGTGTCGGTCGCTCGAAGACTTCGGCGCTCAAGGCCAACCGCCAGATCATCCCGAACTTCTCGACTGCCTCGCCCACGAGTTCGTCGACAGCGGCTGGAATGTGAAGCACGTCCTGAGATTGATCGCGATGAGCCGGGCGTATCGGCAAGCTTCGCCAAATTCGGAATTCGGAGGGCGGAAGTCGGATTCTTTGACTTCTAGTCCGCGTTCCGACCTCCGAATTCCGCCTTCCATCCACCAATCCCGCTTCCGTCTCCCCGCTGAATTCATCCGCGACAACGCGCTGGCGATCAGCGGGCTGCTGGTTCACGAAGTCGGTGGGCCGAGCGTGCGGCCGTATCAGCCGGCGGGGTACTACAAGTACCTCAACTTTCCGAAGCGGGAATACGTCGCCGACAAAGACTCGAAACAATGGCGGCGCGGCGTGTACGTGCATTGGCAGCGGCAGTACCTGCATCCGATGTTCAAGGCGTTCGACGCTCCGCGCCGCGAGGAATGCACGGCTCAGCGGCCCCGCTCGAATACGCCGCTCGCCGCGCTGGCGTTGCTCAACGATCCCACGTTCGTCGAAGCCGCCAAAGCCTTCGCCGCTCGCATCCTGAAAGAAGGCGGCGGCAGCGACGATTCACGCATCGCCTTCGCCTTTCGCCTCGCCACCTCGCGATCGCCCGACGAGGCCGAGCAATCGGTCCTGCTGAGTTTGCTGGCCGATGCTCGAACCGATTACTCGCGAGACGAATCATCCGCTCAAAAGCTGCTCGCCACCGGTCTGACTCCGCCAGCGAACGATGTCCCCAACCGTGAGCTTGCGGCTTGGATGACGATCGCACGAGCACTATTAAACCTGCATGAAGTGGCGACGCGGAATTGAAAACAACTTCTTTTCAGGTACTGACGGGCTTTAGTGTGGCTAGATGAATAGCTCGACGTACCACCCAAGCGCGCTTTCAATCCACGACACGCGATCGGTTGCCCAAATCAATGGTGCGTAGGCAATCGTGTAGAGAATCACTGCGAACTCCAGGACGCTGTCTGATAATCGCGGCGCATGGAGTAGACGGCCAAGCATCCAGTTAGCAGGTCCGATGCTCAAGACGTAGAACACCGGTAAGGCAACGACAATAATCCATCGCCTAGAACGCGGCCGGTTCGATTCTTCGTCTTGCATAACGATCTCCACGATCAAACGAAAGAGGCCGCCAGCAATAACTGACGACCTTTGCATAGTAGCTGCCGAGACTTTTCTGCCCTAGCTGAGTGTTGCGAACCGACGTTTGGCCCTCACGGCCTCAGCCCACACCGGTTACCGGAGCCTGTTATCGCCCAATTGTGCTTGGGCGTCAAAATTCGTTGATCACCTCACCACCCGCCCGTGTCAGAAGAGCTTTCCAAGTTTCCGGCGCAAGGTTTGTGTTCACAAAACGCACGGCTCCGTCTCCCATGAGCACATG
>JANRIF010000162.1:0-5601 GCA_033765245.1 Lysobacteraceae bacterium
GCAATCGTCGAAGACGAACCGGCCATCCGCGCCAATTACGCCGAGGCACTGGCGCGCTACGGTCATGAGGTGCAAGCGTTCGCCGATCGCGCTTCGGCACGTACCGCCTTTGCCTTGCGTCTGCCGGACCTGGTGATCATCGACGTCGGCCTGGGCGAAGAACCCGAGGGCGGCTTCGATCTGTGCCGCGAATTGCGCGCGCGCTCGGCGGCGCTGCCGATCCTGTTCCTCACCGCGCGCGATTCCGATCTCGACGTGGTCTCCGGCCTGCGCCTGGGCGCCGACGATTACCTCAGCAAATCGATCAGCCTGCCGCAGCTCACCGCGCGCGTGCAGGCGCTGTTCCGCCGCATCGAAGCGCTGCGCCAACCCGCCGCGCGCGATACCGTGGTCAGCTTGCGCGCCGTGCGGTTGGAACTCGAACGCATGCAGGTCACCTGCGATGGTGTGGACGTGCCGCTCACCGTTACCGAGTTCTGGATGGTGCATGCGCTGCTGCGCCATCCCGGCCACGTGAAAAGCCGCGAGCAGTTGATGCGCGAAGCGCAGGTGGTGGTGGACGATGCCACCGTCACCTCGCACATCAAACGCATCCGCCGAAAATTCGAACAGATCAGCACCGGCTTCGACGAGATCGAGACCCTGCACGGCGCCGGCTACCGCTGGCGCCCGTGACGCCGTGTCATTGCGCGCCAAACTGCTGCTGGTGGCGCTGTCGATCCTGACCCTGCCGTGGGCGGGCTGGCAGTTCGTGCGGCAGATGGAAACCTTGTTGCGGCAAGGCCAGGAACAAGCGCTTACCGCCACCGCCGAAGCCGTGGTGCGGGCGCTCGCGGTACAGGCGGCCGCTCGCGGCAACGACCGCCCTGGTCTGTTCGTGCCGACGCTGCAGCAAGCGCCCGCGCTCGACGGCGATGATGCCGACTGGCAGCCCGCCGGCTTGCCGCAGCGCCACTTCGCAAGCGCCGAAGGTGCCACCACACTGGACCTCGCGCTCGGCAACGCCAGCGACATGCTGCACGTGTTCGCGCGCGTGCACGACACCACCCCCGTGCGCGGCGACGCGCACTGGCCCAATGCCGCGCAGCGCGATCACCTGCGCCTGCGGCTCGATGGCGCGCACGGCGCGGTGAACCTGCGCATCGCCAATGCCGCCAGCGGCGCACTGGTGGTGGCAGATGCCAACGGTCGGCCGCCGCCACTGCGCATCGTCGGCGAGTGGCGCGACGATGCCGACGGCTATCGGGTGGAACTGCGCCTGCCGCAGGGCTACGCGGTGCAGGCGCTGGCGCTGAGTGCGTTCGATGCCGACGACAGCGGTGCCCTGCATCGTGCCGGCACGCCGGGCGACGCCGCGTGGTCGTTGCGCCATCGCAGCGCCACGTTGTCGGCGGCGTTGCGCACCTTGTTGCCGCCCGGCGCGCGCGCGCGCCTGCTCGATGGCGATGGCTGGGTGCTGGCCGCGGCCGGCGAACTGGACGACGCCGCCAGCGCCACCCAAGTACCGGCCTGGCGGCGCTGGCTGTATCGCTGGCTGCTGCTGGGCCGCGACGAAGTGCGCGGCAGCGAGCGCCACGAGGGTCTCCACACCAACGCCCCGGAGACCGCCGCCGCACTGGCCGGTCGCACCGCCGCCACCTGGCGCCGCGATCCCAATGGCGAGCGCCTGCTGCTCAGCGTCGCCGTGCCGCGTGTTTCACCCGGTGGCGAAGCTGGCGCCCTGCTGCTCGAACGCGAAAGCGAATCGGTGCTGCTGCTCACCGACCGCGCCCTGTCGGGCCTGGCCGGCGCCACCTTGCTGGCGCTGATCGGTGCCGGCGCGGTGGTGTTCGTATTCGCTGGCCGCCTCAGCACCCGCGTGCGGCGCCTGCGCGACGCCGCCGAAAAAGCACTCGACCGCGACGGCCGCGTCACCCCGTTCCCGCGCAACGAAGCCGGCGACGAAATCGGCGACCTTGCACGCAGCTTCGCCCGCCTGCTCGACGAAGTCTCGGCCTACACCAGCTACCTGCGCTCGCTCGCCAGCAAACTCTCGCACGAGATCAACACCCCGCTCGCGATCGTGCGCAGCTCGCTCGACAACCTGCCCGCCGAAGACCTGCCCGCGCACGCTCGGCCCTACCTCGAACGCGCGCGCAGCGGCGTCGAACGCCTCGGCGCCCTGGTGCGCTCGATGAGCGAAGCCAGCCGCATCGAACAAGCCATCGCCAGCGCCGAGCCCGAAGAATTCGACCTCAGCGCACTCGTGCGCGAAGCCGGCGAAGCCTACCGCGCCCTGCTCGCGCCGCGCCGTCTCGAAGTACAAGTGGCCGAACCGCGCATCGCCCTGCACGGCGCCCCCGAACTGATCGTGCAGGCGCTCGACAAACTGATCGACAACGCCCGCAGCTTCTGCCCCGAAGACGGCTGGATCCGCATCGCCCTCACCCAAGCCGCCCACGGCGCCGTGCTCAGCGTCGCCAACGCCGGCCCCCCGCTACCCGAAGCGATGCGCGACAAACTGTTCGACTCCCTGGTCAGCGTGCGCAGCCGCAACCGCGCCGACGGCAGCATCCACCTCGGCCTCGGCCTGCACGTGGTCAAGCTGGTGGTGGAACTCCACAACGGCGTCATCCACGCCAGCGACCTGGCCGCCGGAGACGGCGTGCAATTCGACCTGCACCTGCAAGGCATCGGCCGAAGGCCCAAGCGCGGGCGTTGATTGGCCGGTCATACGCTGAGGAAAAGCCTCATTTTTCTACGGCCCGTGGTCGCGCGCGGCAGGCGTGACGCGGATGCGCCGCTTCTTGCTCCTCCCCCTGCGTGCAGGGGGAGGTTGGGAGGGGGTGAGCTTTTCTCGGGGTGTTTCGGGTGTTATCCAGAGCGAGGCGTTCGCACACGCATCCAAACGAGCCCTAATTAACGCGACCGGCAATCGGCCACTCCCAATAATCGACGGCCCGCCTTGGCCGAAATGCGTCGCGCTCGCCGTTGATCCGGAGCGGGGCGGTTGCAGGACGCGGGCGAGTTCCAAAAAAGCTGATGGCGTATGGCAGGGGCAGGTGTTGCTTTTTTCCTAACGCCAGCGGCATAAGACGCGCGAGGCAAAAAGCAACACCTCGTGTCTTAGCCCCGCACCCGCGAATCGGCATTCCATGCTGAAATACGTCCGGTATCCCGCGCTCACGGCGTTCTATCGAACCATGTGGGGCGGCCAACACTTGCGGGCGCCTTCGCCCGGGGGAGATGCCATGACGCTTGGTTTCCCGCGCCAAAGAGTGCCAGGTTATGCACAAGAACTATGCGTCTGTGTCGGCAGAACCCACTGATGACTGTAGAGTTTTTCCCACGGCACCGCGCCGGGACGCGATGCCACACCCAAGGATTACACCCCACTTTGGGGTCGACTAGAAGTTAGGCTGCTGATCCACCCTTTGCGTGGCGCTGGTACATTGCGCGCGCGAATCTGATGTTCACTGCCGCTGCTTGCGGGAGCATGAACCTCGTCTCCTCGTAGATGTTGTTTTTCTCGTCGAGCACGCTCTCTATTTGCGCTGGCAATAGGTGACTGCTCACGTTCGCGACAATTACCCCCCAAACGCGATAGGTGTCTGCGCGCATGATCGGAGCACCGCTTGCTCCCCGCAACGCAGGAAATGAAACCTCCAGTGCATTTGCTCCTGCGGGTCCAAGCAAGGACATGTCTCTTAGTCGTGTAACATTTCCCATCCGAGTTGCCGGGCTGAGCACGATCTTTCCACGCTCCACCGTCGTAGTGCCGTACTCAAAGGTCATTACCTGAATGTTCGGACGTATTGGCGAATCGAAATCCAGCTCTAGAACGGTCGGTGGCCGGAAGGTCTCCACTCGCAGCAGAGCGATGTCATGCGCTCGATCACTCTCCACAATATCTGCCTCATAGGCCAGACTCAGATCACGCATACATACGATGGCGAGACCACCGTCCCAATCCCTCACGACATGATCTGCTGTCATTAGCAGGCCCTCTAACCCGACAAAGAAGCCCGTGCCTAGAAACTGAGCAATGTCGCCGTTTTTTGCGCGGCCAAATATGGGTACGATTACCTGCGCAGGGTCCATATATCGCGAGCCTCCGATAGCTTTTCGAGCGATTGTACGGTCGTACTCGCACGCAGCCTAACCAATCGTTCAAGCGGACATTTGGGCCGCACCCAGCATGGTCCCGATCTTGTACCGTGCTGGGCGCGGCCCAAATGCCGCTTAACTCCGGCGTTAGGCATCAGAACTCCGACCAGCGGCGCTCGGCCCAACTACGCGAACAGTTTCACTTGCTCGTGCTTAAGCGACTCAATGCGCTCAGTGAGCTTGATCTTGTCCTCCGCCTTACGCCTTGCGCCATCAGACATATACGAGACAAGTTCCTCAAGCTGATGCACATCGCCAACGTTCTTAAACAACTTTGCCTTGTTGACGAATACAACAGACTTCTTCTTCCGCGCAAGTAGTTCCAGCACGTTACTCAAGGTGCCAGTGCTCTTGGTATCCCAGATCATCAGACCATAATCCGCTGCCTCAGCCATTTCAATGTCTTTGGCTGTAAAGAAAAGACGAGTGCCCTCGGCATGTCTAGTCACTACGGAACGGATGGGCCAGTCGCCGATGTTGTTACGCGGGATGCTCCCACTGCAGAACACCGTGATCTTCGCGCCAAGCACATTGAAGAGATGCGACTGTATGGACCTGTCGGCGCCATCAGCATCACCAACGACCACCTCAAATCCTTGCGAAACGACATTGTCGATTCGCTCCTTGAACCTCGCGTCCAAGTTCTTGATGTTCATCGATCCGGCGATGAAGACGGTCGTTCCCATAGATTATCTCCAAGTCAAAGCTGCAACGTAGATCTTCTTGACCTTCGAGTACGCACGGAGGGCTTTGCACGCAGCCTCCATGGATGCTCCAGTATGGTAGAGGTCATCAACGACCAAGACGTTCCAAGTGCCTTCGTTCGTGATCTCATTGTTCACGGTGATGCCGTCGCCGATGGCCTCCATCTTCTCCTCTTTCGTGTTGAGGTCTTTGAGGGACTTGCCATTGCTCGCCTTGCGAAGCGTGTCCAAGAACACAGGCTTGTCAACGACCTTACCCAACGCTGAAGCCACTTCCGCTACCGGTTGACGCTGCCTGACCGTAGAAGCCGGCATCGGCAGGATGAAGCCCACATTGGACAGCTTTGGGAAGATGTGATCCGCGATTGCCTGGGCAAGTAGCTGGACTTGGTTCCAGTCATGCTTGTACTTGAGCTGGTACGTCGCTTCGCCGACCTCAGTGCGCGTTGTCTCGAACCTCGCGTGCCCGTAGGCGTCGTCGCCCACGTACTGGCTGTGGAGCGTGTGCTTGTCCAGTACCCAACCGGCATCCCACAAGCCCTGAATCTGCCGAAGTGCAACCTTCATCGACCGCCTCCCCTCAAGTTGCAGGTATCGTACATGTTGAGGCCACCTGATTAGCGACGAAGCTCAGCCATGGAAATTCCCTGTAGCACGCAAGGACGGCTCTGCACACGGCTTGCAGAGCACCATCGCGCGCAGCAGTCGCGGCAGCATCGCGGCGAGGTGAAAGCGGCGGTTGAAACGGTAC
>JANRIF010000188.1:0-17051 GCA_033765245.1 Lysobacteraceae bacterium
ACGCGGCGCAGGCTCAAGCCTGCCACGGGCGCGACAGGTGCAGGTTGACCCGCGCCACGCCCGGCAGCGCGCGCAGGCGGTCGAGCAGGTCGGGGTCGCCGCGCACCGCGTGACTGCCGTTGAGGTCGATCAGGCCGCGCCCGGCGGCGGTGATGGCTTCCAGCCGCAGCGGGGTCTGCCCGGGCTGGAACGGGGCCAGCGTGGTTTGCAGGCGCTCGAGCGCGTCCTTGGGGCGCAAGTCGATCACCAGGTCGAGGCGGCGGCCGTGCGCACACAGTTCGCGATAATCCCAGCAGCGCTTGGCGCGCAGGCTGAAGCCGCCGGAGAACTCGTCGTCGCTCAGGCTGCCCTCGATCAGCAGCACCCGGTCGCGGCTGAGCAGGGCGCCGTATTCGAGGAACGGATCGCGGAAGAACGCGCATTCGAGGGTGCCGCGGCCGTCCTCGATCTGCACGAAGGCCATGGTCTCGCCGCGCTTGCGCAGGCCGGCGACCAACCCGGCTACCACCACCTGCGCCTCGCCGCGGCGGTCGCGACGTTCTGCCAGCACCTTGTCGAGCGCGCCCAGGTCGACGCTGGTAAGGCTGGCCAGTTCGGTGCGGTAGGGGTCGAGCGGGTGGCCGCTGAGGTAGTGGCCCAGGGTTTCGCGTTCGCCGGCCAGTTTCTGCCCCAGCGCCCAGTCCTCGCACTGCGCCAGTTCGATCGCCAGCGCCGGCTCCGGGCCGCCGCCGAACAGCGAGACCTGGCCGGCGGCGCGTTCGCGCGCGGCTTGTTCGGTGGCGCGCATCACGTCCGGCAGTTGCAGCAACAGCGAGGGCCGGTTGCTGCCCAATCCGTCGAGTGCGCCGGCCTGGATCAGTGCCTCGATCACTCGCTTGTTGAGCCGCCCCGAATCCACCCGCGCGCAAAAATCCAGCAGGTCGGCGAATGCGCCGCCGCGCTCGCGCGCCTCCACGATCGCCTCGCAGGCGCCGCGGCCCACGCCTTTGATCGCGCCCAGGCCGTAGCGGATCGCGCGTGCGGCGGTGGCGGCGAAGGCATAGCACGAGCTGTTCACGTCCGGCGGCGCGATGGCGATGCCGATGGCGCGCGCTTCGTTGAGAAAGATCACCACCTTGTCGGTGTTGTCCATGTCCGACGACAGCGTGGCGGCCATGAACTGCGCCGGGTAGTGCACCTTGAGCCAGGCGGTCTGGTACGCCACCAGCGCATAGGCGGCCGAGTGCGACTTGTTGAAGCCGTACTCGGCGAACTTTTCCATCAAGTCGAAGATGCCGCTGGCGACGCGCGGATCGACGTTGCGTTCGGCCGCGCCCTGTTCGAATTTGGCGCGCTCCTTCGCCATTTCCTCGGGTTTCTTCTTGCCCATCGCGCGGCGCAGCAGGTCGGCGCCGCCCAGCGAGTAGCCGGCCAGCACCTGGGCGATCTGCATCACCTGTTCCTGGTACACGATCACGCCGTAGGTGGGCGCCAGCACCGGCTCCAGCGATGGATGCGGATACGTGACCACGGCCTCGCCGTGTTTGCGCGCGGTCCAGTCCTTGTCCATGCCCGAGCCCAGCGGGCCGGGGCGGAACAAGGCGGCGAGCGCGATGATGTCCTCGAAGCGATCCGGGCGCGCGCGTTTGAGTAGCTCGCGCATGCCGCGCGATTCGAACTGGAACACCGCCACGGTATCGCCGCGCGAGAACAGCGCGTAGGTTTCGGGATCGTCCAGCGGCAGCGTCGCCAGGTCGAACTCGGCCTCGTGGTTGCGTCGGCGCTCGTCGTTGATCGCCTTCACCGCCCAATCCAGGATGGTGAGGGTGCGCAGGCCGAGGAAGTCGAACTTGACTAGGCCCGCCGCTTCCACGTCGTCCTTGTCGAACTGCGTGACCGGACTGGTGCCGCCCTGTTCGCAGAACAACGGGCAGAAATCGGTGAGCGGGCTGGGCGCGATCACCACGCCGCCAGCGTGCTTGCCGGCGTTGCGGGTGAGGTCTTCGAGCTTGCGCGCCAGATCCAGCAGATCGCGCACGTCTTCTTCGGATTGATAGCGCGCGATCAGCTCGGCCGAAGCCAGATTGCTGTCCTTGCGCGCGGCTTCGCTTTCGCCGAGCGCATCGTCGAGGCTGATGCCCAGCGTCATCGGGATCAGCTTGGCGATGGAGTCGACGAAGCCGTACGGATGCCCGAGGATGCGGCCGGTATCGCGCACCACCGCCTTGGCCGCCATGGTGCCGTAGGTGATGATCTGGCTGACCCGGTCGCGCCCGTATTTTTGCGCGACGTAGTCGATCACCTCGTCGCGGCGATCCATGCAGAAGTCGATGTCGAAGTCGGGCATCGACACGCGCTCGGGATTCAGAAAGCGCTCGAACAGCAAGTCGTACGGCAGCGGGTCCAGATCGGTGATGCCCAGCGCCCAGGCCACCAGCGAGCCGGCACCGGAACCGCGCCCCGGCCCCACCGGGATACCGTGCTGCTTGGCCCAGTTGATGAAGTCGGCCACGATCAGGAAGTAGCCGGGGAAGCCCATCTTGATGATGACTTCCAGTTCGATGGCGAGGCGTTGCTGGTAGCTCGGCTCGTCATGGCCCGCAGCGAGCGGGTTCTTTTTGAGCCGCTCGACCAATCCCAACTCGGATTGCGCGCGCAACCAGCTTTCCACGGTGTGCCCGTCCGGCACCGGGAAATCGGGCAGGTAGTAGGTGCCCAGCTTGAGTTCGAGGTTGCAGCGCTGCGCCAGCTCGACAGTGTTTTCCAGCGCTTCCGGCAGATCGGCGAACAGCTCGGCCATCTGCTCGGGCGATTTCAGGTATTGCTCCTTGCTGTAGTCGCGCGGACGCTTGGGATCGTCCAACACGCGGCCGCTGGCGATGCACACCCGCGCCTCGTGCGCCTCGAAATCCTCCGGCGCGAGGAAGCGCACGTCGTTGGACGCCAGCAGCGGCAGTTCGAAGCGGTCGGCCAGTTCCACTGCCGCGCGGTTGAAGGCTTCCTCGCCATCGCGGCCGGTGCGGGTGAGTTCCAGGTACAGCGCGTCGGGGAACTGCTGGCGCCAATCATCCAGCACCCGTGCCGCCGTCTCATCGCGGCCTGCGGTCAGGTGCTGACCGATGAGGCTCTCGCGCCCGGCGATCGCCACCAGCCCGGCATGATCGCGGTACAGCCAGTCCGGCCGCACGCACACCAGATCGCCGCGATGCCCTTCCTGATACGCCCGCGACAGCAGCCGCGACAGGCTCAGGAAGCCGTCGCGGTCGCGGCACAGCAGGGTCAGGCGCGATGGCGGCTGGCCGTCCTCGGCCAGCCAGATGTCGGCGCCCGCGATCGGCTTGACGCCGGCCGTCTCGGTGGCCTTGTAGAACTTCACCAGCGCAAACAGGTTGCCCTGGTCGGTGATCGCCACCGCCGGCAGGCCCAGTTCCGCACAGCGCTTTGCCAACGGCTTGATGCGGATGGTCGAGTCGGTCAGCGAAAACTCGCTGTGCAGGTGCAGATGGACGAAACGTGGGGTCATTGCGCTGGGAGTCTGGGCGTTGAACGTTCGAGGCGAAATGGCGACATTGCCATGGAGACCGACTATCGGAGCGCGCGCGCAGCGCTGTCCATGCTAGCCCGACGATGGGCGGCCTCGATGGACGAGCGCGACGACGCGGCGCGGACGGCAATCGCCGCCCAGGCGCCTAGTGTAGTGGGTGTACGTATCTCAGGTGTCCATATCTCAGCGTGCCTTTGTGAGAGGCCGCTTGTGGGCGACGGCCGCGCGCGGCGGGGCAGTTGCGAGGAGCTGCCTGCAGGCAACTGATGGAAGCCTGCTCAGGGTGTCTCGTAGCGGATCGATGCCACCGCGAAACACGCCGGCCCGGTCGGCAGTTCCACATGCACTTCATCGTTGACGCGGCGTTTCAGGGCGGCGCGCGCCAGCGGCGAGTCGATGCTGATGTCGCCGCGGCCGGCATCGGCCTCGTCCGGGCCGACGATGCGGTAGGTGTGGAGTGCGCCGGTTTCGCTGTCTTCCAGTTCGAAGCACGCGCCGAAATAGATCGCGCCGGGATCGGCCGGCGCGCCTTCCACCACCCGCAGTTCGTCCAGCCGCTTGCTCAGATAGCGTACCCGCCGGTCGATTTCGCCGAGCTGTTTCTTGCGGTAGGTGTATTCGGCATTCTCCGAACGATCGCCTTCCGCAGCGGCTGCCGCCAGCGCCGCCACTACTTCCGGTCGGCGCTGGCGCCACAGCCGATCGAGTTCGGCGCGCAGCGCTTCCATGCCGACGCGGGTGATCAGTGCCGTGGCGGCGATAGCGGGAGGGCGCCAGCGCGACATGGGCGATTCCTGGTGGCGGGGATGGCGGCAACATCGTAGCGAAGTCGCGCCGGGCGCGGAGGGAATTCGTCGAATTGGCGCGCCGTGCCGCTGTCGCCGGCGCCGGCGGCTGGCGATAATGGACGGCGGCCGCGTGCGCGGCGGGCATGAGGAGTTGGCGACGATGCGACAGGGTTGGCGATGGGGAGCGCTGTGTGGGTCGATGCTGCCGGCACAGGCGTTTGCGGGCGCGATCAGTGCGGGCGACGCAGGGTGGACGTATCGCGGTGCGGTGATCGCGTTGCTCGGCCTGCTGGCGACGCTTGCCTGGTACGGCGTGCGCTGGCGTGGCGCCGCGCGTCAGCCGGAGCCCGTCGCGGTGGCCGATCCGCGGCAGCCGCCAGAGGGGCTCTCACCGGCCGACGTACGCTGGCTCCACCAATCCACCTACGACGCGCGTTGTATCGCCGCCGACCTGGTCGATATGGCCGTGCGCGGCTACCTGCGCATCGGTCGCGAGGCCAAACTGGTAGGGCATCGTTGGCGCCTGGTGCGTCAGCCTGAAGTCGGCGAGGACGTGTTGTTGGCAAGTCAGCAGGCGCTGGCGGCGCGGCTGTTCGCGCGTACCGAGGCGGTGGAGGTGGTGGATGCCAACGTCCGCCGCATCGCCAACGCCTGCGAAGTGCATGAGGATGCATTGCGCGAGCGTCGCCCTGCGGCTCGCGCTGCCAGCACCCGTATGGTGGTGCCGATCGGCATCGCGGTGTCGCTGCCGTTTGTCGTGTCGGCGCTGTTGCTGGGACGCGGCGATGGGCTGGTGGCGACGCTGCCGCTGCTGGTGTCGATCGTGCTCGTGCACGTGTGGGCGGCGAAGCGATTGCCGGCGCTGGCGGACCCGCTGGCATCGTTGCGTGAGCGCGTGCAGGCGTTACAGGCAATGTTCGTCGACGATGCCGAGCTGCCCGCGACAGCGGGCGATCCCAATGCGATCGCCGCCGAGTGCGCGCGGTTCCAGGCATTGCTGCCCTACGCGCTGGCCTTGAATGCCGAGCAGGCTTGGGCTGCGCAGTTCGTACGTCGCGTCGGGGTCGAACGCGCGGTCGCCTTCGCGGCGCGGATCGTCTGGTATCGCGGCAGCGGTTCCGAGATGCTCAAGCACATGGATGAACTGACGCTCGCGCTGGGCGATGGCCTGACGCGCCAGATTGCGCAGTGCTCGACGCCGCCGGGAAATCGCTGACACGGGCTGATTGCCCGGAAAACCGGTTCCAGAGTCCGGTGCCGTGTGTTGTTTCGAACCAGTGTGTCGCGTTTTGCGAAGGACGTCTCAAGTTTCCCCATTCGATGCCGAACACGGCGCTACGCGGGTGCCGATGAGCGCTTGCGGCAATCGAAAAAAAATGGGGAGAGCACACAGTGGTCAACGCATCGAAGTGGAGCGATAACAATCGCCGGGTGCGCGTTCGCGCCCGGACCGCCATGGCGGTGGCGATCGCGCTGGGGCTGGCAGCGCCAGCGGCTTTTGCGACGGATACCGACCGCATCGCGGAACTCGAACGCAAGCTCGAGCAGAGCCTGACGCAGATCGCGCAGATGCAAGCGCAGATTGCCGAACTCAAGCAGGCCGACGCACAGGCGGCCACTGCCACCGCCGAAGCCGCCAAGCAGGCGGTGGCCGAGCAGGCGACGCGGCTGGACAGCATCGAGGAATCGGTGGTGGGTATCGAAGGACGTGTCGGCAGCCGCGCGGTGGTCAGCGCCTTCGATGCGGCATCGCTCGACCTGGGCGGCTTCCTGCACCAGACCGCCACTCACATCGACGGCGATGACGGCAATGCTTCCGCGTTCAACAGCACCGTATTCGAGTTGCTGTTGCGCGCGCAGTTGGACGAGCAATGGTCGGCCTTCATGGCGCAGGCGTTCATGCGTTCCAGCCCCGACCCGTTCTCGCCTGCGGCCGGCGGCAGCCGTCGCAATCCCAACTTCGACACCAGCGGCGGCACCAAGACCGACACCGTGATCGCCTGGGCCGACTACAAGCACAGCGATGCGTTCGGCATCCGCTTCGGCCGCTTCATCACCCCGCAGGGCATCGTCAACATCGAGCACTTCCCGGCGGTGCTGCTCGATCCGGAACAGCCGCAGTTCCTGCGCCCGTTCGGTTCCGACACGCTGTTCGCCAACTTCACCTCCGGCGTGGACCTGCACGGCAGCAAGTTCATCGGCGACAGCCGCCTGTCCTACAACGCCTACGGCGGCAATTTCTCCGAGAACGCCAACGACATGGTGTACGGCGCGCGCACCGCCTACGCCATCGGCAGCTCCGGCGTGACCGTGGGGCTGAACTACAACGGCGGCAAGCGCCGGCCGCAACTGGGCGGAAACTTCGACACCGTCGGCGCCGACCTGGCGATCGACCGCGGTCGCTTCCTGCTCACCAGCGAAGTGTTCGCCAGCAGCGAAAGCGCACCGGCGCATGACGACCGCATGGCGTGGTATGTGCAACCGGCGTGGCGCCTGACGCCGCAATGGACCGCGTTCTATCGCTACGACTTCCTCGACGCCGGCCTGGGTGAGGGCGACCAGACCGAGAACGTGTTCGGCCTCACCTACAAGCCGCGTCCGAACATCCACCTGCGCGCGTCGTACATCTTGAAGGACTTCGACGCGGGAACGGTGCAGCCAGGCGCGGATGCCAACGTGCTGCAGCTTTCCGGCACCCTCAGCTTTTAAGGACGACGATCATGCGCAATTCATTGTGGTTCCGTGCGCCGCTTGCGGTATTCGTACTCGCCGCCGCGACGTTGCTGCCGGTCAGCAGCAGGGCCGGCGAGTACGTGGTAGTGGGGCAGGCGGGCAACAGCTATGCCGGCGCGCCCGATGCGACCCGGCAATTGCTCGCGCGCCTGTTTCTCAAGCAGCTCACCGCCTGGCCGAACGGCGCGGCCGCGAAAGTCTACGCCGCGCCGAGCGGCTCGCCGGAGATGACCGCGTTTCGCGACAAGGTGCTGACGATGAACGAGGCTGCGCTGGCCAGCCACTGGCTCACGCTCAAGCAGAAGACCGGCGAAACGCCGCCGCGCGAGGTGGGGTCGAGCAGCATCATGGGCAAACTGATAGCGCAGGCACCCGGCGCAATCGGAATCATGAAGAAAGCCGATTTCGCGGCCGCGCCGGGGAACTTGAAAGTCCTGCTTGAGATCGATTGACCGCTGCGTCACCGGGGAAGGCGGCGCAATTCGCGTCGCGCATCCGTGCCGGCATGCCGATGGGGCTGACAGCCGCCGCGTTCGCCCGGGTACCGTCGCCCGTTGCATGCGAGCCGGTGCCGGGGCGGCGCGACCGCGAATGCGTTGGATTGAAGCACGGGATTGAAGCGCGTGCGAGCTTTCTCGCGGATACGCGGGTGCTTGGGACAATGGGGGGATCATGAGCATCAAACTGAAGGTCATCATTGCGTTTTCGGTATGCATCCTGGTGATGGTGCTGCAAGCGGCGGTAGCCGGGTGGTTCGTTTTCGGGTTGCAACGCGAAGTGGTGCGCATCGTCGAAGCCGAGAGCCTGCGCAAGAACGCTTTCGACGCCACCGAATTGCTGGCACAGATGCAGCGTCAGGCGGCGCTGCTGGAGTCGGGCGAGCCGAGCGCGGACGCGGTGCAGGCGGTGGGCGTGTACTTCCAGGGCCTCGCCAGTACGCAGGAAGCGATACTCGCCTCGGCGACGGCTCTGGCGCTCGATGCGGAGCGCCTGTCGCGCCTGCACGAGGCGAGTTCGGCGCTGGCGGAGCAGGAGGCCAAGGTCGCGGCGCTCGACCAGAACTCCGATCCCGACCTCACCATGGAGGCGGCGATCTTCTTCGGCGAGGCGCTGGCGGGCGTGCGCGAGGAGATGAGCATCATCGGGGTCGAGGCGGGCAAGGCGCTGGATGCCGCGGTGGCGGCCGAGCGCCGCATTCACAACCGGCCCGGGCAAGTAGCGCTGGCGATGCTGGCGATCGGCAGCGCGTTGATCGTGGCGTTCGCGTGGATTTTCTCGCGCCAGCTAGAGGCCAGCATCGGACGGTTGAGCAACCGCATCCGCTCGGTGTCGGAGGGCGATCTCAGCGTGGCTGCGGCGCGCGAGCCGGGGTCCGACGAACTGGCTGTGCTGGGCGGCAGCATGAACTCCATGGCGGACCAGTTGGCCGCGATCGTGCGCGAAATCCGCGTGGCGTCGTCCTCTATCGCCGAGAACGCCGAGCAGATTGCCGAGGGCAATGCCGATCTGGGGCGTCGCACCGACGCCCAGGCGCAGTTGCTGGAGCGCTCGGCAAGCAACATGTCCGCGCTGGTACGCGCGGTGCGCGCCAACGTCGACAACGCCAATGCCGCCTCCGAACTGGCCGCCCATACCCGTAGTTACGCCGAGCGTGGCGGCGAGTCGGTGCGTCGCGTCGAAACCGCGATGGAGGAAATCCATCAGGCCAGCAAGCGCATCGCACAGATCATCGGGGTGATCGACGAGATCGCCTTCCAGACCAACTTGCTGGCGCTCAATGCCGCCATCGAGACCGCGCGTGCCGGTGAGGCGGGGCGCGGCTTCGCGGTGGTGGCGGCCGAAGTGCGCAGCCTGGCGCAGCGATCGGCGGGGGCGGCGCGCGAGATCAAGACACTGATCGCCGACAGCGTGATCAAGGTGGCGGACGGCGAGCGGCTGGCGCGCGAGTCGGGCACGCGACTGGTGGAAATCGTGGCCGCGGTGCAGAAGCTCGACGCCATCATCACCGACATCGCGCGCGCCGGTACCGAGCAGTCGCATGGCATCGAGCAGATGAGCGATGCGGTACGCAGGCTCGAGGCGGTGACTCACGACAACGCCGCCCTGGTGGAACAATCTGCGCAGGCTGCCAGCGCGTTTCATGGTCAGGCGGCGCAGTTGATGGAGCACGTGCGTTTCTTCCGGGTGTCTGGCACTCACCGCGAGGCGCCACCGTTCGCTACGCACAAGCCCGGGCTCGAGAGCGCTCCTGTGCGTCACGCTTCGCCGGCGATGCAGGCCGAACCCGCCTGAGAGGGAGGCGATCGGATGGCTCGCCGATCGACGGCGGTAGCTCAGACGCCGCTTCGGCGGCCCCCGGCGACGCCACCGATCTCGGCACGGATGGCGGCGACCCGTGCCGCCAGTGCGGGGTCGGTGCTCGTCGCCGATGCCAGCTGGAGCAAGCTCAGCGCCGCCTCGATTTCGCCGAAGCGATCCGCTTGCAGACGCGCCGCCGCCAGCAGCCAGTCGGCGCGCCCGGCGTGTTTCGGTTCGTCCTCGATCACGCGGGTCAGCAGGTCCAGCGCGAGCCGGGAGCGCCCGCGCGATGCCGCCTGCTCGCTGAGCCGCGCGAAGTCTTCCGGCACCAGTGGCGTCATGCGCGGGTCGAGCGCCAGACACTCGCCGACGATCGACAAGGCGCGCGGCCAGTCGCGTTCCTCCACCAACTGGTGCAGCCACTGGCGATCGTGCGCAAGCCGCGCGTCGCGATCGCGCTGCGGGTCCAGCAGCGCGCGATAGCGCGCATGCAGCGTGCCGTCGACCGCACGGTCGCGGATTGCCTCTGCAAGCAGTGCGCGCGCGCCATCGCGGTTGCCTGCCGATAACAACGCATCGGCCGCATCCAGCGTGGCCTGATCGCGATTGCGCGGCAGGTTCGGCGCTAGCTCGCGGTGCCGCCCCGGCTCGTAGCCCAGCGCCTGGTGGTGCTGGTACAGCAGATAGCCCATCAGGTGGGCGCTGGCGAACAAGGCCCAGTAGCGCAGCAACGTGCCACCCAGCGAGCCCAATGGCGCCGGCAGCGCCGAGCGCAGCGAATCCGCCAGCAGGATCGACACCACCAGCACCAGCCAGGTGAGTGCGCTGGCCAGCCAGTACGCGCCGCCGATGCGACCGATCAGCGTTGCCCAGGCAGCCGGATTGATCGCCGTGCCGAGGCTCTCGCTCATCGCCAGCAGCATCGATATCGCCGGCAGCGCCACCGCCGCCAGCATCGCGATCAGCAACGCGCTGCCGGGTCCGATCATGATCTTGCTGAGTGTCACTGCTGCCAGCGCGATCAGGTTTACCGCCAGGTAGCCAACGGCAAGGCCGAGATCGAGGTCGGTACCGAATTGCGCCGGCTCGCGATGGCCGTCAGCGGTATCGCGCAGGATTTCCAGTGCATATTTGAAAGCGGTCAACACACTTCCGGCCGCCATTGCCAGCCCGAGTAACGACGGCAGTACGGACAGCAGGTCCATCACCGTCACCGCGCCCAGCACTACCACTGCCACGCCACGCAGGGGGTAGCCAGCGATTTCCGGCAAGGCATGCCAGAACGGCGGCCACGACTGCTCGCGCGCGTTCGAGTTCATCATGAGCGCCGCCGCGAGCCGTTGGAGATGCCGCCCAGCACGCCGCGCAGGATCTGCCGGCCGACCTGATTGCCCATGGTGCGCAGGGTCGATTTCGCGACTGCCTCGATGGCGCCTTGACGGCGGCCGGTGCCGAACAGCATGTCCTTGAGCCAGCCGACTGCGCCGCCTGAGGCTTCCGGCGCGGGCGTGGCCGGGCGCTTACCGGCCGGCGCAGCGGCCGGCGTCGGCGTGGCCGTCTGCGCGCGTTGCGCCAGCACTTCCTGCGCCGATTCCCGATTGAGCGGGGTGTCGTAGCGGCTGCCTACCGGGCTGCGTGCTCGTACGGCGGCGCGTTCGACCTCGGTGATCGCGCCCATGCGGCAGCGCGGCGGCGCCATCAGGGTGCGCTGCACCGGCATCGGAACACCCTTGTCTTGCAAGGTCGAAACCAGCGCCTCGCCGACCGCGAGTTCGCCGATCACCTTGGCGACGTCCAGCTTGGGATTGCTGGCGAAGGTCTCGGCGGCGCTGCGCACTGCCTTCTGATCGCGCGGGGTGAACGCGCGCAGCGCGTGCTGGATGCGGTTGCCGAGCTGGCCCAGCACCGGGTCGGGCACGTCGTCGGGGTTTTGCGAACAAAAGTACACCCCCACGCCCTTGGAGCGGATCAGCCGCACCACTTGCTCCACGCGCTGGCGCAGCGCCGGCGGACAGTCGTCGAACAACAGGTGCGCCTCGTCGAAGATGAACACCAGCTTGGGCTGGTCCAGATCGCCCACTTCCGGCAGATTCTCGAACAGCTCCGACAGCAGCCACAGCAGGAAGCTCGAATACAGGCGCGGGTTGAGGATCAACTGGTCGGCCGCCAACAGATTGATCACCCCGCGCCCGCTCATGTCCTGACGCATCAAGTCATCCAGCGCCAGCGCCGGCTCGCCGAAGAACAGCTTGCCACCGTCCGATTCCAGCCGTAGCAGTGCGCGCAGGATCGCCGACACCGACTGTGCGCTGATCAGGCCGTACTGGCCCGAAATCGCCTTGGCGTTCTCCAGCACGTGATTGAGCAGCGCACGCAGATCGTCGAGATCGAGCAGCAGCAGGCCCTGGTCGTCGGCGAGGCGGAACGCGATCTCCAGCACGCCCTCCTGCACGTCGTTCAATTCCAGCACACGCGCCAGCAGGGTCGGCCCCATCTCCGACACGGTGGTGCGGATCGGATGTCCGAGCTTGCCGTACAAATCCCAGAACACCACCGGATTGGCTTCGTTGCTGTAGCCCTGCATGCCGAGCGTATCGACGCGCGCTTGCAGCTTCTCGCTCAGGGTGCCCGCGACTGCCAGTCCGGCGACGTCGCCCTTCACGTCGGCCATGAACACCGGCACGCCCAACCGCGAAAAGCCCTCTGCCAGCACCATCAGCGACACCGACTTGCCAGTGCCGGTGGCACCGGCGATCAGCCCGTGACGATTGCCGAAGCGGCCGAGCAGATGGACCGCCTGCTCGCCCTTGCCGAGAAAGATATCGCCCATACCGCCTCCCAAAGTTTCCGCGATTCTACGCCGCACATGGATGTGCAAGTGCCGCGAGCGCATGGACGCGCAAGAGCGGCCGCCGCACATGGATGTGCAAGTGCCGCGCCGGCAAGCGGCCTCCCACAAGAGCACGGAGCGCACTCGCTGTTTGTGGGAACGCGCTTGCGCGCGACAGGTCATGCGGCGATGCGCATCGTCCCGCGATGCCATGCCTATGCCACGTGCCTACGCCAAGGTTGCCCGCGACGTCCGCGCCCGCTAGTCTGCGCGCACCCCTTGGCGGAGCTGCACATGTCTTCACGCATCGCGTTCATGTTGGTCCTGTCGCTGCTTGCCGGCTGCGCCAACCGCCCGGTCGCGTCCGGCGCCAACGGAGCGGTCGACGATGCCGCAGTCACCGCGCTGTACCGGAGCGTGGAGGAGGCTGGCGCCGAGTACCGCGCCGGGATGGCGCAACTGGCTACGGCCGATGCCGATGCCGGCCGCAGTGCCATGGCGCAGGCCGGCGCGCGTCTGCGCGACGGCGCCGCGCGCTGCGTCGCACTGGCGGGCTGCGACGTGGCGCGGGTGGTAGCCACCTACGACGCACTGCTGATCGAACGCACGCAAGCGCAGGACAACGACGGCGAAACCTTCGCCGCACTGGGCGAGGATGCCACTGCGGCCGGTGAAGGCAACACCGGCGGCGCGACCAATGGCGATGCCGACGACAAGGCCGATTCCTCGTTGCAAGGACAGGTTCCGGAAGCGGAGCGCACTGCTACCTTGCTCAACGGCCGCGAGCTGACCGACATCATCGCCATGAAGGGTCCGGTCAAGGCCGCGCTCACCGAATGGCTGACCTGGATGCGCCCCAACCTGATCAGCGCCTGGGAAAACTATCAGTACATGCGCTATCGCATGTGGCCCGAATACGAGCAGGCCGGGCTGCCCGAAGCGATCCTGTTCGGCATCCTCGCCAAGGAATCCGGCGGGCGTGTGCATGCGGTCTCGCGCGCGGGCGCCAGTGGCCCGCTGCAATTCATGTACGCCACCGGCCTGCGCTACGGCCTGGGTCAGGTCGGCGGCTTCGACACCCGTTTCGACCCGCAACTGGCGGCGCGCGCCAACGTGCGTTACCTCAATGATCGCTTCGGCGAGTTCAATCACAACCTCGAACTGGCGTTGGCCGCGTACAACGGCGGCGAGGGCCGGGTCGGGCGGCTGTATCGCGCCAGCGGCGGCAAGGGCTTCTGGAACCGCAAGGTGTACGCGCAACTGCCACCGGAAACACGCGACTACGTGGCGATGGTGCTGGCGGCGGCGTGGCTGTTCCTGCACCCGGATCGCTACGGCCTGCAATTCCCGCAAGTCGACGCCGCTCCCGCCATGGTGAAATTGGAATCTGCCACGTCGATGAACGAACTGGCGATCTGCCTGGGCAACGACGGCAACCGGGACGGCTGGTTCCGCCCGCTGCGCAATCTCAACCCGCGTTACGAGGCGCATACCGCGATTCCCGCCGGCACCGAATTGCAGGTGCCAGCCGTGGTACTGCCGCTGTATCGCGATCGCTGCGTGCAGGGCCCGCAGGCCGCGCTCGCCAAGGACCTCGCCAGCGCCCGTCGCGCCAACCCGCCGCCGGTGCAGGTCGCGGTGGCGGTCGGACGCTACACCGTGCGCAGCGGCGACACCCTCGCCAGCATCGCCCGCCGCAACCGCTGCTCCAGTCCCAAATCGCTTGCGGCCGCCAACGCCATCCGCGCCCCGCGTTACCTGATCCGGCCCGGCCAGAAACTCATACTCAGCGGGTGTCGCGGCCCGTAGCAACGCGCAGTTGCGCGCGCGCACCGCCATTCAGGCGCGGCATCGCGGGATTCTGCTTCAATGTGACGATCGCAGGGCCAGTCACCCGTGGCGTTGGAGAAGGATTCGATGATCGCGCTTCCCCGGATTCACGCCTTGTTGGCCCTCGTGCTGCTGCTTGCCGCTGGTGATGCCATCGCACTGCGTTGCAAAGGCCGCGTGATCGAAACCGGCGATTACGACTTCCAGGTGCGCGAGCGCTGCGGCGAGCCCTACTGGATCAGCGACGACAGCAACATGGTGATCACCGACGCCAACGGCCCCTTGGTGCGGCGGGCCGTGCAGCAGGTGCAGGGCTGGTACTACAACTTCGGCCCCGGCTCGCTGGTGCAGCACCTGGTATTCGTCGACGGCCGCCTGCAGCGGATCGACAGTCTCGGCTACGGACTCACTCGCCTCGGCAACAAATGCAACGACATCGCCTTCCTGCGCGGCACCCGCGAAGGCGAACTGGTGCTGCGCTGCGGCCCGCCCGCGGCGCGCCATTTGCGCTACCGCGACAACGCCTACTACACCCCCTACGGCTACGCCTACACCCAGCCGTTGCGCTACGAAGAATGGCGCTACCCCAAGCCCGACTCACGCGACACCCGACTGGTGATCATGGTCGACGGCCGTATCGATCGAGTGGAGGATGTGGAGACGGATTGAGCGCAGCAACGAAGCCGCCATGTCGTCTGATTGGGTCGGGCCTGGTGTCGAACGGGAGCCAGATCGACCACACGACGCCGCGTCACGCTTCATCCAAGCGCGTACGCGGCGTCGTGCAGGGACAGTTCAGTCCAGTTTTTGCGCCACCGCACCGAGCGCGGCGCCAGCCAGCACGGCCAGCACGATGCCCTCCAACGCCCATACCAGCCAGATGAAGGCGGGCAGGTCGAACACGCCGTAAAGGCTGGCATGCATGCCGGCGTACAACAGGCCGGTGGCGAAGCCGAATTTCAGGCCGCGTTGCCAGCCGGGACCGTTCAGTGCGCTGCGGAACACGCTGTAAATGGCCGCGGTAACGAAGCTGACCAGCAAGCCGGTGGTGATCCACAGCGGCATCAGCGCCGCCATGTCGGGCGGCTCGATACGCAGTTCGGGCCGCCAGAACGTCGTGGTCGCCTTGTACACGTCCTCCAGTATGCCTTGATGGGTGACCATCGCGGTCAACATGCTGGCGACGAACGCCGTCACGTAATGCACCAGCCCGCCCACCAGTACGATCTTGGGTTTCATTGACACGTTCTCCCCACGTGCGCGCCGGTCTGGCGCGCGCCGAGTGTAGGCGAGTGACACGGGATGGTCATGCTGCAGGTGCACTTCACATGGTGCGGCCGGAGTCGCGGTCGCGTTTGCCGGTGAACCACTTGCGCAGCGCTGCGCCGGCGCCCACTACCGCCAGTAGCACCAGCTTCTTGCCGGCGATCAACAAGGCCAGCAGCTTCGCCAGCAGACCGGTCTTGGCGGCGATGCCACCGGCGATCAGGGCGCTGAGGCCATAGGCGGCGGTCTTGTCGGTGCCTTCCTGGTAATCCTGATAACGGTTGCCGGCGGTGAAGTCGGTGAAGTCCACCACCTCGTTCATCTGTGGCTTGATGTCGGCGAGTTGATCGATGTTGGCGACGGCGTTGAGCACCAGCACGCCTTCGCGGCCGAGCACGCGGATGTTGTAGTTGAGGGTGTCCACCGCGGCATCACCGAACTTGAGTTGCTTGGCCCAATACAGCTTGTGGTTGGCCTTGTCGTAGCTCGGCGTCTCGCCCCAGCCGACCAGTTGCACCGGCTCGAAGCCCTGTTTGCTTCGCTCGGCATTGGCCTGCTCGGTGGACTCGCGCATCTGCTCCAGCAACTCGCCGTAGTCGATCTCGTTGGCATCGGCATCGGAGACGTGACCATCGTCTTCATAAGTGATCACCACGCCCCAGGAGGCGGGATCGGTGACGCCGTAGGGCTCCGGAAACAGCATGCCCAGGGTGCCGGAACCATCAGGGTTGCCCCAGGCTTTCTCGATGACTTTCTGGGCATCGTCCGGCCCGAGGTATTTGAAGCCTTCCGGCAGGTTCAAGGTGGCGATGCCGCCCGGAAGTTCCACTTGCCCGTGGCGGTAGTGCAGCGAGGCCTCAAACTGCGCGGCCGCGCTGGTTTCCACCGCCTCGGGCTGCGGTTCGGACGGGATGGAGGACTGCTGTGCGGCGGCGGGTACGGCGCCCAGCAGCAGCACGAGCGCGGAAATGAGGTAACGCATGTTGGCTCCTTGTCGGACTGCTCAGATGACCGCCTGCAGGCGGGTATGCACGGTAGTGGTGAGTATGGCCAGGGTGGCGGCCAGCCCCAGGTAGAACAGGCCGTAGCCGACACGGCTGGCGAGTGGTGCCTGTACCTGTACCAGCGCCGGGTCGCCTTCATCGCCGCCGCGCAGATTGCGCCATGCCTGTGGCAGCGCCAACAGCGCGATCAGGATCAGCATCGGGCTCGGGCGCCAGACGAACAGCGCCACCAGCACTGGTATGCCGATCACCCACATGCGTGGCGAGACAATGGCGGTGATGCGGCCGCCATCGAGCGGCTTGAGCGGAATCAGGTTGAACAGGTTGAGGAAGAACCCCGAATACGCCAGCGCCAGCAGCAAGTGGCTGCCGTTGGACTGCGCGGTGAAATACAGCGCCAACGCCGCCGCCGAGCCCAGCACCGGCCCCGCGATGCCGACATAGGCTTCGGTTTCGGCGTCGTGCGGCATGTGCTTGAGCTGTACCCACGCGCCGACGAACGGAATGAAGGTGGGCGCCCCCACCGCCAGCCCGCGTTGGCGCGCGGCCAGGTAATGCCCCATTTCATGCACCAGGATCAGCAGTACGAAGCCCACGGCAAAGCGCCAGCCGAACATCAGCGCATAGGCGCCCATCGACAGCACCATGGTCACGAGGGTGCCGCCGAATTTTCCGAACTTGAGTGCGCCGAACAGCAGGGCGAGCAGTTTGAGCATGGGCGCGAAGAGGCCTTGGGATGGCGAACGGCGAGGTTCGCAGATTTGCCGGCGCGCGTCGAT
>JANRIF010000200.1:0-1902 GCA_033765245.1 Lysobacteraceae bacterium
CTGGAACCCATCCGTTGCAGTGACACGAATGGATGCAGGCCCATCGCGCGAGCCATCTGCGCAGCGGCGATGAACCACCAGGCCAGCGTCAGGCTGAGTGTGGTCGCCAGCCCTGCCAGCACGGCACGTGCGCGGCTGGCGGCCAGCCCGGTGAGCGCGAGTACGCCGATCACATCGAGCGCGGCCAGCAGTGCCATCCAGGCCACAGTGCTGTGCAGCGCCACCGACAGCGCCGCCCAGATCGCCGCCACCCCAAGCGCGGCGGCCAGACTGGATACGATGGAAAGCCACCAGCGGGCGGCCTGAGGTGCGTGTTGCGACGGGGATTCGGGCATCAGGCTAAAATACGGGTTCCCACGCGCCGACGAAAGCCTCGTGAATTATTCGCGCACCAGTGAACCGATCAAATTCGCACGCGATTGCCCGGCGGTGTTGGTACCGCAAGGCGACGAGGTGACGCTGCCGGCCGGCACGGTCGGCTACATCACACAGTCGCTGGGCGGCAGTTTCACGGTGTTCGTCGACGGCAACCTGTTCCGGATCGCCGGCATCGATGCCGATGCGATCGGCAAGGAGCCGCTGGTGCAGCCGGTGTTGCCGCCCGATGCCAGCGACGAGGACGTCGAGCGCTTGGTCTGGGAGCAATTGCGCACGTGCTACGACCCGGAGATTCCGGTCAATATCGTCGAGCTGGGGCTGGTGTACGGCTGCGAACTTCAGCGCACCGAGGGCGGCAAGCGCCGCGTGCACATCAGCATGACCCTGACCGCGCCAGGTTGCGGCATGGGTGAGATCCTGGTGGCGGACGTGTCGAACAAGCTCGAACTGATTCCGACCATCGTCGAAGCCGACGTCGATCTGGTGTTCGATCCACCCTGGAACCAGAACATGATGTCCGAATCGGCGCGGCTGGAAACGGGCATGTTCTGACCTGACGCCGTTCGTTTGGTTGGTTGAACGGCAATGCGTGCTGACCGCTGCGGCCGGATCGCACGGGTGTGGCGCGCTCGACGCCACGATGTCGTTTGATCGATTGCGCGACAAGCCGCCACGCGGTGCTGGCGGACACATCGCGCGCGTGCTCGGTGCTTGCCAGTCCACCGGGCCATTCGCAAAAACTAGGTGCGGCGCAGCAATTGGTGTGCTCTGTCGGCTCATGTTGGCGGCGCGGTTGGCGTGCGCGTGTGCCTCGCCTGCGGGCTATGTGATTGATCGTGCAGAGATGGGGGCGGAATCCGCGTGCCATCGAGTTGGTTTCATTTGCAACCATATGTTTTACGGAGATTTTCCGTTGACGCGCCGAAAGTGCTCTGCTACGGTCGATCTCGCTGTGTGGCGACGTGAACTGTGATGTCGTACACAGCGGCGATGGGGGGAATGTCGTATCCGCGCGGGGCAGGGGGCCTCGGGCAAGTCCAGAGCGGCACAGGATGTGCGCCTTCAGGTAGATGCCGGAGGGTTGGGGGAGCTGTTTTCTGGTGGATGCACACCTGTCGTCCTGTCATGCCACGGCCCATCGTCGGCGCGTGGTCTGGTTCAACCCATCCTGGAAAACCATCCGTGACCAAGAAGACCATGAAAGTGGGGCGCGTCCATCCGCGTCCGGTAGCCCTCGCAATGGCGACCGCCGTTGCCCTGTCCGCATCGTTCGGCGCCCTTGCCGCCGATCGTATCGACACCTCGGCCCTGCAGGCCGGTGGCAAGTACGACCGCTTCATCGTCAAGTATCGCGATGGCAGCAGCGAGTACACCAACACCACCAGCCGCGTGCAGTCGCTGTCGCGCGCCGGCAAGTCGCGTGCGATGTCGATGTCGTCGCTGCGCCGCCTGTCGGTGGATGCCGACGTGATCAAGGCCAATCGCAAGCTCGACCGCGCCGGCGCCGAAGCGCTGATGCGCGAA
>JANRIF010000239.1:0-3200 GCA_033765245.1 Lysobacteraceae bacterium
CACAGGCGGCCGGGATGGAAGGGCGCCCGGCACCGGCGGTATCGCTGCTGGGTCCGGATGGTAAATCCCGCACCTTGGCCGAGCTGGCGGCCGGCAAGCCCACCGTGGTGTTGTTCTGGGCGAGCTGGTGCCCGTACTGCAAAGCGCTGATGCCGCATCTGCAAAGCATGCTCGACCAGTACGGCAGCGAGCGCATCGAAGTGGTGGCGATCGACCTGTGGGAAGACGGCGCCGACGACTGGAAGCCGGTGATCCAGGACAACGGCTACGATTTCCAGGTGCTGCTCAACGGCGACGCGCTGGCGCCGCAGTGGCAGGTGCGCGGTACGCCGGGGCTGTTCCTGCTCGATGCCAAGGGCAATGTGGTGTTCGATCGCAACGCGCGCCAGTTCGCGCCGAGCCGGCGCCACGTCGCTGCCATCGACGCCAGTCAGGGCAACGGCGCCAAGGCGGCGCGGATCGCGCCGCTGTGGGCGGCCGAGCTGCGCAAGGAAATCGCCGCGCAGTTGGCAAAAAAATAACGTGCGGCCTGCGCCGGGGCGGCGACCCGTCCCGGCGGCGGCGAGTCAGGCGCCAGGGCGCTGACGGTAGGTCAGCGCCAGCAGCGCCTGCAGCGGCAGCACCAGGGCGATCCAGTCGCCGTTGGATTGCACCCGGAACGGCAGAAGCTTGAGGAACACCGCGATGCCGGCCAGTGCCGCGATCAGCATCAGCGCGCGACGGAATCCGCGCCCCGCCTCGCGGCCGCGCGCCAATGCGAAGGCGCCGGGCAGCAGGAGCAGGCATAGCGGGTTGAACAGCAGCAGATTTTCGTTGCCGAATGCGGCGACGTGACTGGTCAGGCCCCACAACGCGGCCAGACCCAGCCCGCTCAACGCCAGCAGCGACCACCAGGCCAGTGCCAATCCGGCGGCGATCCGTGGTCGCCACCGCTGCAGCCCGGCGAACGCGGCGGCCAGCGCCAATCCCGCGGCCAGGAAGCCGGTGCGCCAGCGCGGCGGGTCCAGCGGCTCGGGCGGCAGCCGTGCGACGTTGAGCGTCTGCTCGGCGACGATCACCGGATGGCCTTCGGCGGTGAGCACTTCGCGCAGGTCTTCGCGCAGCCGCATCGGCACGAACGCCTCCTGCCACAGCGACAACGGGCGGTCGCCGAACGGCCCCATGCCGATGTGCATGCCGAGCGCCATCCACGCCACCGGTGCGCCCAGGCGCAGCGCTTCGTCGCGGTAGGTGAGGCCATGCGAGCGCCCGCTCAGTTGCCGTCGCAGGGCGCCATCGAGAGCGTCGTCAAGCGCGTCGCGCACGCGGGTGGCGCAGTTGTCGGTGAAATAGTCGTAACGATAACCGGCGTTCTCGGGGCGCGCGTTCCATTGCAGGAATTCGGCGAGCCGCTGCGCCTTATCGGGCGCGACGTCCAGCCACAGCAGATCCACGCCACGGCCGACGTCGCGATAGTAGGCCAGGTCCTCGGCGAGCGGAATTTCCACCAGGCGATAGCGCATGTCGCCGCGCGCAAAGCGCAGCAGGAAGCCCGGTTCGTCGAAATCGAAGTAGCCGTAGTTGTACAGGAGCGGCTCGCTGCCATCCTCGGGGGCCACCAGGATGGCGTTGTGGCCGAAGCGCTCCCAATAGGTCTCGCCCGGGTCCATCGTGACCAGGCCGATGCGCGGCGCTGCAGTGGCGGCGAACGACGCCAACAGCAGGCCAAGCCACCATGTTGCCGGCAACAGCCGGATGCGGTGCTCAATCACCTGGCAACACCGCCACCGTGAAGGCGTGGACGCGGCGGGCATCGGCGCCGGCCACGCGGAAGTGGAAATTGCCGAGCGTCAGTTCCTCGCCCGGCTCGGGCAGATGGCCGATGGCGTCGGTGACCAGACCGCCGATGGTGTCGTAGTCGTCGTCCGGCAACTCGCTGCCGAAATGCGCGTTGAACTGGTCGATCGGGGTAAGCGCGTCGACGCGGAACTGGCCGTCGGCCAGCGCCGCGATCTGCGTCGAGCTGCCCTCGGCATCGTCGTGTTCGTCGTCGATCTCGCCGACGATCTGCTCCAGCACGTCCTCGATCGTGACCAGCCCGGCGACGCCGCCGTACTCGTCCATCACGATCGCCATATGGTTGCGCGACTGCCGGAATTCCTTGAGCAACACGTTCAGGCGCTTGGATTCCGGAATCAGCACCGCCGGACGCAACAGATCGCGCACGCCGTGCGGCGCGGTGGGGCTGGCGAATGCGCGCAGGAGATCCTTCGCCAGCAGCACGCCGAGGATGTCGTCGCGGTCCTCACCATGCACCGGGAAGCGCGAATGGCCGGACTCGACCACGGTGGCGATCACCTCCGGCATCGGCGCATCGACATCGATCGCAACGATCTGCGCGCGCGGCAGCATCACATCGCTGACTTGCTGGTCCGATACCGCGATCGCACCCTCGATCATCTTCAGGGTGTCGGCGGAGAGCAGGCCGTTGGCGTGCGCGGTGCGCAGCTCTTCCAGCAAGTCCTCGCGATTGCGGGCTTCGCCGGAGAGCATCTGGCCGAGGCGATCGAGCCAGGAACGGCGCTCCGGCACGCTACTACTTGGGTCTTCAGGCATTGGTTGCGGCAATGACGCCCCAGCGGGCAATGCCGTCGATTGTAGCGCGAGCCCGCGAGGTGTGTCCGCGCGGGCGGCGCGGCAGGGCGTAGGATGACGTTGGACAGGGGAACGAGCGGAGGCGGGCCGATGCGAATGCGGGTGGCGTGGTGGAGTCCGATACTGGGTCTGGCGCTCGCCGCGTGCGCCAGCGCAAGCCAAGCCCCGGCAGCGGCCACCGTGAGGGAAGATGCCATGACGTGCGATGCCAGCAAGGCGCAATGGGCGTTGGGCCAGATTCCCAACGACGCTCTGATCGAACGCGCCCGCGGCGACGCAGGCGCTCGCGTGGTGCGCGTCATCGAGTACGGCATGCTGGTGACGATGGAATACAACGAGGCGCGTCTGACCATCGATCTCGACGAACAGGGCCGGGTACGACAGGTGCGCTGCGGTTAGATCGTGCTGTAGCGGCGCATCGGTCAGCGGTGAAGTGGGTAAACTTGGCGGCTGCGCCGTTGCGCGTTTGCGTCTGGAGTCGCCTTGAGCTCGCCACTGCTGGCATCTATCGCCCACCCATGGCGCCATCGCAGCCTGATCCGCACCTTGACCTGGCGTGAGGTGTC
>JANRIF010000242.1:0-2818 GCA_033765245.1 Lysobacteraceae bacterium
GTACCCCTCCGGTGACGGCCGCCTACTGCGGCGTGGGTGAATCTGTCCTGTGTTCGTACGGGCGCTCTTGAGAGCGTCGGTAAGGACGGGGGCGAGGGTGGAGATCATCACCGGGGTTGAGCGTCGGCGGCGATGGCGGCCGGAGGAGAAGTTGCGGATCCTGGCGGAGTTGGCTGAGCCAGGTACGACTGTGGCCGAGGTGGCGCGGCGGCACGATCTCAGTCGTGGCCTGCTCTGGCAATGGCGGGCGGCGCAGCAGCGCGGCGAGTTGGTGGTGTCGGATGCGGCGTTTCTGCCGATGCGTATGGTAGCGGAACTGCCGGCGCCCGAATTCGCAGCGGCGCCGCAGGTGGATCCCGTGCCTGCCGAGGCTGATCAGCGCATCGAGATCGTGCTGCCCGACGGCACGGCGCTACGGGTTCCGCAGAGGGTGGACAGCGCGGCGCTGCGTCGGGTGCTGGCGGCGCTGCGCGGATGATCCCGGTCCCCTCGGGCGTACGGGTCTGGCTCGCGGTGGGCCACACCGACATGCGGCGTGGTATGAACGGCTTGGCGCTGCAGGTGCAGCAGGCGCTCGGACGCGACCCGCATGCTGGGGATCTCTACGTGTTCCGCGGTCGCCGCGGCGACTTGGTCAAGATCGTCTGGCACGATGGGCTGGGCATGTCGCTCTACGCCAAGCGGCTGGAGCGGGGGCGCTTCATATGGCCCGCGCCGGCGGATGGTTGCGTGGCGATCTCCGGCGCGCAGCTGGCCTACATGCTGGACGGTATTGACTGGCGGAACCCACAGCGCACCTGGCGTCCGGAGGTGGCGGGATAGCGCTGGCATCCAACGCCTTTTTCCCGTGCCAAAGGCGGCGAGGCATGATTCCATCCTCGCCGTGTCCACCGCCGCCGCCACCCCGTCGGATGATATCGCCGCGCTCCAGGCCGCGCTGCTGGCGGCGACCGCACGGGCGTCGCAGGTCGAGGCGGAACTGGCCAATGCACGGGCGCGCGCCTCTGACGATCAGGCGCTGATCGCGCACCAGCAACTGCAGATCGCCAAGCTGCAGCACCAGCTCTACGGGCAGCGCTCCGAGCGTGTGGTGCGACTTCTCGACCAGCTAGCCTTGGGGTTCGACGAACTGGCGAGTTCGGCGACCGAGGACGAGATCGCCGGGGAACAGGCTGCGGCGCGCACCACGCAGGTCGCGCCATTCACCCGCCGGCGCCCAGCGCGCCAGCCCTTTCCCGAGCATCTACCGCGTGAGCGGGTGGTGGAGCCCGCGCCCACCGCCTGCCAGTGCTGCGGCAGCGCCCGGCTGCGCAAGCTGGGCGAGGACATCACCGAGACGCTCGAGGTGATCCCGCGCAGTTGGAAGGTCATCCAGCACGTGCGGGAGAAGTTTTCCTGCCGCGCCTGCGAGAAGGTCAGCCAGGCGCCGGCGCCGTTCCACGTGACGCCGCGCGGCTGGGCCGGCCCCGGCCTGCTGGCGATGGTCATGTTCGAGAAGTTCGGCCAGCACCAGCCGCTCAACCGGCAAGCCGAGCGCTATGCCCGGGAGGGCGTGCCGCTCAGCCTGTCGACCCTCGCCGACCAGGTGGGCGCCTGCTGCGCGGCACTGGCGCCGCTGTCGCGCTGCCTCGATGCCCATGTGCTGGCCGCCGAGCGGCTGCATGGCGACGACACCACCGTGCCAGTGCTGGCCAGCGGCAAGACAGATGTCGGACGATGTTGGGTCTATGTCCGCGATGACCGACCATTCGGCGGCACAGCCGCCCCGGCGGCCATGTTCCGCTACTCGCGCGACCGCGGCGGGGCGCATCCGCAGGAGCATCTGGCGGGCTATGCCGGGGTGCTCCAGGCCGACGCCTACAGCGGCTATGGCAAGCTCTACGATGCCGCCCGCCAGCCTGGGCCGATCCAGGAGGCGGCCTGCTGGGTGCATGCGCGACGGCCGTTCTTTGTCCTTGCGGACCTGACGCAGAACGCGCGCCGCGTGGCCGAGGGCAAGACGGCCGGGGTGATCTCGCCCATCGCACTGGAGGCGGTTCGGCGCATCGACGCGCTGTTCGAGATCGAGCGCGGCATCAATGGCCAGAGTGCCGAGGAACGGCGTGCCGTGCGCCAGGCTGCGAGTGCACCGCTGGTCGCCGGGTTCGAGACCTGGATGCGAGAGCAACGTGCCAGGCTGTCGCGCACGCACGACCTGGCGCGCGCCATGGATTACATGCTGAAGCGCTGGCCGGCGTTCACGCGGTTCCTCGATGACGGCCGTGTCTGCCTCTCGAACAACGCCGCCGAACGCGCCCTGCGCGGCATCGCGCTCGGTAGGAAGTCCTGGCTGTTCGCGGGGTCCGACCGCGGTGGCCAGCGTGCCGCGGCGATGTATTCCCTGATCGTCACCGCCAAGCTGAACGATGTCGATCCGCAGGCGTGGCTGGCCGATGTGCTCAGCCGGATCGCCACGCATCCGGCCAGCAGGGTTGCCGAACTGCTGCCCTGGAACTGGCAGGCTGGCCGAGTGCCGACCAACAAGGCCAAGGCCGCCTGACCATGCCCGCGATTTCCGCCGTGTTCACCATCAGCCATGTCGCCGCCCTGCTCGGCGAAGACGAGGGGTGGCTGTTCGATCTCTCCATCGACATTTTCCCAGAGGATGGCTGTCTGCACGTCTACGGTGTTGGCGAAGACGGCGTCACGGCTTTCACCCAAGACGGCATCGATAACCTGAAGCAGATCATCGACGACGAGCGGAAGGACGGGCGCGGTCCACCCAAGCCAGGAGCCGCCATGTAGCCAGACAGGGCGGCGGGGTTCACCGGATGCTTAC
>JANRIF010000249.1:0-54661 GCA_033765245.1 Lysobacteraceae bacterium
CGGGACTCGGGACTCGGGGAAGGCTCTCACCCTCGCGAGGCATGTCAAGCTCGCAGCAACGAAATTGCGTCGTGGCGACGGCATGAAACGGAGAAGCAGACCTGTAGCGCATGGATGCGCGGTCGAGAGCGACAGGGCGCCATAGAGCGCGCCGAGCATCGCAGGCAGACGCAGGGGAAAGGCGCCGCTGTCTGAGCACATGGATGTGCGAGTTCGGCGCCGGCCTGCGGCTGCCGAGAAGCGCAGGGGCCCGACACGGCAGGAGCCGTGGCGGCGCGCGTCCGGCGCGGCGTTTTTGCTTACTTTTTGCGCCACAAAAAGTAAGCCGCCCGCCGCAGGCGGGTGGAAGCTCTTGCCTTTTGAAGACCCGCGACAAGCATCAACCCCGTCCCAGCCGCACTGCGAACCGAGGGGCGAACCGCGTGCCGCGTGCCGCGTGAAATCAAGCGACCCACCCCGATATCGTCGCGCATCAACCCACAGTCGGTTCCACCGCTTCGCGGCTTGAACCGACCTACGGGGCGCGAAGGTGATGTGCTCCGGTAGGTCGGTTCAAGCGCCAACGACGCGGAACCGACGTCGCCGCCCTACTTCTGCTTCCAGTTGCCGCCCGCGTCCTGATACCAACTACCGCCCGGCGCGCTGTCGACCCATTGCTTGGCGAAGGTCTGGCGGATCTGCGCTTCCCACTCCGGATGACCGTTGGCGACTGCGATTTCACGGTAGACCGCGCTGCGATCGCGGTTTTCTTCGGCCACCAACGGATTGAGCGTGGCGCGATCCTTCAGCGGCACCGCCGACGCATCGCGCACCACCAGCAGACCGTCGGCACCAAAGCCGACCGCGCCAGCACCCACCAGCGGCGCCAGCCGCGCCTGATAGCGCTGCGCCATGCGGTCCTGGATCGCCTGGATCACCGGGGTGCGGATGGTGATGTCGGCCGCTTGCGCGTGTGCGCTGGAGATGAAGAAGTCCAGCACCGCCATGCCGCCGCCATTGTCGCCGGCCGACTTGGCATCGCTGGGCGCGGCATCAGGGCCGATCACCTTTTCCACAAACTCCTTGGCCGCCTGCTGCGCCTCGGCAGCCGGGAAATACACGTTGATGGTGACGCAGGCGGTAAGCGCCATTGCCAGGGTTGCTACGGAAACGAGCCACTTGCGCATGCGATTCTCCTTGCGAAACGCGATATGAAATTTGCCATGCACGCCCGGAATGAGGCAAAGCGGACCGCACGGATCATTGGTTTCGGCAATCCGACGACGCTATGGATCGACGTCGCCACGCTTACCCACAACCCACAACGCGACACTATTGCACCACCGGCATCTGCCCCTCGGTCGCCGCCTTGAGCCGTTGCAGCAGCACCGGCCAGTCCACCTGGCGGGCAAAGCCGACCACGGTGATGCGCGGCAAGCCGGAACCTTCGACAATCGTATAGCCCTGCCCTGCTGAACCCACCCCGTCCATCTGACACACGTTCTCGCGCAGCCGGCACTGCAGGCCGAGGCGCGAGTACGAGAAGCTGCTGAACATCTTGAGCACGGTGTTCTGCAAGCCGGCCACCAGCCCGCTGCCGCCGACGTTCGAGAGGTCCTGCACGGCACGCTGGCTGATGCGTTTGTTGCCTTTGAAGCCTGGGCGCGAATGGAAGTCGGCATCGAACTGCACCGGAGTCCAGTCGACCAACCGCAGGTTGCGCACGGTGCCGTCGAGGCGGCCGGTAATTTCGCCGAAGCCGAATGCGGCGGTCAGTGGCTGCAGGTCGAGGTTGTCGTAGGCGACGTTGGCGCCCAACATCGGAGCCACTCCGAACGGGCGCTCCATGATCAGGTCGTCGATGCGCACCTCGCCATCGAACATGCGGATCGCGATGCCGCCGTCAAGGCGTAGCCGGTTGTCGGCATACTGCGCGTCCGGCAGCACGCCTCCCATCGTGCCGGTAAACGGCGGCCACCCCAGCCGCTGCGAAAGCTTGCCCAGATCGAGCCCGTCCAGCGCCATGCCCAGCCGGATGCGCGCGCCCTGCTCGCCCTGTCGCGGGGTGAGCGCGAGATGGGTGAGGGTGAAGCGCCCACCCAGCAGGTCCGCCTGCACCGGCGCCAGCAACGTAATTTCGCGATTCGCACTGCGCAACGTGGCCGAAGCGGCGCCGAACCCCAGGCCGTAGATCGCCGCCGCGTCCCAGCCGATGCGGCCGTCTCGGGGCGGGCCGTCGCGGGTCCAGCCGGCAGCACCGCTCACCCCGGCCAACGCGAACCGCCCATCCGGCGCAACCGCCGCAATCCGGTCCAACTGCAGATCGAGCGCACGCGGCCCGCTGCCATCCCAGTTCAGCGTGGCGCGCACGCCGCCGGACAACCGCAGCCCGGTCAGACCGGCCAGACCGAGCGGCCCGCTCAGGTAGCGCGGCGCCAGTTCGTGCAGGGCGTCGCTGCGCACCGCAAGATCGGCTGCTACCGGATTCAGCTCCGGGCCCAGCGTCACCGCGCCGCTCACCGCGAGCACGCCGGGATCGTCCCAGCGCAGGTCGTGCAAGCGCCATCCGGCGTTGCCACGCTGCTCGGCCACCAGCGCCACCTGCACCGGCTGCGCCGGCAGCGGCACGTACAGGCTCGACACCAGCAATTCGCCGCCACGTAGCGTCCCCGAGAGCGCGATGCGAGTGGTCTGCTCTTGCAAGGAAAATTCCAGCTTCGCCCGCGCGCCCAGCCCTTCGCCGGCGATCGACCCATCCGGTGTATCGAACGATAGCGCCGACACGCTGAGCGGGCCGCTCACCGTCAATGGCGCGGCATCGGCGGCATTCACCTGAAAGTCGGCATCGACTGCACCCTTGCCGAAGCGGCCATCGCTCCACAGCGAGGCCATGAACGCGCGCAACCACGTCGCCGGCACCTTGCTCAGGATCAGGCGCGTGGTGTCGGGCGTGGCGGCATCGCGCAGCAGCGTGATCCGTGCCTTGCCGCCCGCCAACTGCACGTCGGTGGCGGCCAGCGACAGCGCCAGTCGCAAGCTAGGCAGTTTGCCCTGCGCCGAACGCACCGCACCGGCGCAGACATAGTTCTCGCCCTCGCGCCGCAGCTCGCATTGCCAGTGCAACGTGTCGAAGCGATAACCCAGCGCCGCTGCGGACGCCCGGCCGATCGATACCTGCAACTGGCCGCTGCTGGCGCCATCCGGCCAGACGAGCACTGCTTGCAAGTTCTGCAGTTCGGCCACCGCGGTGACCATGCGATCGACGTCCACGCGCAAGGTGCGCGCCGCGCCCGTACCGCCGGCAAGCAACGACACCATCAGCAACAGCAGCTTGAACGCGCTCGGCGAACTTCGCATTGTGCGAGCATAGCCGCTACCGCGCGCTGCCGCATCCCGACGAACGGGTTCAATGGACGCCCTGCCCCACCTGCTGCTGCTCGAAGACGACCCACCCAGCCGGATGTTCCTGCACGAGGTGCTGGGCACGCTACCTGCGCGGGTCGACGCGGTGGAGACGCTGACGCAGGCGCGCGCGGCCATGACGGTGCAATCGTACGATCTGTGGTTGTTCGACGCCCGTCTGCCCGACGGCGACAGCGCGACGCTGCTGACCGAGCGGCGCGCATCAGGGGACGCGACACCGGCACTCGTGCTCACCGCAGACCCGCAGCCCGGGCGACGCCGCGAACTGCTCGCGGCGGGCTTTGCCGAGGTGCTGGTCAAGCCTTTGTCGGCCCAGACGCTGCACGCCACCACGCGCTCGATGCTGACCCGATGCGCACGTCCGATGGCCGGCAATGGCGAGTGGGACGAAGCGCATGCACTGTCCGCCGCCGGCGGCGTCGCCCGCACCCGCGACGCGCTGCGCGAGCTGTTCCTCGCCGAACTGCCGGGTCTACGCGAGCGCATTCTGCAAGCGCTGGCTGCCGACGACATAGACGGCGCCAGGGCGTCGCTGCACCGGCTCAAGGGGAGTTGCGCCTTCGTCGGCGCCAGCGCCTTGCTGCGCGCCACACAGGCATTGGCGCAGACACCGAGCGACAGCGCGACGCGCGGCCACTTCGCCACGGAATGCGCACGCTTGCTGCGATAGCGCGAACGCGCGTCAGTGGGCGTGGGCGAAGCCGTCGCGCATCGACACGCTCACACCGGAGCCTGCGCCGCTCACGCCGACGGCCGGCGCGCGTCCGCCAGTTCGCCCAGCAAATCCCAGGAGCGCAACGGCCGGCCGTCGAGCAGGCGACCGATGTGGTTGCGCAACAGGCGGCGCAACGACCGCAACGCTGCGGCGTCGGGTACGCGATCATGCGCCAGCGCCAACAACGCGGCGCCGCGCACGTCGCCTTCCTGACCCGGCGCGGCACGTCGTGCGCCGCGTTCGGGATCGACCCAATAGCCGGCTTGCGGCTCCAGCGGCTCTCCGTCCTCGTCGCAATCGCAGGCCAGCGCGTAGCCCAGCTCGGCCAGCAGATCGCGTTCGAAACGTCGCAGCGTCCAGGCTAGCCCGCCTTTCTCACATCCATCCGTAGCGAGGGCGTCGAGCGCGGCGGAATATCGCACGAACAACGCAGCGCAAGGATCGCCGCGCACGGTGAGGCGCAGCAGCAATTCGTTGAGATACAGGCCGGCCAGCACCGCGTCGCCGACCAACGGCTGCGCCGCAGCGGTGGCCTCCACCGCGCCCAGCGTGGCCAGTTCGCCGGACTGATGAAAGGCGATGCGCAATGGCGTGAACGCCTGCAAGGCGGCGCGCAGCGGCTGCTGGCGCGGTCCGCGCAGGCCGCGCGCGATGGCGCCGATGCGGCCGTGTTCGTGGGTGAACAGCTCCACCAGCGCGCTGGTCTCGCGCCATGGCCGCAGATGCAGCACCCACGCCGGTTGCGCGCTTATCCGCATGACGATGCCATGCCGACCCGCCTGTGCCGGCAGTTATTCGGAATAGCCGAAGCGGCGCAACGCGGCCTCGTCATCGGCCCAGTCCTCACGCACCTTGCACCACATTTCGAGGAACACCTTGCGCCCGAACAGACGCTCCATGCCCTCGCGCGCGGAACGGCCGATCGCCTTGAGGCGCTCGCCACCCTTGCCGATCACGATCGGCTTCTGCCCTTCGCGCGCCACCCACACCACCACCGCGATCCGCAGCAGCGCGCCATCTTCCTCGAAACGCTCCACCTCCACCGTGGCCGAGTATGGAACCTCCTCGCCGAGTCGCTGCATCAACTGCTCGCGCACCAGTTCGGCAGCGAGGAAGCGCTGGCTCTTGTCGGTGATCTCGTCCTCGTCGAACACCGGCGCCGATTCCGGCATCAGCCGCAGCAAGGTGGCGCGTAGCGCGTCCAGACCCTTCGCTTGCAACGCCGAGATCGGATGCACCGCGGCGAAATCGCGGCCGTGGGTATGCTCGGCGATGAACGGCAGCAATGTGGTCTTGTCCTTGATACGGTCGATCTTGTTGATCGCCAGCACGCAGGGCACCCCGGAACGGACGAGCGCCTCGTAGGCCAGGCTGTCTTCCGCGTGCCAGCGGCCCGCCTCGATGACCAGCAACGCCGCATTCACGTCGGGCAAGGCGCCGCGCGCGGCGCGGTTGAGATGCCGGCTCATGGCATTGCCCTGCTCGCGATGAATGCCTGGCGTATCCACAAGCACCAGTTGCCCGGCATCCGAACTGGCGATACCCAGCATCCGATGGCGGGTGGTCTGCGGCTTGGCCGAGACGATGCTGATCTTGACCCCCACCAGCGCATTGACCAGGGTGGACTTGCCGACGTTGGGGCGCCCCACCACCGCTACGTAACCGGCGCGATACGGTTCAGTCATGTCCATTCTCCAGGTGTGCGAGCATCGCCTGTGCGGCATTTTGTTCCGCCTGGCGTCGCGATTGCCCAACACCGGTGGCTTCGAACCCGATATCGGACACGCTGCAGCGCACTTCGAACTCCTTGGCGTGGTCCTCGCCGCGGGTATCCACCAGCAGATAGGCGGGCAGCGCCCGCGAGCGCCCCTGCAACCATTCCTGCAGGCGCGTCTTGGGATCCTTTTGCACCTTGCCGACCGGCAGCGCCGCAATTTCCGGCTCCAACCAACCCAGCACCACCTCACGGCAGCGCTCGAAGCCGGCGTCGGCGTATATCGCCGCCACCACGGCTTCGAAAGCGTCGGCGAGGATCGAATCGCGACGATGACCGCCGCTCTTCATCTCGCCAGGGCCAAACGTCATCTTCTCGCCCAGACCGAGACCGCGCGCCAGACGCGCCAGGGTGGACTCGCGCACCAACTCGGCGCGCGCGCGCGTCAGTGCGCCTTCGTCGGCGCGCTGCCAGCGCGAATACAGCGCCTCGGCGGCGATGAAGTTGAGCATGGCATCACCGAGGAACTCCTGACGTTCGTTGTTGCGGGCACCGACGCTGCGATGGGTCAGCGCCTGCGCCAGCAGGCGGGAGTCGGCGAACCGATATCCGCCGATCGCATCACTCACCGGCACCCCGGTTGAGCGTTTCGCTGTGGTCGAAGCTGACCACCAGATCGATGTTGGACACGAACGGTTTGCGGACTTCGTAGCGGATGTTGATGCTGGGGTTACGGTCGCGCGAAATGCGGATGTCGTTGGGGCGTACCGAATCGACGTAGCTGATGTCGAAGTGACGCAGCAGCATGACGCGGATGTCGCCGGGCTGCTTGTTGGCCACCCCGACTTCGCCGGCCACCGCCTTCATGGCTTTGACCACGCTGAAGTACTCGGTATAGACCGGTACCAGACGCATCGCCGCATAGGCGAAGAAGCCGACCACCACCAACACCATCAGAAAGCCGATGAATGTGATGCCACGTTGCATCTTCATGGTTGTTCACTCCGTCTGCAAACCCCGCCGGGACGTACCGTACGGACCCCATCGCGCCACTGCGACTGACAGGGACCGGGCCGCGCAGCGCTACTCTACTCGACCACGGTGCCGATGCGCGAGAACACCGGGCCACCGTCCCAGCTCATCCAGATTGCGAACGCGCGTCCCACCAGATTACCCTCCGGCACGAAACCCCAGAAGCGGCCGTCGTCGCTGTTGTCGCGGTTGTCGCCCATCACGAAATAGTGCCCGGCCGGCACGTCGAAGGCGCCGTCGCCGCGCGATATGTTGTCGCGATGCAGAACGCGGTGCTTGTGAGTGCCGAGGGTTTCGTCGAGCAGGCGCGCGCCGGTGCTGTCGCGGCCGCTGCGCTCGCCGATGTAAAGCCCATCCTGAACCTGCGCGATGGCCTCGCCGTTGACGAATATCTGCTTACCGCGGTATTCGATGCGATCGCCCGGCAGCCCGACCACGCGCTTGATGAAATCGTCGCCCTTCATGGGATCGGTGGGACCGCGACCGGGAAAGCGGAACACCACCACGTCGCCACGCTTGGGCTCGCCGATTTCCATCACCTTCGAGTTGAGCACCGGCAGGCGCAACCCGTAGGCGAATTTGTTGACCAGGATGAAGTCGCCGATCAGCAGGGTCGGCATCATCGAGCTGGAGGGAATGCGGAACGGCTCGCCCAGGAACGAGCGCACCAGCAACACCGCGAAGATCACCGGAAAGAACGAGCGCGCGTATTCGACCACCAGCGGAACCGGCACTTCGTTGCCGGTCGCCGGCACCGGCTCCGGCGCGCGCGCCTTGCGCGCCTTGGCGAAGAACAGCGCATCGATCAGCCAGATCAGGCCGGTAACGGCGGATAGCACCGTCAGAACCAAGGCAAAGTCAATCTTCACTCGCGCTTCCTCTTGCCCGATCCCTCAGGCTCATTTGTTGTCGATCTGCAATACCGCGAGGAAGGCTTCCTGCGGAATCTCCACCCGCCCGACCTGCTTCATGCGCTTCTTGCCGGCCTTCTGCTTTTCCAGCAACTTCTTCTTGCGCGTGGCGTCGCCGCCGTAGCACTTTGCCAGCACGTTCTTGCGCATCGCCTTGACCGTGGTACGGGCGATGACCTGCGAACCCACCGCGGCCTGGATCGCCACGTCGAACATCTGCCGCGGAATCAGTTCGCGCATCTTCTCGGCAATCTCGCGGCCACGGCGGTCTGCCTGAGCACGATGCACGATCAGGCTCATCGCGTCCACCCGATCGCCGTTGATCAATGTGTCAAGACGCACAAACGGACCGACATCGAAGCGCAGCAGGTGGTAATCGAGCGAGGCATAGCCGCGGCTGACCGACTTGAGCCGGTCGAAGAAATCCAGCACCACCTCCGCCATCGGCAGTTCATAGATGATCTGTACCTGGCTGCCGAGATAGTGGATGCCCTGCTGCGCGCCGCGCTTTTCCTCGCACAGAGTGATGACGTTGCCGACATAGTCCGGGGGGGTGAGGATGGTGGCGAGAATGATCGGCTCGCGGATTTCCTCGATCTTGTTGACCGGCGGCAGCTTGGCAGGGTTGTCCAGGCTGACGACGGTGCCATCGGTCAGGAGCAGTTCGTAGACCACGGTCGGCGCGGTGGTGACCAGATCGAGGTCGTACTCGCGCTCCAGCCGTTCCTGCACGATTTCCAGATGCAGCATACCGAGGAAGCCGCAGCGGAAACCAAAGCCCATCGCCTCCGAGCTTTCCGGTTCGAAGCGCAGCGCGGCGTCGTTCAGCCGCAGCTTTTCCAGCGCCTCGCGCAGCGCCGGGTAGTCGTCCGACTCCACCGGGAACAGGCCGGCGAACACGCGCGGCTTCATCTCCTGGAAGCCCGGCAGCGGTTTGTCGGCCGGCAGCGACGCCGAGGTCAACGTGTCGCCCACCGGCGCGCCATGCACGTCCTTGATCGAGGCGTTGACCCAACCCACCTCGCCGGCACCCAGCTTGGGCAGATCCTTGCGCTTGGGAGTGAACACGCCCACCTTGTCGACCAGATGCGTGCGTCCCGTGGACATCACCATGATCTTGTCGCCGGGCACGATCTCGCCTTGCATCACCCGCACCAGCGATACCACCCCCAGGTAGTTGTCGAACCACGAATCGATGATCAGCGCCTGCAAACGATCGGTGTCGCGCGGCTTCGGCGGCGGGATGCGCTGCACGATCGCCTCCAGCACCTCGACCACGTTCAGGCCGGTCTTGGCGCTGATCGCCACAGCATCGGTGGCATCGATGCCGATCACTGCCTCGATCTCCGCCTTGACCTTGTCGACATCGGCGGTGGGCAGGTCGATCTTGTTCAGCACCGGCACCACTTCCAGCCCCTGCTCGACCGCGGTGTAGCAGTTGGCGACCGACTGCGCCTCGACGCCCTGCGCCGCATCGACCACCAGCAGCGCGCCCTCGCAGGCGGCCAGCGAGCGGCTCACCTCGTAGCTGAAATCGACGTGGCCGGGGGTATCGATGAAGTTGAGCTGATAGGTCTTGCCGTCGCGCGCGGTGTACGGCAACGACACCGACTGTGCCTTGATGGTGATGCCGCGCTCGCGCTCGATCGGATTGGAGTCGAGCACCTGCGCCTCCATCTCGCGCGCCTCGAGGCCGCCACACAGTTGGATGATGCGATCGGCCAGCGTGGACTTGCCGTGATCGACGTGGGCGATGATCGAAAAATTACGGATATGCTGCATGGGCTCGGCCGGCGCGAACGGCCGTCTGGTGGTGAACCGCGAATTATCGCACAAGCGGGGGTGGGGGCTCGATGGGGCCGGGAACGGGGCTTGATGAAGCCGGGACTCGGGACTGGGGACTGGGGACTCGGAAAAGCCAAGGCAAATGCTCAAAGCGAAAGTTCGCAAGCTTGTAGTCCCGAGTCCCGAGTCCCGAGTCCCGAGTCCCGAGTCCCGAGTCCCGAGTCCCGAGTCCCGAGCCCCGAGTCCCGAGCCCCGAGTCCCGCCCTCAATCCCCCTTACGCGGCGTCACCGCCACGAACTGAGTTTGCTCGCCGCGCCGGACCAGCAGCATCGCGGTGTCGCCGACCTTGACATCTTTGACGGCCTCGGTGAACTCCTTGGCGCTGGCCACCGCGGTGCGGCCGACGCGGAGAATCACGTCGCCGGCGCGCAACCCGGCGCGCTGCGCGGCTTCGCCGCTGATGCGCGATACCAGCACACCCTCGTTGGCGCCCAGACCCAACTGCTCGCGCTCGTCCGCGCTCGGGGTCTTCACCACCAGCCCCAGTGGGCCGGAGCTGCCGTTGGCGCTGGATGAACTGTTGCCGGTTGCGGCAGTGTCGTCACTCGGCACCTCGCCCAGCACCGCAGCGACGTCGCGCGTCTTGCCGTCGCGCAGCACGCGCAGGTTCACCTTGGCACCGGGCGCGGTATTGCCCACCAGTGGCGGCAGATCGGACGATTGCAGGATTTCGGTGCCATTGAGCGCAAGGATCACGTCGCCGACCTTGATGCCCGCCTTGTCGGCGGCGCTGTCCGGCGTGACCGAGCTGACCAGAGCGCCGACGCTGCGATCCAGGCCGAGGTTCTTGGCGAACTCGCGATCGACATTCTGGATCGCCACGCCCAACTGGCCGCGGCTGACGTGACCACTCGCGCGCAACTGCCGCGCCGAGTTCATCGCCACCTCGATCGGAATGGCGAAGCTCACGCCCATGTAGCCGCCCGAATTCGAGAAAATCTGCGAGTTGATGCCGACCACTTCGCCCTTCGTGTTGAGCAGCGGACCGCCGGAATTGCCGCGGTTGATCGCAACGTCGGTCTGGATGAACGGGGTGTACTGCTGCGAGGCGTCGAGGCTGCGCCGACCCACGCCGCTGACCACACCGACCGTGACGGTGTTGTCCAGAAACCCGAACGGCGAGCCGATCGCGAACACCCATTCGCCCGGCCGCAGCGCCTTGGATGCTCCGGGCTTGAGTGAGGGCAGCCCCTTGGCATCGATCCGCAACAGTGCGATGTCCGCCTGCGGATCGCTGCCGATCACCTTGGCGACGAATTCGCGCCGGTCCGGCGTGCGCACGATCACCTGGTCGGCGCCCTCGATGACGTGATGGTTGGTCAGCACCTCGCCGTCGGTGGAAATGATGAAGCCCGAGCCCGACGCGACGCGATCGCGCGGCTCCATTGGCGGCATGCCCGGCTGGCCGAAGAAGCGCCGGAAGAACTCCGGCATTTCCTGGGGATCCACTTCCTCGTCGTCGCCGCTGGCCGCGGCGGAACCGGCAGTGTGGGTCGCTTCGATGTTGACGACGGCAGGACTCGCCTTTTCCGCCAGTTCGGTGAAATCGGGAAGGGTGGTCTGTGCGATGAGTGAGCCCGACCCCAACATCAGGCCAAGCATCAGCGCGAATCGAGAGGCGTGGTTCATGGCGATTTCTGAAACTCCGGTTACGAAAGGGACGATGAAACCGAGTGTGCAGTGGTTGTCGTGAGCGCCGGGTTAACCCTGACGTCACCCGTGCGCCGCGCCGCCCACAGCACGCCCAGCAACAAGCCGACCAGCGTCGGCGGGTCGGCCGGCAAGCCGATGCCCCACGCCAGCCATTGTCCGATCCCCGCGCCCAGCAGCATGCCCAGCAGTGCCCGCCCGTAGCCGGCAAAGGCAGCGTTGCGCAAGGCGCGGTCGGAAAACGTCAACAACACGGCTTGCCCCGGCATCAGCTCCATGCCGGGCTCGCGCGGCAGTTCGATCCGGGCGTCGCGTTCGCTCGCGAGCAGGTTGCAGCGCCCGCCGCAACCATCGCCGCAGCCCGCGCAAGCCGAACCGAGCAGTTGCAACGTCACTGCATCGCGCGATACCGCCGTCACCCGGGCCTGCCGTTGCAACACGTCAGCGCGCATCCTCGGCGGCCACGCCGCGCGCGAATCGCTCCACCGTCTGCGCCGGCGCCTTGCCGATCACGAACACGCGACGATCGCCCAAGCTGAGCGAACGCGCATGAACGGCGCCGGCGCGCGAAGCGGTGGCCTCGGCTGGCTTGTCGCCCTGGGGTTCGATGTAGATCGACACGCTGGCCAGGCCGTCGCTGTACACCAGGTGATCGCCGGCCGCGGTGCGCTGTTGCGAGCGCAGCATGAAGCCCTTGGGCGGATCGCGCACGACCCAGCCCAGGTTGACCATCGGCGCGATCGGCGAACTCAGCTTGAAGTGCCGGGTGAACTCCGGCACCGACGGCAACAAGTCCTTGGCCGCCGGCGGCACGCCGACCGTGACCTCGGTGAACATCAACTGCTCCAGCGGCGCGGCCTTGTCGTCGCCGTCGACAAGGATCACCTTCAATGGCAGCCCGGTACGCTGCTCCAGCCACAGGCGATAGCTGTAGCGCAGCCCGTCGCGGGCGCGCAGATCGAGCTCCTGGGTGACGTGACCCGCCACGCGCTCGACCCCACCCAGCACCAGTTCGTATTCGGTCAACATCCCCGCTTGCGCGGCGTCGACCGCGGGTAGCCACTTGGCCAACGGCGAACCTTCGTAGGCGACCGTCGGATCGCCCTCGCCGATGCAAATCAGGGTATCGCCGTCGCGCACGATCTCGCGATGCGCTCCGGTCAGCACCACCAGGCGCTCGCGACCGTCATGCGCCGATCGGAACACCTTGAGGGTCTCCATCCGCGTGCCGTCGGCATAGACCAACGTGCCCTGGTAGTCGGTCTGCGCGAGGCCCGACGCCATGCGCGCCAGCCATTCCCCGGCGTCTGCCGCAACCGCCGGCGCCGCCGTAACGAGCGAAACGATCAGACCCGAAATCCAACGGCTCACCGGGACGATTCCTCCGTCATCCAGGCGGCGACCCGCGCCTCGGCCTTCGGATGCGCGATCACGTCCACGTCCGGCACGAAACCGCCGATCCCCGCCTCACGCAGCATGGCGTTGTGGCGAATCATGTAGTCCTGCAATTCCGGACTCAGCCCTTCGCGCTCGGGGGCGAATTCGATCACGCTGCCCAGCGCGTTCGCGGCCACGGTGTCGGCCGGCGCGGCGAAGCGCGGACGCAGATCGGATTCGATCAGGCCGGACGGCGCCACCTGCCCCGCGACCGGCCGCAACACCACCGCCTGATCGCCCACCACGCCCGGCTCCGGCGGCGCCATCGCCACCAGCGAGATCAGCGCCACGCTGGCCGCCACCGCCAGCCCGCCGACCCAGCGCAACACCGCGGCACCGCGTCTTGCCGCTCGCGGCGCGGCTTGATCGGCGATCGCTGCCGCCACCCGGGCGGCGAAATCGCTCGGCATCGGCCGCATCGTCTGACGCTTCAACGCGACCGCGGCCAGACTCCAACGCGACCAGGCGTCCATCAGCTCGGCATCGCCGGCGATGCGGCGCAACAGGAAACGCGACTCGTCGGCCGAAAGCTCGCCGTCGTACAGACTGGACAGCGACTCGGCAATCGGGGTGGGATTCGGCGTATTCATGGTCTGACTCGCTCATTGTCCAGCAGGGGCCGCAACCGTGCATCAATCGCCTCACGGGCCCGGAATATCCGCGAACGCACGGTACCGATAGGGCACCGCATCGCTTCCGCAATTTCCTCGTAACTCAATCCGTCCACCTCGCGCAGGGTGATCGCGGTGCGCAGATCCTCCGGCAACTGATCGACGGTGTCGGTGACCGTGTTCTCGATCTCCTGGCGCAACAACTCGTGCTCCGGGGTATCGGTGTTGCGCAGGCGGTCGCCAGACACGAACTGCTCGGCATCGCCCACGTCGATGTCGTCGGTGGGCGGCCGGCGCTTCTGCGCCACCAGGTGGTTCTTCGCAGTGTTGACGGCAATCTTGTACAACCATGTGTAGAACTGGCTGTCGCCGCGGAAATTCGCCAGCGCACGATAGGCACGGATGAAGGTTTCCTGGGCCACATCCTGGCATTCGCTCCAATCCGAGATGTAACGGGAGATCAAGCCGCCGATCTTGTGCTGGTACTTGCGCACCAACAGATCGAACGCCGCCTTGTCTCCTTGTTGCACCCGTAGAATCAGCGCCTGATCCACTTCGTTCTCGGCCATCAGGGCCGTCACTCCTTGTCGACGCAGCCGGCCGATCGCGCGCCGGTTGCATTGAATGACCCGACACCGTGCAAAAAGTTCACGGATCCGTCCCCCACGTTCGGCATTGACCCGCCCGAACCTCTGCCGGGATGATACGGGGTTCCAGACCCAAGGCGGGAACCGACCATGTTCGACGGACTTCGTTTCAAGCACTGGCAGCCGCAACTGCGGCCGGACGGCATCGTCGTACTCACCCTGGACCGCGCCGACAATGGCGTCAATGCGCTGTCGCAGGCCGTCCTTGACGAACTGGGGCAGGCGGTCGAACGCATTGCGATCGGCAAGCCCAAGGGCGTGGTGATCCGTTCGGGCAAAGCGGCGGGCTTCGTGCCCGGCGCCGACATCAAGGAGTTCCAGGAATTCGACGTCAAGGGCACTACCCTTGATGCGATCCAGCGCGGCCAGAACGTGTACCAGCGCCTGTCCGAATTGCCCTGCCCCACGGTCGCCGCGATCCACGGCCACTGCATGGGCGGTGGCACCGAACTGGCGCTAGCCTGCCGCTGGCGCGTGGCCAGCAACGCCGACAACACCCGCATCGGCCTGCCGGAAGTCAAACTGGGCATCTATCCCGGCTGGGGCGGCAGCGTGCGCCTGCCGCTGCTGGTTGGCGCGCCGGCAGCCATGGACATGATGCTGACCGGCCGCACGCTATCGGCCAATGCCGCCCGCGCCATCGGCCTGGTGGACAAGGTGACCGAACCGGCGTTGCTGGACGACGCCGCACTGGAATGGGTAACGCGGCGAGCGCCGCGCCCGTTCAAGCAGCGCGCCACCGCCTGGGCCACCAACCTGTGGCTGACCCGGCAGATCCTCGCGCCGATCCTGGTCAAGCAAGTCGCGCGCAAGGCGCGCAAGGAACACTACCCGGCGCCGTTCGCGCTGATCGAGACCTGGCGCCGCAGCGGCGGCCCGATCCCGGCCCGGCTCAAGGCCGAGGCTCGCAGCGTGGTCAAGCTGGCGCAAACGCCCACCGCGCGCAATCTGGTACGCATCTTCTTCCTGCAGGAACGGCTCAAAGGACTGGGCGGAAAAGAACACGGCATGCAACACGTGCACGTGGTGGGCGCGGGCGTGATGGGTGGAGACATCGCCGCTTGGTGCGCGCTCAAGGGGTTCGAAGTCACCTTGCAGGATCGCGAACTGAAGTACATCGAGCCTGCCCTGGCACGCGCGGCCAAGCTCTATGAGAAGAAAGTGAAGCGCGAGGACGAACGCGCCAAGACCACGGCCCGGCTCAAGGCCGACGTGGCCGGCGACGGCGTGGCCTCGGCCGACCTGGTGATCGAGGCGATCTTCGAGAACCTCGACGCCAAGAAGGCGCTGTTCGCCAAGGTGGAGGAAACCCTCAAGCCCGACGCCATCCTCACCAGCAACACCAGTTCCATCCCGCTTACCGATCTGCGCGAAGGCGTGCAGCGCAAGGGCCGATTCGCCGGCCTGCACTACTTCAACCCGGTCTCGATGATGCCGCTGGTGGAGATCGTCCGTCACGACGCCATGGATGCCGAGACCGAACGCCGCCTCGCCGCGTTCTGCCGCGCCATCGACAAACTGCCGGTGCCGGTCGCGGGCAGCCCCGGCTTCCTGGTCAACCGCGTGTTGTTCCCGTACATGCTCGAAGCCATCACCTGCTACGGCGAAGGCATTCCCGGCCCGGTGATCGACAAAGCTGCACTCAAGTTCGGCATGCCGATGGGCCCGATCGAACTGGCCGACACCGTCGGCCTGGACGTGGCTGCCTCGGTGGCCAAGGTGCTCACCCCCTTCCTCGGCCTGAGCATTCCCGACGGCCTCGACTCGCTGCTGCAATCGGGCAAGCGTGGCCGCAAGGACGGCCAGGGGTTCTACACCTGGGAAAACGGCCGCGCCAAAAAGCCCGAAGTGCCCAAGGACTACCAAGCCCCCGACGACCTCGAAGACCGCCTGATCCTGCCCTTCGTCAACGAGGCCGTGGCCTGCCTGCACGAAGGCGTCGTGGCCGATGCCGACCTGCTCGACGCCGGCGTGATCTTCGGCACCGGCTTCGCCCCCTTCCGCGGCGGCCCGATCACCTACGCCCGCGCCGCCGGCCCGGCAACGCTCAAAGCCAAACTGCAAGCCCTCGCCGAACGCCACGGCCCACGCTTTGCCCCGCGTGCGGGGTGGGATGCGCTGTAGCTGCCTTGCCGCGACGCCCTAGCAGAGGCATGGGTTCGCAAAGGACGCCAACCACGCAAAGGGCGCAAAGGGAAGTGGCGCGGCGTCGTAGGCTGGGGTGAGCATCGCGAACCCCAGCGTTTCCGGGCTCATCGTGTCGGCCCGAATCTGGCGATGTTACTGATGCCGCCGTCGCGTGCGTCGCGAGGTGCAAGAGCTGGCGCTCATCGCGGCGCCAGCGCTGCGGCTCGCAGGCTCGGGCGGTATCTTGGTAGGCCGGTTCAAGCCGCGTAGCGGCGGAACCGACGTGCGGAGAGATTCGAAGCCGTGCGAAATCCGCGGTGCGCGTGGTGTCGGATCCACTGCGTGAGAAATGCAAGTTCGCCCCAGAACAGGGTTGAGATGCCCTCAAGCGGCAGAACCGCAAGGCCCATGGATTCTTCGTAAAAACGTAGCTCTTGCTCGGGATCGGATTGCACAAGCCATGGCGCGCCGCCCGCCTGCTATTTGCCGAAGCGCAGTTTGAACGACTTCTCGGTGAAGCCCACGCTGACTACCCCATCGACCGACACCAGCACCGGGCGCTTGACGATGGCGGGGTACTCCTTGATCAACAGCGTCCACTCCGGTGCCGAGCCGGGGGAGCGACGCGCCTCCGGCAGATTGCGCCAGGTGGTGGATGTACGATTGATCAGTCGGTCCCAGCCGCCCAGTTGCTGAGCCCATGCGGTCAGCGTCTCCGGGGCGATGCGGTGCTCGCGATAGTCGATGAATTCATGCCGGATGCCAGCGCGCTGCAGCCAGTTGCGGGCCTTGCGGCAGGTATCGCAGGTTTCGAGGCCGTACAGTTGCGTGATCAGGGGCACAGAACGTTTCCTGGGAGTTATGCGCGCGCGCAGCCGACTTTCAGCATAGCAGCCCATCACGCGCGCTGAACGTCGCGCATCGCAACCATTGGGTCATGAGTGACCGCCGCCGGAACACGGCCGTTGTGGGAGGCCGCTTGCGGGCGACAGGTGCTCGGCCAGAGCGTGGCTGCCGTCGCGCGCAAGCGCGCTCCCCCTGAGTTCGCAAGCTAGTAGCCCCGAGTCCCGCTCCTGCCACCAGGAAGCCGCTTGCGGGCTACCCGTCAGCTCAAACGCCGCTGCGCAGCAGCTCGTTCACCGATGTCTTGGCGCGGGTACGCGCATCCACCCGTTTGACGATCACCGCGCAATACAGCGCGTACTTGCCGTCGGCGGACGGCAGCGAGCCGGCCACCACCACGCTGCCGGCGGGCACGCGGCCGTAGCTGACTTCGCCGCTGGCGCGGTCGTAGATGCGCGTGCTCTGGCCCAGGAACACGCCCATGCCGATCACGCTGCCCTTCTCCACTACCACGCCTTCCACCACTTCCGAGCGGGCGCCGATGAAGCAGCCGTCCTCGATGATGGTGGGTGCGGCTTGCAGGGGTTCGAGCACGCCGCCGATGCCGGCACCGCCGGAGATGTGGCAGTTGCGGCCGACCTGGGCGCATGAACCGACGGTGGCCCAGGTGTCGACCATGGTACCGGCGCCGACGAAGGCGCCGATGTTGACGAAACTCGGCATCAGCACCACGTCGCGGCCCAGATGCGCGCCGCGGCGCACCACCGCGCCCGGCACTACGCGCGCGCCGACCTCGCGGAACGCGGCGTCGTCGTGCCCGGCAAAGCGCAGCGGCACTTTGTCGAAATAGGGTGCGGGCTGGGCATCCATGACCTGCATGTCGTTGACGCGGAAATACAGCAGCACCGCCTTCTTCAGCCACTCGTGCACTTGCCAGCCGCCGCCGCGCGCCGGCGCCGCCACTCTCAGCTCGCCCGATTCCAATCCGGCAATGGCTTGTTCCACTGCGGCACGGGTGGAGCCTTCGATTTCGGCGGCGGTGAGCACGCTGCGCCGTTCCCAGGCGCTTTCGATGGTCTGCTGCAGCGCGCTCCAGCGCGCGTTATCGGTCTTTCTTGCCATGTTGTTCTCCGTCGACGCAGTCGATCAGCGCCACGCGCAGTTCCTGCAGCGCCCGCTCCCGCTCCAACGCAAAATCGCGCTCGTCGGTGAGCTGGAAGAAATCCTCCACGCGCTCGCCGAAGGTGGCGATCCGCGCGGCATGTACGCGCACTTGCTGCGCACGAAACACCTGCGCCACGTCGGCCAGCAAACCGGGGCGATCGGTACACACCAGCGCCAACTGGGTGCGGCCGTTGCGCAGCGGTTCGAATTCCACCCGCACCGGCACCCGGAAATGGCGTAGGTGGCTGGGCAAGGCGCGCCGCGCCGGGCGCACCGCATCGAGCGGCCCGCTCAACACCTGGGTCAGACGCTCGCACACGGTCTGCGCCTGTGCCTCCGGGGGGGCCGACATGTGGGTGGCGAGCACCTGGAAGGTGTCCAGGCTCATCCCGTTACGCGCTGTCACCACGCGCGCCGCCAGCACGTTCAGCCCGAGCCGGTCCAGCGTCGCCGCTACTGCTGCGAACAGGCCATCGCTATCGTGCGCGTACACGAATACTTCGAGCGCCGGCGCGCCGGTCTGACGCAACGAGCGCACCAGCACCAACGGTCCATTGCCGGTGTGCTCGGCGATCGCACGGGTCTGCCAGGCCAGTTGCTCCGGGCGGTAGCGCAGGAAACTTTCGTCCGGGAAGTCGAGCCACACCGCGTCGATGCGGGGATCATCCATGCCCAGCGCGTGCAACTTCTCGCGCGCGGCAACGCGGCATTCGCTGACGCGCTCGGCTCCGTGCACCGGGTGCTCCAACCCGCGCCGCAGGGCAAAGCGCGCCGCCGAGTAGAGATCGGCCAGCAGGCGGTCCTTCCACGCATTCCACAGCTTGGGCCCGGTGCCGGCGATATCGGCCACGGTCAACAGATACAGGTAGTCCAGGTGCTCGCGATCGCCGACGCGGGTAGCGAAACGGTTGATCACGTCTGGATCGGAGATGTCCTGCCGCTGCGCGGTCACCGACATCATCAGATGCTCGCGCACCAGCCATGCCACCAGTTCGGAATCGGCGGCGGCCAGTCCGTGGGTTTCGCAGAAAGCCCGCGCGTCGTGCGCGCCCAGCTCCGAGTGGTCGCCGCCGCGCCCCTTGGCAACGTCGTGAAACAGGCCGGCCAGCAACAGCAACTCGGGCTTGCGCAGGCGCGGCCAGGTCTCGTGCGCAAGCGAAAAACGCTGCGCGCTGTCGGCGCTGGCGAAGCTGTCGATGTTGTCGAGCACGGCGAGCGTGTGCTGGTCCACCGTGTACACGTGAAACAGGTCGAACTGCATGCGGCCCGACACCTTGCCGAACGCCGGCAGGTAGGCGCCCAACAGGCCGAGTCGGGCCATGCGCTTGAGACTGCGCACCGCGCGCTCGCCGCGCAGAATGTCCACGAAGCGTTGCCGCAGTACCGGGGTGGCACGGTCGTAGGTCGGCATGTTGGCCAGTGCCTCGGCCAGCGCGCGTGCCGATTCCGAGTGCAGGCCGCGCAAGTCCGGGTGCTCCGCCCATACCTGAAACAGTCGCAGCATCAATTCCGGCTGCCCCGCCAGGCGGCCGGGCTCGCGCAGTGCAAGGTAGCCGTGACGCCGCACGAAATCCTGATCGAGCGGCTGCGGCGCCTGCTCGCCCTCCAGTTGCTCCTCGAAGCGTTGCAACAGGCGGTCGTTGATGCGCAGCACGGTCGCGGCCGAACGGAAGAAGCCCTGCATCAACTGTTCCACCGCGAGATTGTCGGCGCGCTCGTCGCGCAGCCCCAAACGCGCCGCCAGCGCTTTTTGCAGGTCGAACAGCAGACGCTCCTCGCGCCGACCCGCCACCAGGTGCAGGCCGAAACGCAGCCGCGACAGCGCCTGGCGCTCGCGCTCCAGGCTGGCGCATTCGTCCTCGCCCAACACCCCCAGCGGTACCAGCGCCGCCAGCCCGGGCACACCGTGGATGCGCCGCGCCATCCACGTCAGGGTGTGGACATCGCGCAGTCCGCCCGGACCTTCCTTGAGATTGGGTTCGAGGTTGTAGGCGGTGTCGTTGAAGCGCGCGTGGCGCTGGTGCTGCTCCTCGCGCTTGGCGGCAAAGAAGGCTTGGGGCGGCCACAGCGTGCGCGCATCGGTGGCGTGCGCCAGCCGCACCGCGGCTTCGTGCGAGCCCACCAGCAGGCGCCATTCGGACAGCGCAGTGACCACAGTGAGATCGTCGCGCGCGGCCTGCTGGCATTGCGCCTGCGAACGCACCGCGTGGCCGGCGGCAAGGCCGGCATCCCATAACAACGCGAAAAAACGCGCCAGTGCCTGCGCATGGCGCGCCTGCGGCTCGGGTTCGGCAAGCACCAGCAGGTCGATGTCGGATTGCGGAAACAACTCGCCACGGCCGTAACCGCCGGTCGCCAGCAGGTGGGCATCGTCGCAATTGGGCAGGCAGCGGGTCCAGGTGCCGATCACCACCGCATCGACCGCGCGGGCACGGGCGTCGAGCAGGCGATCCACCGCCTCGCCGCGATCGAAACGCGCGGCCAGCGCCGTATCCATGTCGGCGAGCGCGGCGCGCGCGGCGTCGCGCCAGGCATCATCGTCGCCGGTCGAGACCTGCTGCATTCGCGCTGCGGTGTCGACGCCCATTGGCGCTACCTGTCGCGCGCCGGCGCGCTGGCACCGAAATGCCCGGAACGCGGTGCGGCAATGCCGCCGCTCCGGCACGTAAGCGGTCGCTCACAACGCATTGTCGTCCCCCGGCACCACGGTCATCAGTTCGACGCCGGTTTCGGTGACCAGGCAGGTGTGCTCCCACTGTGCCGACAGCGAGCGATCCTTGGTGACCACGGTCCATCCGTCCGGCAACACCCGGGTATGGCGGGCGCCGGCGTTCACCATCGGCTCGATGGTGAAGGTCATGCCCGGTTTGAGCACGGCGCCGGTGCCGGGCGTGCCGTAATGCAGCACCTGCGGATCCTCGTGATAGACCCGGCCGATGCCGTGGCCGCAGTATTCGCGCACCACCGAGAAGCGCTGCGCCTCGACGAAACTCTGGATGGCATGACCGATGTCGCCCAAGGTGGCGCCGGGGCGCACCACGCGGATGCCGCGAAACATCGCCTCGCGGGTGGTTTCCACCAGCCGCCGCGCCAGCACCGAGGGTTCGCCGACGAAGTACATGCGACTGGTGTCGCCGTGGAAGCCATCCTTGATCACGGTGACGTCGATATTGATGATGTCGCCGTCCTTGAGTTCCTTGGCGACGCTCGGAATGCCATGGCAGATGACGTTGTTGACCGAGGTGCAGATGGTCTTGGGGAAGCCGCGATAGCCCAGGTTGGCCGGGATGGTGCCCTGCACGTTGACGATGTAATCGTGGCAGATGCGGTCCAGTTCCTCGGTACTGACGCCCGGCCGCACGTGCGGACCGATCATCTGCAGCACCTCGGCGGCGAGTCGTCCGGCCACGCGCATCTTGGCGATATCTTCAGGAGTCTTGATGGAGATTGGCATAGCTTTTCATTATCCGACACTTGCACCCGTTTAGGCCAGCACGCTACAATCCGCCGGCTGGGCGCGTCCCAGTCGCCGACACCGGGCGTCACCGGTGAATTCGCACACGCGGCATTACCCCGCCCCGGGGTGCCCGACGCTCGCGCAAGGGACAACGCCCTTGCAAGGGTAGACGGGTTCGAGGCGGCGGCCGCGTGGAGGCCCAACCCCGGAGCATCGACCTGGCCTGAACCGCCGGCGGCTCCCTTTCGTCAGGAATGACCCATGTCCCAAGTCACCATGCGCCAGATGCTGGAAGCCGGCGTGCATTTCGGCCACCAGACCCGCTATTGGAACCCGAAGATGGCGCCGTACATCTTCGGCGCACGCGGCAAGATCCACATCATCAACCTCGAAAAGACCCTGCCGCTGTTCGTCGACGCCACCAATTTCATCTCGGGGCTGGCGCAGAAGCGCGGCACCGTGCTGTTCGTCGGCACCAAGCGCTCGGCGCGCGACGCCATCAAGGAAGAAGCGATCCGCTGCGGCATGCCCTACATCGCGCAGCGCTGGCTCGGCGGCACGCTGACCAACTTCCGCACCGTCAAGCAGTCCGTGTCACGGCTCAAGGAGCTGGAAGCCGCCGAGACCGACGGCACCTTCGAGAAGCTGGTCAAGCACGAAGTGCTGCAGCGCCGCCGCGAGCGCGACAAGCTCGACAGCTCGCTGGGCGGCATCAAGAACATGGACCGCCTGCCCGACGCGCTGTTCGTGATCGACATCGGCAACGAGAACATCGCCGTGCAGGAAGCCAAGAAGCTCGGCATCCCGGTGATCGCCGTGGTCGACACCAACTACGACCCGTCGCTGGTCGACTACGCCATTCCGGGCAATGACGACGCCATCCGCGCGGTGCAGTTGTACACCCACGCCATCGCCGACGCGGTGCTGGAAGGCAAGGCCGCGGCGCCGATCATGGCTAACGCCAAGGACGACTTCATCGAACTCGACGCCGAAGGCAACCCGCTGACCGCCGAGGACGCCGAGCAGCGCAAGAAGGCCGCGCCGCGCCGCCCGCCCGCCAAGAAGGGTCCGGCCCGCCGCGCCTCCGCCCCGGGCCGCAAGCCCGAAGGCGACGCCGGTCGGTAATCTCACCGCAGCACGCGGGTGGCATCATCAGATGCCGCCCGCACGCGGCAATTCCGGACACCGCCGCGTCGGTATCGTCCCGAGCGCAGTCCGCCCATGTCCGCGGACGCAGCGCGGGTTGACCCACCGCCCGGCATGACGATCAGGCCGGCACCGCAGGCCCCCGACATGCGCCCTGCCCCGGAACCCGCTCGACATCACCCGGCGCTATCGCGCCACGAATTCAAGAGGTAATGCAATGGAAATCACCGCCAGTCTGGTCAAGGATCTTCGCGAGCGCTCCGGCGCCGGCATGATGGAGTGCAAGAAGGCGCTCACCGAGAACAAGGGCGACATCGACGCCGCGATGGAGTACCTGCGCAAGACCGGTCTCGCCAAGGCCGACAAGAAGGCCGACCGCGTCGCCGCCGAGGGCCGCATCGTGTTTGCCGCCGCCGCGGGCCACGCGGTGCTGGTCGAGGTCAACTCGGAAACCGACTTCGTCGCCAAGGACGCCAACTTCATCGCCTTCTCCGACGCCGTCGCGCAGGCCGCGCTGACGTCCGGCGCCGCCAATGTCGAGGCGCTCAAGCACGCTGCCGTCGGCGGCGACACCGTCGACACCGCGCGTCAGGCGCTGGTAGCCAAGGTGGGCGAGAACGTGCAGGTGCGTCGTCTGGTCCGCATCGACGGCAGCAACACCCTCGGCGCCTACGTACACGGCAGCCGCATCGGCGTACTGGTCGAGATCAAGGGCGGCGACGCCGAGCTTGCGCGCGGCCTGGCGATGCACGTGGCGGCGATGAATCCACCCTACATCTCGCCCAGCCACGTGCCGGCCGAGATTTCCGCCAAGGAAAAAGAAATCGCACTGGCGCAGATGACCGACAAGGATCGCGCCAAGCCCGCCGAGATCCAGGAAAAGATGGTGGCCGGCAAGATCAACAAGATCCTTTCCGAGATGAGCCTGACCGGGCAGAACTACGTGCTCGATACCAACCAGACAGTGGAAGCCGTGCTCAAGGCGGCCAAGGCGGAAGTGGTGTCGTTCCAGCGGATCGCGGTGGGCGAAGGCATCGAAAAGAAGGAAGACGACTTTGCCGCCGAGGTGATGAAGCAGGCCGGTCTGGCATAACGTCATCCGCCGCTTCGGCGTCGCACGAGGGGCCGCAGGCGACTGCGGCCCCTCGCGTTTTTGGTGCGTCTCATACCGTCATGACGCCCGGTGACACCTCCCCGGGCAACACCGAAGCCCAGCGCTGTCCTGAGCAGGTCGATTCAGGCGCCAACGGCGCGAACCCACATGGCATGCGCCATCCCGACGCCTCACCGTTGCGTACCTTGCCGGTTCCGCCACTACGTGGCCTGAGTCCACCTCCAGCGCTGACGGAAGCGCCATCGGTCCTGCATGCCGCTTTACCGCGTCTGTTCCGCATCGCCCGTCGCAACGGCGTTGAACCGCCAGCGCGCCGCCAGCACCGGCAATACCAGCATGGTCAGCGCGGTCGAACTGAGCAAACCACCAAGCACCACGATCGCCATCGGTGCCTCGATCTCGTGCCCGGCACGGCCGATGCCCAGAGCCAGCGGCACCAGGCCCAGGCCGGTCGCGAGCGCTGTCATCAAAACCGGCCGCAAACGCTCGCTGGCGCCACGCCAGGCCAGTTCCGCACTCCACGCTTCGCCTTCCTCACAGACCAGATGCTCGTAATGTGCCAGCAGCAGGATCGCATTGCGCGCACTGATGCCGAACACCGTCACCAAACCGATCAGCGAACCGATCGACAGACCGATGCCGGTAAGCGCCATCGCCAGGATGCCGCCGAGCAGCGCGAACGGCAGATTGAGCAGAAGCATCGGGACATGGACCCGGCGGCGAAACGCCATGCCGACCACCATCGCGATCGCCAGCGACGCCAGCACCCCGTATAGCCACAACTCGCGCCGCGCGGCCGCCTCGGCTTCAGCCACGCCGCCCACCTCAAGGAAGGTACGTTCAGGCAACTCGATCTGCCGGGCCAGCCGCGATCGCAGTTCGGCCACCACCATCGCCGCGCTGCGTCCGGCGACATTGAAGCCAACCGCCACCCGACGGCGCCCGCCATCGTGATCGATGCTGTAGCGTCCCTCGACCGGCGCTATCCGCCCGACCTGACCGAGCGTCGTGCGACTGCCATCAACCCCGGAGAGCGGCACCTGTGCCAGCAGTTCCGGACGCTCACGCCACTGCGACGGCAAAGTCGCCACCACATCGACCCGATGGTCCTGACGCTGCACCTGACCAACCACGGTGCCGCCGTAGGCGGTGGCGATCGCCTCCAACGCATCCGCCGCGCGCACCGCGTGCTCGCCGAGGCGCAGCGCATCCAGCGTCACCGCCAGCGCCGGAGCGGCGGCCTGCGAACGGCTGCGCAGGTCCACCACGCCCGGTACCGACGCCGCCACACGCGCCACCTGCGCCGCCAGCAAATCCAGTTGCGCCAGATCCGGCCCCACCACATTGACCACCACCTGCGCGGTTTCGCCGGTGAGGGTTTCGCTGATGCGATCGCCGAGAAACGTCAGCACCTCCGACTGCATGCCGGGATAGCCGGCCAGTATCCGACGCAAGTCCTGCTGCGCCTGCACTTGATCGACACGGCTGCCGGGCTTGAGCTCGACGTGAAACTCCGAGCGATGGCTGCCCCAGGTGTCTTCGCCCCGTTCGGCGCGTCCGACCTGCTGCTCGATCGAAGCGACATACGGCAAACGCATCGCCTCGTCGCTGATCGCGCGCCCCACTTGCAGCATCTGCGCAATCGAAGTGCCGGGGAGTCGACTGGACACCTGCAATACGAAATGCCCTTCGCGGAACATGGGAAAAAACTCGCCGCCCAGACGCGGCAACACCAGCAGCGCCGACAGCAGCAGCAACGTCAGCGCGACCAACACCGTGCGCAATCGCCGGTCCACCCAGCCCAACGCTACGCGATGATGCACGTGGAGCCGGCGTTGCCAGCGCGGGTCGCCGACCTCGGCGTGATCACGCAACAACAACGCGCACAGCGCCGGGGTAACACTCAGCGCAACCAGCAACGACGCCATCACCGACAGCGCGAATGCCAATGCCAACGGCGCCAGCAACCGCCCCTGCACCCCACTCATCGCCAACACCGGCACGAACACCAGCAGCACCACCACCGTGGCATAGAGCACCGAGCCGCGGATCTCTACCGAGGCGGCACGCACCACCTCCAGAAACGGCAATGGCGCATCACGAACGGCATTGAGCTTGAGCCGGCGCACGATGTTTTCGATGTCGATGATCGCGTCATCCACCAACACCCCCAGCGCCACCGCGAATCCGCCCAAGGTGAGCGTGTTGACGCTGGCATCAAAGGCGTTCAGCACCAGCAGCGCGAGCAGCAACGACAGCGGAATGGTGAGGAAGGAAATCAGCACCGTGCGCCAATTGCGCAGGAACGCCAGCAACAACGCCAGGATCAACAGCGAGCCGAGCAGCAGCGATTGCCCCAGGTTGCGCAACGCCAGCTCGATGAAATTGGCGGGCCGATGCAGTGGAGAGATCACCTGCACACCCTGCGCCGCAAGCGTCGGCCGCAGTTCCTCCAACGCCGCCTCCACCGCCCGCGTGGTGGTGAGGGTGTTGGCGCCGAACTGCCCAGACATCGTCAGCAACACGCCGCGACGGCCCTGGATAAGGGCATCGCCAAACGCAACCGCCGCGCCATCGCGGATGTCCGCCACGTCGCGCAACAGCAGCGGTCTTCCGCTGCGGCCGGCGAGCACGGTCATCCCGATCGCATCGGCATCGGCAACGGGGTCGGCAATCGACAACAACAGGCGCTGATTGGGCAACTCGATCAGGCCGCCACCCTGCTGTCCGAGCGCCGCGCGCATCGTCGCCAACACATCGGCCAGAGCCAATCCGCTGGCACGCAGGCGTGCCGGATCGATCTGGATCTGAAGCTGGCGCACCGCACCGCCGAACACGGTCACCCGCGACACGCCCGGCACCGCCAGCAGGCGGGGGCGCAAGCTGTATGCGGCAAGATCGCGCAAGGCAAAATCGTCCAGACGATTCGAGACCAGACCGACCTTGAGCAGATCCATGGTGCTGGAGGTGAGCGGCGACATCAGCGGCGAAGCCACCCCCGCCGGCAGTACCCCGGCAACCGTCGCCAGGCGTTCGGCGACGCCTTGACGCGCCATGACCGGGTCGATGTCGTCCGCGAACGCAAGCGTGATCACCGACAGTCCGGCGATCGATTCCGAGCGCAGCGATTCGAGCCCGGGCGCGCCGCCCAGCGCCGATTCCAGCGGCGTGGTGACGCGTTGCTCGACCTGGTCCGGCGTCATTCCCGGCGCCTCGGTCTGCACCGTCACCTGCGGCGGCACGAATTCCGGAAACACGTCCAGCGGCATGGCAAGCAAGGTTTTCAGGCCATACGCCATCGCGATGGACATCAGCACGATCAACACCAGACGATGACGGATCGACAATGCGATCAGTGCATTCATGATCAGTCCCGGTCGCCCTGATTCTGCTCGTCCCCACCCAGCGTGTCGCCACGTTCGGCCGCGAGCAGTATCCCAGCCCCCTGGATCACCACCCGCTCTCCGACCGCAAATCCGGCAACCTGCACGTACCCGTCAGCACGCATCAAGCTCACGTCGAGTGCGCGCCGCTGCCATCGGGCGACTCCTGTTTCGACATAGGCCGATGGCATCGCCTGCGCATACACCAGAGCGGCGCGCGGCACCCACACACCGGCGGTGGCGGGACCCGGCAGATCCAGCGCGACGGCGCCGCGCATGCCGGGACGCAACCCCTGCGCCGGATCGACCAAGGCGAAAAACACCGGGCCGGGACTGGCGGGATCGCGGCTCGGCGCCGGCCACAGACGGGTGGCGTCCAGTGGGCGATCGCCGTCGCGCAGCCAGTGCGCCGCCAACGGAACGACGGCATCGGCCATGCCGCCATCGGCCTCGATCCGCAGCAGTGCAACAGTACCGGCCGCCAAGCGCTCAGCCAGCGCATCGCCGCCGTCTCCCGCAAGCGGCCCGCCCCATTGCACCTGCAGTTGTCGCTGCGTCCATTGCACGCGCGCGGCGTCCTGCGCCCGGATGGCGCGTGCCGCATCGCGTTCCTGCATCGAGGCGTTGCCATCGTGCGCGAACAGATCGTCGATCCGCTGGCGGTTGGCGTCGCTGACCGCCAGCGCGGCCCGCGCCAGCGCACGATCATGCAGGCTCTGGAACAGCGGCTGCGGATCGATCACCCGCGCGAATGCGGCCACGGAAGCGCCCGCTGACGCTGGCGTCAACGCAACCGACACGATGCCGAGGCGCTTGGCCTGTTCGGCGCCGAGCACCACTTCGACCGGCGCGGCAGGCGCTGTCGCGACCACCGCCGTGCTCGCGGCGGGCTGCACGTCGTCAGCGTCCGTCGACGGTCCTGTGTGGCATCCCGTCAGCAGCATGATCAGCAGCGGTAACGAGGCTCTCATCGCCGTACGTCCTGTGAGGTCGACTCGCCGGCGATCGCGGCGACCGGAGCCAGCGCACTCGAAGGCCAAAGCGGTCGCTGCACGGCCGCTTCCAGCGCACTCATGGCGGCGGCGAGGGCGCGTAGCGCGGCCAGTACGTCGCGCCGCCCCTGCAGGGCTTCGAGCTGCGCCAGCACAACGCCGATATGGTCGCTGGAGCCGGCCCGCCGAAGCTCGCGTTGCCGCGTCAGCAAGCGTTCTTGCAACGCCATTCCCGCCTGAGCCGCGCGCAGAGCGCGGCTCGTCGCCTGCACCTGCAATTGCGCCTGATCGAGCGTGGCCATCGCCTGTGCCTGCACCGCTTCGACATGCCGCGCTGCCGCCTCGCGATGGGCCTGCGCCGATGCGATGGCGGCATCATGGCGATCGTTCACAGGCACCTCGGCCGACATCGCCAGCACCAGCTTGCGGTCGCCGACATCGTAGGTGTACCCGGGTCCGAGGGTCAGGTCGGGGTGCTTGCGCGCAACCGTCTCGCGCCAGGCAGCCTCGGTCTCGTCGTAAGCCGCCAATGCCTGCGCCAGGTCGACCCGGTTGAACACCGCCGCCTCGCGCAGGTCCGCCGCGCCGGGCGGTTGCCACGAACCGACTTCGTCCACGGCAGGCAACTGCAGCAAGACGTCGGCGAGTGCATCGGCGCGTACACCCACCGCCGCCGCAAGCTGCGCGCGTGCCGCCACCACCGCCTGTCGCGCAACGCGAGCCTGTGCCTCGTCCTGCAGCGCCAGCAATCTCGCCCGTTCCCGCTCCGCCTCCGGCAGCACGCCAGCCGACACCCGCCGCTCCGTCAACTCCAACCAGCGATACCGCAACGATCGCACGCGGACTGCCAGTCGCGCGGCGCCCTCGGCAAGCCGCAACTCCAACGCGCTGGTACGCACCTGCGCGCGCAGATCCCACGCGATCTGCGCCTGTTGCCACAGCGCCTGGCGAAAACGGGCGCGCGCCTGATCGATGCGCGCGCTACGTTTGTCAGGACTCGCGAACACTTGCGATACCAGCAATGCGGCGATCCAACTGCTGGCACCGACCGGCGCGTTGGCGATCCACTCGGGCGTGAACGACAGCACCGGATTGGGGCGCCTTGAAGCTGCCGTGATGTCGGCGTCGGCGGCTATCCGACCTGCACGCGCCTGCGCCAATTCCGGGCGCAGTTGCCAAGCCGCCACTGTCAGCGCATCCAGCGTCCAGCCCTGAGCGCCCACCGGTACTGCAATGCCTGCTCGCTGCAGTGCCGCCAGCACCGCACTGTCGTCGAGCCGGCGTGCGTCCAACGCCGCCGCCGAACGCACGGGATCGAGCGGCTGAGTGGATGATACCGACGCGCAAGCGTTCAGGAACAGTACGAGCAGTACGGCGACCAACAGTCGCATCGGCATCGGCACAATGGTGTATTGCCCCGGCGAATGACGGAATGCGAAATTCATGGCGGCTCACGGAGCAAATTTGCGCCGTATGGTACCGCGTAACCCGACCTGGTTTCCGGCCTGCTTCGCCGGCATGCGGCCCACCTGTCCGACCGCCGTTGACGCATCCACGCTGCCGCGCGCACCGCGGTCGATCGCGGTCGCGACAACCAGCGCTTCCCGATTGCCAGCCGCGCATGCCGCTCGCACAATGCCCGATCCGTTCATCGCAACAGGCGCCGACGCCGTGACCTCCAACCTCTCCGACCTGCGCGCTCAAATCGATCGGGTCGACGACGAACTGGTCGCCATCCTGGCGCGCCGCGCGCAACTCACCGCGGCCGTCGGCGAACACAAGACGCGCCACCGGCTGCCGCTGTACGTACCCGAGCGCGAGGCGCAGTTGCTCGCCGCGCGGCGCGAACGCGCGGCGGCGGCGGGGCTCGACCCGGCGCTGATGGAAGACATCCTGCGGCGGGTGATGCGCGAGAGCTACGCCAGCCAGGAGACCGACTTCCCATCCGCAGGGGATCGCAGCCGGCCGGTGGTGGTGGTCGGTGGCGCCGGCGCGCTGGGGCGCTGCCTGTCGTCGTTCTTCGTGCGCTCCGGCTACAGCGTGCGCACCCTGGAGAAGGACGATTGGGCGCAGGCTCCGGCGCTGCTCGCCAACGCCGGCCTGGTGCTGGTGGCCGTGCCGATCGAGCGCACCTGCGCGGTGATCGCCAGCCTGCCGGTGCTGCCGCCGGACTGCATCCTGGCCGACGTCACCAGCATCAAGCAGGCGCCGCTGCAGGCCATGTTGGCGGCGCACGCCGGGCCGGTGCTCGGGCTGCATCCGATGTTCGGTCCGGACGTGCAAAGCCTGGCCAAACAGGTGGTGGTGGTGTGCCCCGGACGCGACGACGCGCGCTGCCGCTGGTTGCTCGACCAGTTCGGCATCTGGGGCGCGGTATTGCGCGAGGAACTGCCCGAGCGCCACGACCGTGCGATGGAACTGATCCAGGCGATGCGCCACTTCACCAGCATGGTCTACGGCATCTTCCTGCAACGCCAGGATGCCGACCTGCAGGAACTGATGCGGTTGAGTTCGCCAATCTACCGGCTGGAACTGGCGATGGTCGGCCGCCTGTTCGCGCAGTCGCCGGTGTTGTATGCCGACATCATCATGGCCGCCGCCGGGCTGCCGGCACTGCTGGAACAATATCGCAACGTGCTCGACGACCTGCTGCAGCGGGTGCGCGAGCACCAACGCGACGCATTGATCGCCGACTTCAACAGTGCGCGTGCCTATTTTGGCGACCTCGCACCCGCACTGCTGCGCGAAAGCAGCGAGCTGCTGCGCAAGGCGCACGACGCGCGCGATCCCAGCCTGGGCTGAAAGCCCGTGAAAATATCGCCCTGAGACCACCTGCACCGCCCGAGCGCGCGGCAGACGTAGCGGGCTGTGGCAAAATCGCCGTTCGCCGTCTTCCGGAAGCGCCCCATGTCCGTCACCCACATCGCCCGTCTCGACAGCGAGTGCACCCTGCGCGAGCGCACCGAGATCGCTGCCGAAAAACTCATCCACGGCGAACCGATGCAGTCGTTCGCCGACATCTATTCCGACCCCGGCAAAGTGTTCCACGTCGGTATCTGGGAGGGCGCGCCGGCACGCTGGCGGGTGAAGTACACCGAACACGAGTTCTGCTACATCGTGTCCGGCAGCCTGCGCATCACCGACACCCAGGGCGTTTCCATCTATGCCGGACGCGGCGACAGCTTCGTGATTCCGGCCGGTTTCGTCGGCGTCTGGGAAATCCTCGAACGCACCCGCAAGATCTACGTGGTCTACGAACCGAATCCTGCTCAATAAGCCACGGCGCGCTGAGACCGACTCCACCGTCGCATCCTGGCATCCGTCGCGCGCGAGCGCGCTCCCACGAGCAGCGAAGGCATCGCACGCTCTTGTGGGAGGCCGCTTGCGGGCGACAGGTGCTTGGTCAAAGCGAGACATCCGTCGGTCGCCACGCGACAACGCTCGCTGCGCGAGCTACGACGCACAGGGATGTGCAAGTGGCTCTGCACTCCCTACGGTCGCCGCGAGCGCATGAATGCGCAGAAGCGGCCGCTCGGTCGTGCGCAAGCGCGCTCTCGCAAACAGCGAAGGCATCGTTGTCGCGAAGCAACCAACCGAACGATTCGTGACGCCCCAGGGCGTGGGCGGCTACAATCAACGAGTTTGCCCGCCTATGGAAACTGCCATGACCATGCCCGAGATCAAATACCGTCGCATCCTGCTCAAACTCTCGGGCGAAGCGCTGATGGGTGAGGCCGATTACGGCATCGATCCGGCGGTGATCAGCCGGTTGGCCGCAGAAATCCTCGAAGCCAGCCGAGCCGGGGTGCAGGTGGGCGTGGTGATCGGCGGCGGCAACATCTTTCGCGGCGCCGGCCTGGCCGCCGGCGGCATGGATCGCGTCACCGGCGACCACATGGGCATGCTCGCCACCGTCATCAACGCGCTGGCGATGCAGGACGCACTGGAGAAGCTCGGCGCCTTCGCGCGCGTGATGAGCGCGATCAAGATCAACGAGGTCTGCGAGGACTACATCCGTCGGCGCGCCATCCGCCACCTGGAAAAGGGCCGCATCGTGATCTTCGCCGCCGGCACCGGTAATCCATTCTTCACCACCGATTCGGCAGCGGCGCTGCGCGCGGTGGAAATCAGCGCCGACCTGCTGCTGAAGGCGACCAAGGTCGACGGCGTCTACGACCGCGACCCGGCGAAGCACCCCGATGCCCAGCGCTTCGACAGTCTGAGCTACGACGAAGTACTGCGGCGCGATCTGCAGGTGATGGACACCGCCGCCTTCGCGCTGTGCCGCGACTACGCGATCCCGCTGCGCATCTACAGCCTGAGCGAGCCCGGCAGTCTGATGCGCATCCTCAAGGGCGAATCGATCGGAACCCTGGTGCACGGCCGCAGCTAACCCGACCACGATGGCACGGCACCACCACCATCGCCATGCACATCATCGCCCGGGCCACGGCCAGGCCAGCGCCCATGCCTTTGCGCTGGGCACCCTGCTCAATCTCGCCTACACCGCGGTAGAAGCCGGCTTCGGCCTCGTCACCGATTCGCTGGCGCTGCTATCCGATGCCTTGCACAACTTCGGCGACGTGCTCGGCCTGGCCCTGGCATGGGGAGCCGCGGTGCTGGCGCAACGGCAGCCGACCGCGCAGCATACCTACGGCTGGCGCCGCGCCACCTTGCTGGCGCCGCTGGCGAACGCGCTGTTGCTGGCGACCTTCTCCGGCGCGCTGTCGTGGGAGGCGATCCGCCGCCTCGGCGCACCGCCGGAAGTGCCCGGATGGCCGGTGATGTGGGTGGCAATGCTGGGAATAGCGATCAATCTCGGTACCGCGTGGCTGTTCCATGACGGCCGCCGTGTCGATCTCAATCGTCGCGGCGCCTATCTGCACCTGATGGCCGACGCCATGGTCTCGATCGCGGCGGTGCTCGCCGGTCTGGGCATGCTGACCCTGCACTGGTACTGGCTGGATCCGGTACTGGCGTTGCTGGTCGCCGCGGTAGTCGCTGGCACTGGCTGGAAGCTGATGCGCGAGAGTTTTTGGCAGGTGATGGACGCCGTGCCGGAGCACGTCGACCAGAACGCCGTGATCGCCTGGCTGCAAGCGCAAGATGGCGTGCAACAGGTGCATCACGTGCACATCTGGGCGCTGGGCGCCGAGGAAGTGGCATTGACCGCGCACATCGTGCGCCCACGCATGGACGATCACGACGCCTTTCTGGACCGTCTGGTGCAGACGCTCGAACAACGCTTCGGCATCAACCACTCGACCTTGCAGTTTGAGCACGGCCCGGGCTGTGCGCACGATCTGCACGATCATGCGCCGCATCATTAGAGGTGGCCGGCACATCGGGATGCGATGAAGCCGGGACTTGCGACTCGATGAAGCCGGGACTGGGGACTCGGGACTGGGGACTCGGAAAAGCCGGAGCAAAAGGCCAAGGCGAGAGTTCGCAAGCTTGTAGTCCCGAGTCCCGAGTCCCGAGTCCCGAGTCCCGAGTCCCGAGTCCCGAGTCCCGAGTCCCGAGTCCCGAGTCCCGAGTCCCGAGTCCCGAGTCCCCAGTCCCCAGTCCCGGCTTCATGAGTCCCGAACACCAACCACCCCGCACCACGGGCCATCCGCAGCCATTGCGCCTATAATCGGCGGATTTTCCGACGCATCTCGCTGGAGCCACTTATGCTCAACACCATCAAGACCGACGCCCAGACCCGGATGGCCAAGAGCGTCGACGCGCTGCGCCACGACTTGACCAAGCTGCGCACCGGCCGCGCCAGCACCGCGCTGGTCGATCACCTGAAGGTGAACTACTACGGTTCCGAAGTGCCGCTGTCGCAGGTCGCCAGCGTCGCCGTGGCGGATTCGCGCTCGCTCACCATCACGCCCTGGGAGAAGAACATCGTGGCGGCGGTGGAGAAGGCGATCCTGGCCTCCGACCTCGGGCTGACGCCGAATACCGCCGGCACCGTGATCCGCATCAACCTGCCCGCGCTCACCGAGGAACGCCGGCGCGAGCTGTCCAAGCACGTCTCGCACGAGGGCGAGAACGCCAAGGTGGCGATACGCAACGTGCGTCGCGACGCCATGCACCAGGTCAAGGAACTGCTGAAGGACAAGCAGGTGACCGAGGACGACGCGCACCGCAGCGACGACGAAATCCAGAAGCTCACCGACCGCTTCGTCAAGGAAGTGGACGACGTGGTGCGCGCCAAGGAACAGGAACTGCTGGCGATCTGAGCGCCCGCGTCTTCCGCCTCCAGGCCGCCACATGCCCGATCCTTCGGCAGTTCCAGCACGCAAGCCGAGCCATCTCGCCATCATCATGGATGGCAACGGACGCTGGGCGCAGCAGCGGCATCGACCGCGCAGCATCGGCCACCGTGCCGGCGCTCGCGCGGTCAACGTCTGCGTCGACTTCTGCCTGCGCGAGGGCATTCCGGCGCTCACTCTGTTCGCCTTTTCCAGCGAGAACTGGCAGCGCCCGGCGGATGAAGTGGGCGCGCTGATGCAGTTGTTCCTGCGCGCGCTCGAACGCGAGGTGGACGAACTGCACCGCCGCGGCGTGCGCCTGCGCTTCATTGGCGAGCGCGACGGATTTCCCGAAGCGGTGCGCATCCGCATGGCGCAAGCCGAGCAATTGACCCACGACAACTCACACCTGAATCTGACCATCGCTGCCGGCTACGGCGGCCGCTGGGACATCACCCAGGCCGCCCGCGCGCTGGCGCGACAAGTGGCGGCGGGCACCCTGGCGGCCGACGCGATCGGCGAAGCGGACGTGTCGGCGGCGCTGTCGCTGGCCGATCTGCCGGAACCCGACTTGTTCATCCGTACCGGCGGCGACCAGCGCATCAGCAATTTCCTGCTGTGGCAGTTGGCCTATACCGAACTGTGGTTCACCCCGGTATTGTGGCCGGACCTCGACGACGCGCTGCTGCACCGGGCGCTGCAGGACTTCGCAACCCGCGAACGCCGCTTCGGACTCACCAGCGACCAATTGTCGCGTGGAGCAAGCACCTGATGCGACAAAGAATCCTCACTGCACTGCTGTTGTTGCCGCTGGCTGTCACGGCAGTGCTGTACCTGCCGACCCCGTGGCTGGGCGGACTCACCACCCTGCTGCTGCTGCTGGCGCTGTGGGAATGGTCGCGTCTGGTCGGGGTGAGCGGCCTGCCGGCGCGTCTGGCGTTCCTCGCCGCGAATGTGGCGCTGATGAGCTGGTTGGCATGGTCGGCCGCGGCCTGGCATGGCTTGGCGCTCAGCGTGGTGGTGATCGGCGCGTTGTGGTGGCTGCTGGCGGCAGCATGGCTACGGCGGATCGCCTTCCTGTCGCTCGATACCCCGCGCGCGCGGGTGCTCAAGCTGTTGGCCGGCGCGCTGGCAGTGGTACCCGCATGGGCGGCGCTGCTGCTGCTGCACGGCGACGGTGCGCAGGGACCGCGCTGGGCGCTGACCGCGCTGGTGTCGGTATGGGCGGCGGACAGCTTCGCGTACTTTATCGGCAGCCGCTGGGGACGTACCAAGCTGGCGCCAAGCATCAGCCCCGGCAAAACCTGGGCCGGATTCTGGGGCGGCCTGGGCGGCTGCATTCTGCTGACCCTGCTCGCCGCGCCGCTGCTGGGCGTGGGCTGGCTGCAACTGCCGGCACTGGCGCTGCTGGCGGCGATCACCGGCGTGTTCTCGGTATTGGGCGACCTGTTCGAGAGCCTGATCAAGCGCCACGCCGGCAGCAAGGATTCGGGCGACCTGATCCCCGGACACGGCGGCGTGCTCGACCGCGTGGACAGCCTGCTGGCAGCGTTGCCGGCGTTCCTGGTCGCCAAGCTCTGGCTCGGCCTGTGAATGCGATGCGGCGCATCGCGGTGCTGGGCGCGACCGGTTCGATCGGCGGTTCGGCGCTGGACGTGATCGCGCGCCATCCGGAGCGCTTCCAGGTCGGCGTGCTCAGCGCCAACCAGCGCGTCGATGAGCTGATCGCGCTGTGCCGGCGCTTTCGCCCGGCGCGCGCAATCGTTGCCGACCCGGCCGCGCACGACACCCTTGCCCGCGGCCTGCGCGAAGCCGGGCTGGCGTGCGAGGCGCTGGCGGGCCCGGCGGCGCTGGCCGCCGCCGCCGGCGACGGCGATTGCGATACCGTGATCGCCGGCATCGTCGGTGCCGCCGGCATGGCGTCCACCCTTGCCGCCGCCCGCGCCGGCAAGCGCCTGCTGCTGGCCAACAAGGAATCGGTGGTGCTGGCGGGCGCGCTGTTGCTGCGCGAAGCGAACGCCAGCGGCGCGCAAGTCATTCCGATCGACAGCGAGCACAATGCCATCTTCCAGTGCCTGCCGATGCCCTCGGCGGTGCCCGGCGAACGCTTCGGCGGAGTCCGGCGATTGCTGCTGACCGCTTCCGGCGGCCCGTTCCGCGGCCGCAGCCGCGCCGACCTGGCCGCGATCACCCCGGACCAGGCCTGTGCCCACCCCAACTGGGTGATGGGGCGCAAGATATCGGTCGACTCTGCCACGCTGATGAACAAGGGCCTGGAGGTGATCGAGGCGCATTGGCTGTTCGGGCTGCCGTCCGAGCGCATCGAGGTGGTGGTGCACCCGCAAAGCATCGTGCATTCGCTGGTCGATTACGTGGACGGCTCGGTGTTGGCGCAGTTGGGCCAGCCGGACATGCGCACTGCGCTGGCGTGCGCTCTGGCCTGGCCCGAGCGGATCGAGTCCGGGGTGAATGCGCTGGATCTGGCCGGCATCGGCCGGCTCGACTTCGAGCCGCCGGACCGCGAGACCTTTCCGTGCCTCGACCTCGCCTACCAGGCGCTGGCATTGGGCGGCAGCGCTGGCGCCATCGTCAACGCGGCCAACGAAATCGCGGTTTCAGCCTTTCTTCAGGGCCGATTGCGTTTCCTAGACATTCCGGCGCTGATCGCCCGCACTCTGGACCGCATCGCCGTGACTCCTGCCGACACCCTCGACTCCCTGCTCGTGGCCGATGCCCAGGCCCGCGCGGCGGCAACGCTGTGGCTCGACACCCAAGGCACCTGACCCATGCAAACCTTCTTCGGCTCGGTGTGGTGGCTGATCGTCAGTCTCGGCATCCTGGTGACATTCCACGAATTCGGCCACTTCTGGGTGGCGCGGCGCTGCGGCATCCGCGTACTGCGCTTTTCGGTTGGCTTCGGCGCCCCGCTGTGGCGACGCATGGGCCGCGACGGCACCGAATACCAGATCGCCGCGATTCCGCTCGGCGGCTACGTGAAGATGCTGGACGAGCGCGAACAGGACGTGGCACCGGAAGACCGGCCGTTCGCATTCAACAACAAGCCGGTGTGGCAGCGCATCGCGGTGGTTGCGGCCGGTCCTGGCTTCAACCTGATCCTGTGCCTGGCGCTGCTGTGGCTGATGTACCTGATCGGCAAGCCCGACTACCTGCCGCTGGTAGGCCGCGCCGAGGCGATCGCGGCCAGCGCCGGCGTCGCCAAGGGCGACCGCCTGCTGGCGATCGACGGCGAGCCCACACCCACCTGGACCGACGTCACCATGCGGCTGGCCGAAGCCGCGCTGGAAGGCGCGCCGGTGACGCTGCGGGTACAACGCGCCTCCGGCCAGGAGCAGCAGCTCACGTTGGCACTGGACCAAGTGTCGACACAGCAACGCCAGACCCAGCCGTTGCAGGCGATCGGGCTGACCCCGATGCACGCGCTGCTGCCCGCGGTGGTTGGCGACGTGCAGGCCGGCAGCGGCGCCGAAGGCGTGCTCAAGGCAGGCGATCGCATCGAGCGCATCGGCGCACGCGCGATCGACGCCTGGGACCAGGTGAGCGAGGCAGTGCAGACACAGGCGTCGGCCGATGCGCCGCTACTGCTGCAGGTGCGGCGCGACGGCGGCCTGCTCGACCTCAGCGTTCGCCCCCGCCTCGACAGCAGCGGCGAAACCCCGCGCTGGATGCTCGGCATCGGCCCGGCCCGCGCGCAAGCGCATTACGACACCCTGCTGCGCTACGGCGTAGTGGCAGCAGCAGCGGCAAGCGCGCGCGAGACCTGGATGCTGGCGCGCAACACGCTGTCGATGCTGGGCAAGATGGTGGCCGGCAAGGCATCGTTGCAGAACCTGTCCGGGCCGCTGACCATCGCCAAGGTCGCCAATGCCTCGGCGCAACTGGGCCTGGCGTGGTTCCTGTACTTCCTGGCGCTGATGTCGCTGAGCCTTTGCATCATCAATCTGCTGCCGATCCCGATACTGGATGGCGGCCACCTGCTGTATTACCTTATCGAATCGATCAAGGGGAGTCCTGTCAGCGAGCGTGCGATGATAGCGGGCCAGTACATCGGCCTGACGCTGCTGGTCGGCCTGATGGGGCTGGCGCTCTACAACGACGTGCTGTTCCACCTCAGATAATCCCACCGCTAGCGACCTGCTCCCTGGTCTCGACCAGCGGCCCGCGACGGCCGCGCCCACCCAACCGGATCCGACGGATGACGCGCACCACAGCTCCCCGACTCCTTGCCATCGCCCTTGCCGCGGCCCTGGCGCTGCCTCAGCCGTCCGCCGCGCAGGCCCTGCAGCCGTTCGTGGTTTCGGACATCCGCATCGAGGGCCTGCAGCGCATCGCCGCCGGCACGGTGTTCACCTACCTGCCGATCGAGCGCGGCCAGCGCATGGACTCGCAGGCCGCCGGCGACGCCATCCGCGCCCTGTTCGCCACCGGTTTCTTCAGCGACGTCAAGCTCGAACGCCAGAACGACATCCTGGTGGTCACCGTCCAGGAACGCCCAGCGATCAACAAGATCACCCTGGTCGGCAACAAGGACATCAAGACCGACGACCTGATGAAGGGACTCAAGGACATCGGTCTGGCCGAGGGCGAAACCTTCGACCGGCTCGACCTCGATCGCGTCACCCAGGAACTGATCCGCCAGTACAACAACCGCGGCAAGTACAACGCGACCATCAAGCCCAGCATCGCCAACCTCGACCGCAACCGCGTCGACATCACCATCGAGGTGAAGGAAGGCAAGGCGGCCAAGGTGCGCCACATCAACATCGTCGGCAACACCAAGTTCGACGAAGAAGACCTGCGCGACGGCTGGGAGTCCGACACCAGCAACTGGCTGTCGTGGTACCGCCGCGACGACCAGTATTCGCGCGAGAAGCTCTCGGGCGACCTCGAAAAGCTCTCCGAGTTCTATCTCGACCGCGGCTACGCGCAGTTCGCCATCGAGTCCTCGCAGGTGTCGCTGAGCCCCGACAAGAAGGACGTCTACATCACCGCCAGCATCAGCGAGGGCGAGGTGTACAAGGTCAAGAGCGTCGAGGTCACCGGCGATACCATCCTGCCCAAGGAACAGATCGACGGCATGGTGTTCCTGCGCAAGGGCGCCACTTTCTCGCGCCGCATCATGGAGTTCTCCTCGGATGCGATCACCGCGGCGCTGAGCAACATCGGCTATGCCTTCGCCAAGGTCACCCCGATTCCGGACATCGACAACGAGAAGAAGGAAATCGGCATCAAGCTGTTCGTCGAACCCGGCCAGCGCGTGCACGTGCGCCGGATCGTGTTCAAGGGCAACGTCAAGACCGCCGACGAGGTGATGCGCCGCGAGATGCGCCAGTTCGAGGGCGCCTGGTATTCACAGGCCGCGATCGACCGTTCCAAGGTGCGTCTGCAGCGCACCGGCTACTTCGAGGAGGTCGACATCGAGACGCCGCCGGTGCCCGGCGTGGCGGATCAGGTCGACGTGGTGGTCAGCTTCAAGGAACGCAGCGCCGGCCAGTTCATCTTCGGTCTGGGCTTCTCGCAGCTCGCCGGTATCACCACCTCGATCGCGGTCACCCAGGACAACTTCCTCGGCACCGGCAATCGCATTTCGGTGGCGGTGTCCAACAACACCTTCTCCAAGAGCATCAATTTCGGCTTCTCGGACCCCTACTTCACCGACGACGGCATCTCGATCGGCTACAACCTGCAATATTCGGAGTTCAACTCGGGCGACGCCAACACCGCGCAGTTCTCCTCCAACACCATCGCGGCGCGCTCGATCTTCGGCATCCCGCTGAGCGAGACCGACTCGATCTCGGCGGCGCTGGGCATCGACAGTCGCGAGATCTTCGCGATCCGCGGCTTCACCCCTGACGAACTGGTCGACTACATCGAGCGCGTCGGCAACCGCACCTTCCACTCGGTGCGTGCCGAACTCGCCTGGGCGCGCGATTCGCGCAATCACTTCTTCGTGCCCACGCGCGGCACCTTCCAGCGCCTCGGCGTCGAAGTGGTACTGCCCGGCTCGACCCAGGAGTTCTACAAGCTCACCTATGACGGCAGCCGGCTGTGGCCGCTGTCGCGCCATCTGGTGGTGCAGACCTCGGCCAGTCTCGGCTACGGCGAGGGCTACGGCAACGCCAAGAGCAACGGCCTGCCGTTCTTCGAGAACTTCTTCACCGGCGGCACCAACTCGATCCGCGGCTTCCGCGACAATACCCTGGGCCCGACCGCCACGGTCAGCGGCAGCACCTTCCAGCAGCCGATTGGCGGCTCGGTCAAAACGGTCGGCAACATCGAGATGATCTTCCCGACCCTGTTCAAGTCCGAATCCACCCGTATCAGCGCATTCGTCGACTTCGGCAACGTGTTCCGCAAGACCGGCGACGTATCGCTCAACGAGTTCCGCGCCAGCACCGGCCTGTCCATGCAATGGCAGGCGCCGGTGGGACCGATCGTGATCTCCTACGCCAAGCCGATACGCACCAAGGACGGCGACCGCACCGAGCAACTGCAGTTCACCTTCGGCGGCCGGTTCTGAGGCTTGTCCGGCGCTCACCATGAGCCAACGCCAATGGACCCTCGGCAACATCGCCCAATCCGTCGGCCTTGAACTGCGCGGCGATCCGTCGCGCGCGGTGCGCGGCGTGGCTACGCTGGCCGCCGCCGAGCCCGACCAGATCGCGTTCCTGGCCAATCCGCACTATCGCCGGGCGCTGCCCGGCTGTCGCGCGGCGGCGGTGATCCTGGCCCCGGAACATGCGCCCGGCTGCACCGTCGACGCGCTGCTCAGCGACAACCCCTATGCCGCCTTCGCGCGCGTCGCCGCGTTGTTCGAGGCACGCACTCCGGCGCCTTGCGGCATGCATCCCAGCGCCGTGGTCGACTCCAGCGCCACCGTGTCCGCACGCGCCAGCATCGGGCCGCTGTGCTGCATCGGCGCACGCACCCGCATCGCCGACGGCGTGGTACTCGGCGCGGGCTGCATCGTCGGCGACGACTGCCATATCGGCATCGGCTGCGTGCTGGCGCCGCGCGTGACGCTGGTGACGCGCGTGCGGTTGGGACAGCGCGTGCACATCCATTCCGGCGCGGTGCTGGGTGCCGACGGCTTCGGCATCGCGATGGACGACGGACGCTGGCGCAAGGTGCCGCAACTGGGCGGCGTATGCATCGGCGACGATTGCGAGATCGGCGCCAACACCACCATCGACCGCGGCGCCATCGAGGACACCGAGCTGGCCGAGGACGTACGGCTGGACAACCAGATTCAGATCGGCCACAACGTCCGGGTCGGCGCGCACACCGCGATGGCCGGCTGCGTGGCGGTGGCCGGCTCCACCCGGATCGGCCGCTATTGCCTGATCGGCGGTGCCGCCGGCCTCGTCGGCCACATCGAAATCGTCGACCGGGTTACCATTAGCGCGATGAGCCTGGTGACGCACTCGATTCTCGAACCGGGCGAATATTCGTCGGGCACACCGTTGCAAGCCAGCCGCCTGTGGCGACGCAACGCCGCCCGCTTCAAGCACCTCGATGCCTTGGTACGCCGTTGGGCGCAGTCGGGCGACGACCCGGACACGGAATGACCGACATGACCCACCCCACCTTCAAAATGCCGCTGGACATCGCGTTCATCCGCGAACTGCTGCCGCACCGCTTTCCGTTCCTGCTGGTGGACCGCGTGCTCGCGTACGAACGCAACAAAAGCCTGCGCGCGATCAAGAACGTCACCATCAACGAGCCCTTCTTCCAGGGCCACTTCCCCGAACATCCGGTGATGCCCGGGGTGCTGGTGGTGGAAGCGATGGCGCAGGCTGCCGGTCTGCTCACCCAGATTTCCGCGCTGCCGCGCGATCCCAACGCGCCCCCGCGCCTGTACTACCTGGTCAAGGTGGACAAGGCACGCTTCGCGCGCGTGGTGTCGCCGGGCGACCAACTGGTGCTGGACGTCGATCTCAAACGCGCCTTCCGCGGCATGGGCCATTACGATTGCCGTGCCAGCGTCGATGGCCGCGAGGTCGCCAGTGCCGAGATCCTTTGCGCCGAGCGTGCCGCTCCATGATCCACCCCAGCGCGTATGTCGACCCCGCCGCGCGCATCGCGCCCGGCGTCAGCATCGGCGCGTTCTGCGTGATCGGCGCCGCGGTAGAGATCGGCGAAGGCACCTCGATCGGTCCACACGTGGTGATCGACGGCCCCACACGGATCGGCCGCGACAATCGCATCCACGCCTTCGCCGCGCTGGGCGGCGACCCGCAGGACAAGAAGTACCACGGCGAATCCTCGCGCCTGGAAATCGGCGACCGCAACACCATCCGCGAGTTCGTCACCTTCAACCGCGGCACCGCCGACGATCACAACGTCACCCGTATCGGCAGCGACAACTGGATCATGGCGTACGTGCACATCGCACATGACTGCGTGGTCGGCGATCACACCGTGTTTGCCAACGCCGCCTCACTGGCCGGTCATTGCGTGGTCGACGACTGGACCATCCTCGGCGGCTTCACCCTGGTGCACCAGTTCTGCCAGATCGGCGCGCACGCATTCACCGCCATGGGCAGCGTGGTCAATCGCGACGTACCGCCGTTCGTGATGGTGGCCGGCGCCTACGCGCAGCCGCACGGCATCAACTCCGAGGGCCTGCGCCGGCGCGGCTACGACAACGCGCGGATCATGGCGATCAAGCGCGCCTACCGCACCCTCTACAAATCCGGTCTGCCACTGGCACAGGCGCGCCAACAACTCGCCGAACAGGCAGCCGAAGCGCCCGACGTGCGGGTGATGCTCGACTTCATCGACCGCAGCCAGCGCTCGCTGGTGCGTTGATCGCCATGGCGCCAGTCGCCCAACGCCCGCTGCGGATCGCCCTGGTAGCCGGCGAGGCATCCGGCGACGCGCTCGGCGCCGGGCTGATCGAGGCACTGCGGCAACGGCTCGGCGAGGCCCGCTTCGCCGGCATCGGCGGGCCGCAGATGCGCAACGCTGGCCTCGATGCCTGGCACGACTGCAGCGAACTGGCGGTGATGGGCCTGGCCGAAGTGCTGCGCCACCTGCCACGCCTGCTGCGGCTGCGGCGGACGCTGCGCCGGCAGCTCGAAAGCTGGCAGCCAGATATTTACATCGGCATCGACGCGCCCGACTTCAACCTGCCGATCGAGCGCGCGCTCAAGGCGCAGGGCGTGCCCACCGTGCATTACGTAAGTCCGTCGGTGTGGGCATGGCGCGAACAGCGCGCCCGCCGCATTGGCGAAAGTGCCGACCGCGTGCTGTGCCTGTTCCCGATGGAGCCGCCGATCTACCAGCGCTTCGGGGTGGACGCGCGTTTCGTCGGCCATCCGCTGGCCGACACCTTCGCGCTGCAACCGGACGCGACCGCCGCGCGGCAACGCCTGGGCGTCGACGGCGCCGCGCCGGTGCTGGCGTTGCTGCCGGGATCGCGAGTCGGCGAGATCGAGCGCCTGCTGCCGGTATTTCTGCAAGCCTGCGCGCTGCTGCGCGAGGCGTTGCCCGGCCTGCGCGTACTGCTGCCCAGCGCCAACACCGCGTGCGCGGCGACCATCGCCCGCGTCCGCGCCAACCTGCCACGCGCCGAGTTCGACCTGCACGTGCTGGAAGGCCAGGCCCACGACGCCATGCTGGCGGCCGACGCCGTGCTGCTGGCATCGGGCACCGCGGCGCTGGAAGCCTTGCTCGCCAAACGCCCCATGGTAGTGGCCTACAAGATTTCGGCGCTCACCCATGCCCTGGTGATGGGCCTGGGACTGATGAAAGTGCGCCGCTACAGTTTGCCCAACGCACTCGCCGGACATCTGCTGGTACCGGAGCTGATGCAGCACGACTGCATGCCTGCACCGATCGCGGCGGCGCTGCTGCCGTGGCTGCTGTGTCCCGATGCCGGTCGCGCGTTGCTGCCACCCTACCTGGCGATCCACCAGCAACTCGCCGGTCACGGCAGCGCCGCCGCCGCCGATGCGGTGATCGACCTGCTGGGCACGCCGCGATGAATGCCGGCGCCCACGTGGCCGGCGTCGACGAGGCAGGCCGCGGACCGCTGGCAGGGCCGGTGGCGGTGGCGGCGGTCATCCTCGACCCCACGCGTCCCATCGCCGGACTGGCGGACTCCAAGCGTCTGAGCGCGGCGCAGCGCGAAGCGCTGTATCCGCAGATCGTCGAACGCGCGCTCGCCTGGCAAGTGGTGTGCATCGACGCCGGAGAAATCGATCGCCTGAATATTCTCAACGCCACGCTGGAAGGCATGAGCCAGGTGCTGGAACAATTATCGCCAGCGCCGCACGAAGCGTTGATCGACGGCAACCGCCTACCCCGACGCCTGCCCTGCGCAGCGCGCGCGATCGTTGCCGGCGACGCCAGCGTACCGGCAATCAGCGCCGCCTCCATCCTCGCCAAAGTCACGCGCGACCGCTACATGCACGCGCTGGACGAGCGCTTTCCCGGCTACGGCTTCGCCCAACACGTCGGATACCCCACCCCGGCGCACCTGACCGCGCTGCAGCGGCTCGGCCCCTGCCCGGAACACCGCCGCAGCTTCGCACCCGTGCGTGCGGCGATGGCTGGCGTGTTGTTGCGGTGAAGCCTGGACTCGGGACTCGGAACGGCCAAGGCGCCGGTAGGCTGGCGGTGAGCGCAGCGAACCCCAGCGCCGTTGCACCACCTGTGGGCGTGCTGGGGTTCGCTGCGCTCACCGCCAGCCGACATCAGAAGCACAAGCTCAAAGCAGAAGCTCGCAAGCTCGTCGTCCCGCGTCCCCGAGCCACCCGCCCCACACTTCCGCGTAGAATCCGCGCATGCGCATCCCACACGTTCAACGTTTCCTGCTCACCGGCTTGCTCACGGTGTTCCCGCTCTGGCTGACCTGGGTAGTGTTCGAGCTGGTGCTGACCCAGCTCTCGCGCATGGGCGCGCCGTTGGTGGATGCCGCGTTCCGCCTGCTGTCGCAGTTGCTGCCGATGTCCGAGCACATCCTGAGCTTGACCTGGCTGCGCTTCGTTCTCGCCGTGGTGCTCACCCTGGGCGTGCTCTACAGCTTGGGCGCGCTCGCCAGCCGGGTGATCGGCAAGCGCGTGCTGTCCTGGCTCGATGGCCTGATCGAGCGGATTCCGCTGGTGCAGTCGATCTATGGCGGCACCAAGAAACTGCTGTCGGTGCTGCAGGCCAAGCCCGAGGGTTCGCAGCGGGTGGTGCTGATCGATTTTCCGCACGCCGAGATGAAGGCGATTGGTCTGGTCACGCGGGTGATCCGCGAACACGGCACCGGCCGCGAACTCGCCGCGGTGTACGTGCCGACCACACCCAACCCCACCTCGGGCTATCTCGAAATCGTGCCGCTCGACCGCCTCACCCCGACCGACTGGACCGTGGATCAGGCCATGGCCTTCATCATTTCGGGCGGCGCGGTCAGCCCCGATCGGATCCCCTACGGCCGCCCGGCGGCTGACGCCGCGTCAGCGCCGCGAGAGCCCTCTGCGTGAGTCCGCTGGCGGATCGCGGCCAGCGCCTGTTCATCGTGCTGGCGGGCGTGTTCGTCGCCAACGCGCTGCTGGCCGAGCTGATCGGCGTCAAGATTTTTGCGCTGGAAGAAACCCTCGGCCTGCAGCCATTGCAGTGGAATCTGTTTGGCCGCAGCGGCTCGCTCAATTTCACCGTGGGTGTGCTGCTGTGGCCGATCGTGTTCGTGATGACCGACGTCATCAACGAGTTCTTCGGTCAGCGTGGCGTGCGCCTGATCAGTTGGCTGGCGGTGATGCTGATCGTGTACGGATTCGTGTTCGCCTACATCGCCATCGCGCTGGCGCCGGCGCCGTGGTGGACGCAGGCGGCACAGTCGCAGGGCGTGCCGGACTATCAGGCGGCGTTTGCCACCGTGTTCGGACAGGGCCTGTGGACCATCGGCGGCTCGGTCATCGCGTTCCTGATCGGGCAGTTGATCGACGTCGCGGTGTTCCACCGCATCCGCCGTCTCACCGGTGAACGCTGGATCTGGCTGCGCGCCACCGGCTCCACTGTGGTCTCGCAACTTGTGGACAGTTTCGTGGTGCTGTACATCGCTTTCGTGCTGGGGCCGCAGCACTGGCCAACGCCGTTGTTCCTGGCCGTGGCGAGCGTGAACTACGCTTACAAGGTGATTGCGGCGTTCGCGCTGATTCCGTTGATCTACCTCGCGCGGCGTCTGATCGTCGGCTATCTGGGCGCCGAGCGCGCGACCGCGCTGCGCGAGGCCGCCGCTGCCGATTGATGGCCGTGACTTTCGACCCTTGCCGCGTGCCGGCGCCAGACCGCAGCGTTGTCGTCTTGCAAACCCACCCATGCTCACAACCCGAGAGGCCGTCATGACATCCAGGACCCTTGCATTGGCCATCGGCCTTGCGCTTTCCACCCTGCTCGCAGGCTGCGGCGGCTCCGGCGAACAGGCCGCCGCGCCGGCAGCGCCGGTTGCGCCGGCGGTGGACCCGGCCCAACTCGCGGCGGAGATGGAAACCCTGTACGGCCAGTTCTGGGAAGAATCGCTGCAACTCAATCCGATCCAGGCCACCTTCATCGGCGACAACCGTTACAACGACCAGTTGCCGAATTTCCTCAGCGCCGAGTTCCGCCAGCGCACCCACGATTTCGACCAGCGCTGGCTCGACAAGGTGCAAGCGATCGATCCGACGCCGCTGCAGGGCCAGGCGCGGTTGTCGTACGACATCTTCGTACGCAACCTCAAGACCGAGCTGGAGTCGCAACGCTTCCCGGACTGGATGCAGCCGATCGACCAGTTTCGCAACATCGGCTCTTTCGCGGTGCAACTGGGCTCCGGCACCGGCGCGCAGCCGTTCAAGACCGTGGCCGATTACGACAACTGGGTGAAGCGCGCCGACGCCATGGTCGCGATTTTCGACACCGCCATCGCCAACATGCGCGAAGGCATGGCGGCCGGCGTGGTGCAGCCCAAGGTGCTGATGCAGAAAGTGCTGCCGCAGTTGGACGCGATCATCAAGGACAAGCCCGAGGACACCCAGTTCTGGGGCCCGATCAAGAACCTCCCAGCGGACTTCGCCGAAGCCGACAAAACGCGGCTGAGCGACGCCTACCGCGCACTGATCGGCGAGCGCCTGATTCCCTCGTTCCAGCGCCTGCGCACCTTCATCGCCAACGACTACCTGCCCGCCTGCCGCGACAGTGTCGCCCTCTCGGCGCTGCCGGATGGACAGGCGTGGTACGCCTTCAACGTGAAGAACCAGACCACCACCGATCTCACCCCGGAGCAGATCCACCAGATCGGCCTGGACGAAGTGGCGCGCATCCAGGGCGAAATGCGCGAGGTGATGACGCAGGTCGGCTTCAAGGGCGATCTCAAGGAATTCTTCCACTTCCTCACCACCGACAAGCAATTCGAATTCAGCAACGAACAGGCTTTGCTGGACAGCTACAACGCGCTGCGCGCGCGGGTCGAGGCCGGCGTACCAACGCTGTTCTCGCTGGTGCCGAAGGCGCCGTTCGAGATCCGCCCGGTCGAGCCGTTCCGCGCCGCCTCCGCCGCCGGCGGCCAGTACTTCCCGCCCAGCGCCGACGGCTCGCGCCCGGGCATTTTCTACGTCAACACCTACGACCTGCCCTCGCGCAAGAAGTGGGACGAGGAAAGCCTGTTCCTGCACGAAGCCATTCCGGGCCACCACTTCCAGATCGCGCTGCAGCAGGAACTGACCGGCCTGCCGGCATTCCGTCGCTTCGGCGGCGAAACCGCCTACATCGAAGGCTGGGGCCTGTATGCCGAATCGCTGGGCAAGGAACTGGGCGTGTACACCGATCCCTACCAGTACTTCGGCCGCCTGCAAGCGGAACTGTGGCGCGCGATCCGGCTGGTGGTGGACACCGGCCTGCACGCCAAAGGCTGGACCCGCGATCAGGTGATCGCTTACATGCTCGACAACTCCGCCACCTCCAACACCGAAGCGGTGTCGGAAGCCGAGCGCTACATCGCCGTGCCAGGCCAGGCACTGGCCTACAAGATCGGCGAGCTCAAACTGCAGGAACTGCGCAAACGCGCCACCACCGCGCTCGGCGACAAGTTCGACATCCACGCCTTCCATGCCGAAATACTGCGCGACGGCTCGTTGCCGCTGGGCATACTGGAGACCAAGCTCGATCGCTGGATTGCGGCGAGCCAGTCAGCCCAGCCCTAACGGTACGGCAATGATCGAGGGGACTCGGTGAGGTCGGGATTCGGGACGCGATGAAGCCGGGACTCGGGACTGGGGACTGGGGACTCGGAAAAGCCAAGGCGAGAGATCAGAGCGAAAGTTCGCAAGCTTGCAGTCCCGAGTCCCGAGTCCCGAGTCCCAACCCTCGCATTGACCACACACCGCCCCACGCGGCACACTTGCGCCATGCCTCCCGCCGTCAAATCCGATCCTTCCGCCAGCCCAGTCGCCGACTTCGAGCGCTCGCTCGATGAACTGGAACAGATCGTGCAGCGCATGGAGACCGGCGAGCTGAGCCTGGACGACTCGCTCAGTGCCTACGAACGCGGCGTGTCGTTGTACCGGCAATGCCGTGGCGCACTCGATCAAGCCGAACTGCGAGTGAAACTGCTGTCCGATCCGCTCGATCCGGACAGTGCGCAGGACTTCGCCGCGGATGCACCCTGAGCGCAGGCACCTCGGCCGTGCCCCCACACGCGACGCAACGTTCTGGCATCAACCCCGCACCCATCGCATGAACTCCACGCGCGCAAGCCGCACGTACCGATGCTGAGCGCCGCGCAATTTCCGCGCTGGCAAGGCCGCATCGAATCGATGCTGGAACGCCTGCTGCCACCACCCGACAGCACGCCGGCGCGCCTGCACACCGCCATGCGCCACGCAGTACTCGGCGGCGGCAAGCGCCTGCGACCGATGCTGGTGTATGCCGCCGGCGCGCTCGTTCACGCCGATGCCGCCACCCTGGATCACGCCGCCGCCGCAGTGGAACTCATCCACGCCTACTCGCTGGTGCACGACGACCTGCCGGCGATGGACGACGACGCCCTGCGGCGCGGCCGCCCGACCGTACACGTGGCGTTCGACGAAGCCACCGCCATCCTTGCCGGCGACGCACTGCAGACGTTGGCGTTCGCCGCACTGAGCGATGCACCGGCCCCGGCCGAAGTGCGGCTGGCGTTGCTGCAAACACTGACTGCCGCCAGCGGCTCACAAGGCATGTGCGGCGGCCAGGCGCTCGACCTCGCCGCCACCGGCCAGCGCCAGACCCTGACCGACCTCGAAGCCATGCACCGCGCCAAGACCGGCGCACTGATCCGCGCCAGCGTGCGCATGGGTGCCCAGGCCGGCAACGCCGACGCCACGATGCTGGCGTCGCTCGACGACTACGCCACCGCCCTTGGCCTCGCCTTCCAGATCCGCGACGACCTGCTCGACATCGAAGGCGACGCCGCACAACTGGGCAAGACCGCCGGCAAAGACGTCGCCCAAGACAAATCGACCTTCCCCGCCCTGCTCGGCATCGAAGCCTCCTACGCCCGCCTCGACGACCTCACCACCCACATGTGCGACGCGCTCGCAAACATCCCCGGCGACACCCTGCCGCTACAGCAACTCGGCGAATTCGCCGCGCGGCGCAGACACTGAACTGCTGGCGCGCTCGCACTACCAACCGCCCGGCCAACAGCGCCCGCACCGCGTTCCTGCTCAATACCGTTGGAGGCAGCTCAGGGCTCTTGGCTCGCCGGGTGGTTTCCATCCACGGCAACCCGCGGCGCCCTTCGTGCTCGGAACCCGCATTTGCGCCCATTGCAAGCCGAATCCGGGATGATTACGCTGCCTCCGACGGTGTTACGGTACGATGCCATCAATCGCCTAGTCCCGCACCAAAGAACGTTGCGAGGATAGGATGCGAAGATGGGCTGCAACGCAGGGATAACGCGATGATTCGTGCAGGAATTTTCTTGCAATTCACTGCCCCAATACCGTGATTGGCTGCGGGTATATCTGGCGATTCGTCGTCGACTAGGTGTAGGCGTCAAGCACCCCACTGCTCCATACCTCGGATGCTCCTCATGAAAACACTAATCGCACTTCGCGGCGCGGGGAACCGCGGCAAGAGTAGAACTCTGTGCATGCTCATAGAACTCATCAAGGTGGCCTATCCAAGTGCCAAGTTCGAGGAGAAGCGGTACAAGATTGACATCACTGTTGTGATCACCGTTGGCACGATCAAAGTTGGGGTCGAGACGCAAGGCGACCCGAACAGTCGGCTGGAACGAAGCCTAAATACGTTCGTCGACATTGGTTGCAAGGTAATTGTTTGCGCTTCCCGTTCATCTGGCAGAACCGTTGAAATTGTCAACGAGGCTGGGAGTCGAGGATACAGGGTCAAGTGGGTCGAGAAGGCGTCCGTGCAAGAGTCAGCGATGCAATGCGCCGCGAACAGGGCTTCCGCAGGCGAACTGCTCACATTGGTCCAGGCCGCAATTGACGCCTAACGTTAGGGCTTACATGAGAAATCCGTCGAAGTGGAGTCCGCTCGACTACCTCAAGCGTCAGATGGACAGACGATATGTCGGGATACGAATTGATCCCTTTCCTCAAAAGCCACTTCAAGAGAACCAGCTACAACAGGCGGACGTATTATTCTGCCGCGGAGGGAAACGGAAAATTACTTGGCAACTCATTTCATACGGTTCATCAGGCCCTTATGTCCATGTCGCAATTTACCTCAGCGACGGAGAAGTGGCTGAGTCAACAACGAGAGGAGTCAAGCTGTGCAAATTGAGTGAGCTAATCGAGCGATACGAGTACGTCGCGGTTACGAGGTGCCCAGGCGTTCACGGCATCCCCAACTTGCGATCGAATGTGATTGATTTTTGCAAGTATCACATTAGCTGCGGAACGCCATACGACCACGTTGGCGCTGCGCTCTCACCTCTATACGAGTTCATCGAGCTGGCATTTCAACGGTCCAGACCCCGCCGCATAACTTTTAATTGGCAAAGAAGAACTCATCGTCGCACGTTCTGTTCGCAGTTTGTCTTGGACGCATTTGTAGCGGGCGGTTATATTCCAGCAACATATTACGCAATGGGTGCTCGGTCACCGACCGCTCTAGCGGAGGAGAAGTGCTTCGGCCTTATTGGCTACTTGAGCAAAGCCCGGAGACTTGGGCCGAATCTTCGCGGTGATGTTTTCTGGAACGGAGGCGGGTGAGCCACGACAAATTAATCCAAAGCGAAGCCGCTTCGCGACCTGGTATTAATTAATACGCTGCGGCTCTCTATTCATCACGCATCCTTTGCGCATCGATCATCCTGGTGAAATATGAAACTGAGTGACTTCATCAATGAAACCCTCGTCGAAATTGCAACGGGGATAACTCGCGCGAATGAGTCGCTAAGGGGCACTGGCGCCTTAGTGAATCCTCCGAATATTTATGTCGAACCGAATGATCGCTCCAAGATTTTCGGCGTCTGGAACAGGAAGGCTCTTGAGATGCACCCGGTTGTAGAATTAATAGAATTCGATGTTGCGCTATCTGTGACAGAGAGTCGTGAAACAAATGCAAAGTCTGGTGTGTCGCTATCCGTCCTCGAACTAGGAGCTGGCGGCAAATCACTGGGCAGTCGTGGCTCTGAATCAAGGGTGAGGTTCCGTGTACCGTTCATCTTTCCAAGAGCCGAGCCCTAACCCGGCAGTCGAGCGCACCTGCGCGAAAAGCCGCGCAGGCCCTCACTTTTAAGTTAGTCCCCACAGGGAAGATCATCGAATGTCAGAACTTTTGAAACGCTCCATTGAAGCTCTTAGCGCTTCGGTTAATGTTGCAACCGGCCTCACTCACCCCCTGGATGAGTCTCGTGCAAAAGAGCTTTTCAAGGCATTGCATGCTTACGGCGAGGTGCTTACATACGATCAGGTTGAGGAGCTTGCCTTGGCCAATCGGTGGCCCGAGCGCCATGCTACGGATCTCGCAGAGCTTGCCGAGCGCATTGGTAATGGAGGGCGTGTGGTTATAAAACACGCACGGAAATGGGGTGAGCCAACCGTTGCTCGCCTCAAAGCGGAGATTGAGGCTGGCGCCTAACAAACAAGGCCACCATTTCACCGCCCGAGTCAATCGGCACGAGTGTATCCGTCGCGGCCAGAGCCGCAATGATCGCAGCTCGTGATGAAGTGGAGGGGCCGCGACGGCATTCACGCTCGGCGCAGAGTCTTGGCCGCGCCAGTCATCCTTCTGGATCAAGGCGCGTGTCGCGCCCCTGGCTTTCTCCCCAAACACTGACCGAGCAAGCGCAGGGAGTGAAGGCGTAGCCGCGTAACAGCCGAACGGTGCAATCGTTGCGTCCCGGTGACCTGACGGTGGCACGGAATCATGGCTCGAATTTGCACTCGTCCGCCCCTCGTTGGCTCGCACGACGGGCAGCCCCTGAACAACAGGAAACAGTTCACGATTAATTTGTGCCACTCTACTTGATCGTGGCATATCTTCTACTGTTCTTGTTCCCTACCAGTAGTGACCTCGTCCAACCAATCATTCCACCAGACCTGCGCAAAAATCCGCGCAGGCCGGTAAATTCAAACGTCAGGCGCCATCAATAATGATATCGCAGTTGAGCGATAAGCACTGAATCATCGGCCGCCTTATAGACGATTCTATGTTGCTCGTCGATACGCCGCGACCAATACCCTGCCAACGCATGCTTGAGCGGCTCTGGCTTCCCTGTGCCCGTGTGCGGTGTCCGGGTGATCTCTTTGATCAGCTCGTTGATGCGCTGCACTAATTTCTTGTCGGTCTTCTGCCAGTACAGATAGTCTTCCCACGCTTGCTCGGAAAAGACCAATCTCACTTGGTCAAGCTCCGCACTTTGCCCTTCCCGGACTCAAGTGCAGCAATGCTTTCAAGCAGCCGCTGCGCGTTCTTGGGGCTGCGTAGCAGGTAGGAGGTTTCCTCCAGCGCCTTGAAATCGTCTAGCGACATCATTACAACCGCCTGCTGGCCGCTGCGGGTGATGATGATAGGCTCATGATCCTCGCAAACACGGTTCATGGTGTCGGCCAACTTGGCTCGGGCAGTGCTGTAGGTGATCGCGTCCACGGGCGCCTCCTTTTGTACAACTATTTGTACAATGTCGACCCGGCAGTGTCAAGCGGCGGCACCTGACGGACAGGGCGGGATCGTGCGCAGCTACGATCTGCAAAGCCCCAAAGCCCAGCCCCACCCTTCCGAACTTTCCTACACAACAACGCGCCACTTGCCGACAGACACGCGGCGGTGCGGGCGTCACGCTGTGTCCATGACGTATCCACGCAACCCACTTGCTCCACCCGGATCGCCGGCTGTGCGCTGCGCGCAAGCGGCAGCCGTCGACGCCATCGATCAGCGCCACTGCGTCTGTTGGGCATCGCCTTGCGTTGGTCATACCACGGTGATACTGTCGCCCCATGAAAGTCGCCATCTCGTTGCCAGATACAGTGTTCGATGCGGCGGAGATGCTGGCGCAGGAGCTGAGCATGTCTCGTAGTCAGCTCTATGCCCAGGCGTTGTCTGAGTTCTTGCAGGCTCGAAGTGCTTCGGCTGTCACTGCAAAGCTCAACGAGGTCTATGGCCGGGAAGATGCGGCTGTTGCCCCCGCGTTGATGCGTGCGCAGGTGGGAGCGCTGACTCATGAGGCGTGGTGACGTTTGGTGGGCATCGCTGGATGAACCCGTGGGCTCAGGCCCAGGTCTGCGCCGACCTGTTCTAGTCGTGCAATCGAACCCCTTCAACTTGAGCCGGATTTCTACCGTTGTCGTATTGGTCATCTCTTCCAACCTCGCGTTGGCGGAGGCGCCTGGGAACGTGCGGCTGAGCAAGAGCGATTCCGGGCTGCCCAAGCCGTCGGTAGTCAACGTATCGCAGATTCTCACGCTGGATCGAGGGCTGCTGACAGACCGTGTTCGTGCGTTGCCCGGTCGCGTGATGGAGCGCGTCAATTCGGGCTTGCACTTGGTTTTGGGGCTGTGATGCCTAGCGACTGAGGCTAGATCGTGCGCAGCCACGATCTGAGCCGTTTGTTGGACGACCCCGCTCTCGGGCGCGAGCGGTGCGCTCTGAATGGATGTCCTGTTGGCGGATCACGCTGCAATGGAGGCAGCGTGCTACTCGCCGAAGCAGCCGTTTGGTTCGGGCACGGCGTCGCCCCAGTCGAGAGATACATGACCCTGTGCCACGTGCCGATGAAAGCTCGAATAGGGCCA
>JANRIF010000250.1:0-2701 GCA_033765245.1 Lysobacteraceae bacterium
CGGGACTCGGGACTCGGGACTCGGGACTCGGGACTCGGGACTCGGGACTACAAGCTTGCGCGATGTGGCTGTCGCTCCCTCCCTTTCGCCGTAGGCGAAGGGGGTGATGGGCCGCGGCTGACGAGCTGCCGGTGGCAGCTCGTGCGGCACAGAACGCCCGGCAGGGCCGGTCCGTTGGGGAGGGGTGAATACTTGCGACGCGGGCTCCAACAGCAACCCCCTCCCAACCTCCCCCTGCGATGCTGCGCATCGCAAGGGGAGGGGCAATCGGGACTGCGCGAGTAAATGGTCGGGACTCGGGACGATGGTCCGCGTGCAGTTCCTGCCCACACCGGAATGCGCCGCGCGAGACGTCTCGCGCCATAGCGGTGCGCCCTGCGCCGCCTGCGTTACCATTCGCCTTTCGAATCCCGTCAGGCTGCCGTGATCGCCCCTTCGCTGTCCCACCTCGACCGCCTCGAAGCCGAGAGCATTCACATCCTGCGCGAGGTGGCGGCGGAATTTCGCAAGCCGGTGATGCTGTATTCGATCGGCAAGGACAGCTCGGTGCTGTTGCATCTGCTGCGCAAGGCGTTCTTCCCGGCGCCGCCGCCGATCCCGTTGCTCCACATCGACACCGGCTGGAAATTCCGCGAAATGTACGCATTCCGCGATGCGGTGCCGGCGCGCTATGGCGTCGAGTTGAAGGTGCACATCAATCCCGAGGGCTTGGCCCACGGCATCGGCCCGATCAGTCACGGCGCCGGCGTGCACACCGATGTAATGAAGACGCAGGCATTGCGTCAGGCGCTCGACCAGGGCGGTTTCGATGCCGCGATCGGCGGCGCCCGCCGCGATGAGGAAAAGAGTCGCGCCAAGGAGCGCGTGTTCAGTTTCCGCAACGCACGCCACGTGTGGGACCCGAAGCATCAGCGGCCGGAGTTGTGGAACGTGTACAACGCGCGCATCCAGCCCGGCGAGAGCGTGCGCGTGTTTCCGATCTCCAACTGGACCGAACTCGACGTCTGGTTGTACATCTATCGCGAGCGCATCCCGGTGGTGCCGCTGTACTTCGCCGCGTGGCGTCCGGTGGTGGAACGCGAGGGTGCGCTGATCCTGCGCGACGACGAGCGCCTGCCGCTGCGGCCTGGCGAGGAGCCGGCGCTGCGCAAGGTGCGCTTCCGCACCCTGGGTTGCTATCCGCTCACCGGCGCCATCGAATCCGACGCCGACTCGCTGGAGGCGATCATCGCCGAGATGCTGGTGGCGCGCAGTTCCGAGCGCCAGGGCCGGGTGATCGATCACGATCCGGCCGAATCGATGGAAAAGAAAAAGCGCGAGGGCTACTTCTGATGAGCACGCGCGAGCGCAGCGAGATCGCGACCTACCTGCAACAGCACGAGCGCAAGCCGCTGCTGCGCTTCATCACCTGCGGCTCGGTGGACGATGGCAAGAGCACCCTGATCGGGCGCCTGCTGTTCGATGCCAAGCGTCTGTTCGACGATCAACTGGCTGCGTTGGCGAGCGACAGCCGCCGCCATGGAACCCAGGGTGAGGCGCTGGATTACGCGCTGCTGCTCGACGGCCTCGCCGCCGAGCGCGAGCAGGGCATCACCATCGACGTCGCCTACCGCTTCTTCGATACCGACCGGCGCAAGTTCATCGTCGCCGATTGCCCCGGCCACGAGCAGTACACCCGCAACATGGCTACTGGTGCCTCCACCGCCGATCTGGCAGTGGTGCTGGTGGATGCGCGCAAGGGCCTGCTCACGCAGACCCGCCGGCACAGCTACATCTGCGCCCTGCTGGGCATTCGCCATGTGCTGCTGGCGGTGAACAAGATGGATCTGGTGGGCTACGGCGAGACCGTGTTCGCCGGCATTGCCGACGGTTATCGCGCGCTGGCCGCCGAACTCGGCATCGCGCAGGTGCAATGCATTCCGGTGTCGGCGCTGAATGGCGACAACGTCACCCGCGCCTCGGCGCAGATGCCGTGGTATCGCGGGCCGAGCGTGCTGGCGCATCTGGAATCGGTCGAACTGGCGGCGGATGCCAGCACCTCGTTGCGGCTACCGGTGCAGTGGGTGTGCCGGCCGGATCAGCATTTCCGTGGCTTCGCCGGCACGCTCGCAGCGGGCAGTGTCGCGCCGGGCGATGCGGTACGCATCCTGCCGTCCGGGCAGACCAGCACGGTGTCGCGCATCGTCACTGCCGACGGCGACCTGGAACGCGCGGTGGCCGGGCAGGCGATCACGCTGGTGTTGAACGACGAGCGCGACGTCAGTCGCGGCGACGTGATCGCGGCAGCGGGCGATGCGCCGCCGGTGGCCGATCAGTTCCAGGTTCACGTGCTATGGATGGACGCCGCGCCGCTGTTGCCGGGGCGGCCGTATCTGCTCAAGATCGGCAGTCGCAGCGTCACCGCGCAGATCACCGAAATCCGTCACCGCATCGACGTCAACACCCAGGAGGCGATGGCCGCCAAACGTCTGGAGCTCAACGAGGTGGCGGTGTGCAATCTCAGTCTGGATGAGGCGATCGCGTTCGAGCCCTACGCGCGCAATCGCACGCTCGGCGGCTTCATCCTGATCGACCGCCACAGCCATGCCACCGTGGCTGCCGGCACCATCGACTTCGCCCTGCACCGATCCGCCAACGTGCATTGGCAGCACCTGGACGTGGATCGCGCCGCGCGCGCCCGCATCAAGGGCCAGAGCCCGCG
>JANRIF010000257.1:0-7127 GCA_033765245.1 Lysobacteraceae bacterium
CTCGGCGCCGCCAGCGGCTATCTGGCCGTACTGGTGTTGGCGCTGTACATCAACAGCACCGCCAGCGAGCTGTTGTACCGCCACCCGCAACTGCTGTGGCTGCTGTGTCCGGTGTTGCTGTACTGGATCGGTCGCGCCTGGATGATCGCCCATCGCGGCCTGATGCGCGACGATCCGGTCGTGTTCGCCGCCACCGACCGCGCCAGCCAGTTGCTGGTGGCGGTATCGGCGCTCATCGTGGTCGGGGCGATTTGAATGGCGCTCGGCGAAAGCTGGGGGCGCTACCCGCGAGTTCAGCAGCGGGTGATTCCGGTGCAGCGACGCGAGCGCCCGCTCGATGCGGGTCCGGGAAACTGGCTGCCGCACGGCAACGGCCGCAGTTATGGCGATGTCTGTCTCAACGATGGCGGCGCCCTGCTGCACACTGCCGGACTCGATCGTTTCATCGCCTTCGATGCGGCCACCGGCGTACTGCGTTGCGAAGCGGGCGTGCAACTGCATGAGATTCTCGCGCTCGCGGTGCCGCAGGGCTGGTTCCTGCCGGTGACCCCGGGCACCCGGTTCGTCACTGTCGGCGGCGCCATCGCCAATGACGTGCATGGCAAGAATCACCACGTCGCCGGCAGCTTTGGCGACCACGTGCGCGCGTTTGAGCTGCTTCGCAGCGATGGCACGCGCCGGTTGTGCACCCGCGCAGAGCATGCCGAGTGGTTTGCCGCCAGTATCGGCGGAATCGGCCTCACCGGCCTCATCACCTGGGCCGAGTTGCAACTGCGCCGAATCGCCAGCCCGCTGATCGCGGCACAGAACGTCAAATTCGGCCGACTGGACGAGTTCTTCGCACTGTCGCAAGCATCCGACCGGGATTTCGAATACACCGTGGCGTGGATCGATTGCGCCGCGCGCGGCAAGGCTCTGGGGCGCGGCCGGTTCATGCGCGGCAACCATGCGCCAGCCGATGCCGGATCGGCGCACGCGCCAAAGCCCTCCCCCGGCATGCCGTTCACGCCGCCGATGTCGCTGGTGAATCGGGTGAGTCTGCGCGCCTTCAACACCCTGTACTGGCATCGGCAGCGGCAGCCGATACATCGCAGCGTCGATCACTACTTGCCGTTCTTCTATCCCCTGGACGGTATCGCCCATTGGAACCGCATGTACGGCCCGCGCGGCTTTCTGCAATATCAGTGCGTGGTGCCGCCCGCACACGCCAGTGACGCGATCGGCGAGTTGCTACGCCAGATTGCCGCCAGCGGCAGCGGCTCGTTTCTCGCCGTGCTCAAGCAATTCGGGAACTGCCACGCACCCGGCCTGCTCTCGTTCGCGCGCCCCGGCACCACCCTCGCACTGGACTTTCCCAACGACGGCGGCCCGGTGTTCGTGCTGCTCGACCGCCTCGATGCCGTGGTGTCCGAAGCCGGCGGCGCGGTCTATCCGGCCAAGGATGCGCGCATGTCCGGTCGCCATTTCCGGCAATATTTCCCGCGGCACGAAGCCTTCGCGCCCTTCGTCGACTCACGTTTCTCGTCCAGCTTCTGGCGCCGCGTAATGGAATCCTGATGACGCAAAACATCCTGATCGTCGGCGCCACCTCGGCCATTGCGGAAGCCTGCGCACGCCACTACGCGCAGCGCGGCGCCCGCCTGTTTCTGGCCGGGCGCGACCTCGCGCGACTGCAGATCATCGCCGCCGATCTGCGTGTACGCGGCGCGCCACAGGTGGAGATCGGCGAGTGCGACGTCGACGACGATAGCGCGCAGGACGCTGTGATCGCGCGAGCGTTCGCGACGCTGGAACGCATCGACGTCGCGCTGATCGCACACGGCACCCTGCCCGACCAAGCGCGTTGCGAGCAGGACGTCGCCTATGCGATGCAACACTTCCATACCAACGCTACCGCCACCATCGCGCTGCTGACACGGTTGGCGCAGCGCTTGCAGGCGCAAGGCGGCGGCACGCTGGCGGCGATCGGCTCGGTGGCCGGCGACCGCGGCCGAGCCAGCAACGCACTCTATGGCAGCGCCAAGGCGGCGGTGGATGCCTACCTCAGTGGCCTGCGCCAGCGCCTGAGCCGACATGGCGTGAACGTGTTGACGATCAAACCCGGTTTCGTCGACACCCCGATGACGCGCGATTTCCGCAAGGGACTGCTCTGGGCCAAGCCGGCGTCGATCGCCACAGGCATCGAACGCGCCATCGACCGCCGGCGCGCGGTGGTCTACCTCCCGTGGTTCTGGTGGCCGATCATGCAGGTGATCCGGCACATTCCCGAATTCGTGTTCCGGCGCATTTCGCTATGACTGCCGTGCTTCCCCGCGACGCCAAGATCGTCATCACCGGCGCTGCCGGGCTGGTCGGCCAGAACCTGATCGTCGAACTCGAAGCACAGGGTTACCGTAACCTGGTCGCAATCGACAAGCACACCTACAACCTCGGCGTACTGCACGGTCTGCATCCCGATGTGCGTACCATCGAAGCCGATCTTGCCGAGTCTGGCGACTGGGCCGATACGTTCCGCGATGCCGCCGTGGTGGTGCAGCTTCACGCACAGATCACCGGCAAGCACCATGATGCATTCGAGCGCAACAACATCGTCGCCACTCATCGGGTGCTCGATGCCTGCACCCGACACGCGGTGCCGTATCTGGTGCACGTGAGCTCCTCGGTGGTGAACTCGATCGCCGACGACAGCTACACCCGCACAAAGAAAACACAGGAAGCGCTGGTGGTGCAGAGCGGTCTGCGCCACTGCGTGCTGCGCCCCACCCTGATGTTCGGCTGGTTCGATCCCAAGCACCTGGGATGGCTGTCGCGCTTCATGGCGCGCACGCCGGTGTTTCCGATCCCCGGCGATGGCCGCTTCATGCGGCAGCCGCTGTACGAGCGCGATTTCTGCCGCTGCTTGGTCAAGGCGATGCAGATGCAGCCGGATGGCGCGGTGTACGACGTCGTCGGCGATACCCGTATCGACTACGTCGACATCATCCGCACCATCAAACGGGTCAAGCGCCTGCACACGCTGATCGTGCACATCCCGATCGCGTTCTTCGCGTTTCTGCTGCGGTCCTATGCGCTGTTCTCGCGCAAACCGCCGTTCACGGCAGATCAGCTCAAGGCGCTGAGCGCAGGCGACGACTTTACCGGCATCGACACGCACGCCGTGTTCGGCGTGCGGCAAACGCCATTCGAACAAGCCATTGCGGAAAGCTACTGCGACCCGCGCTACAGCCACATCGTGTTGAGACGTTGAGCGTGGATACGAAACGATTTGTCGTCCTGGGCGCCGGCCCGATGGGGCTGATGGCCGCCATGGAACTGCTCAAGCGCGGGCACCAGGTGGACATCTACGAACGCGACGACCGCATCGGTGGCATGTCGGCCAGCTTCGATTTCGATGGCCTCCAGATCGAGCGCTACTACCACTTCATCTGCAAGACAGACGATCCGCTGTTCGCGCTGCTGGACGAACTCGGCATCGCCGATCGTCTGCGCTGGACCGACACCCGCATGGGCTACTACACCAACGGCAAGCTCTACCCCTGGGGCACGCCGTGGGCGCTACTGCGCTTTCCCAAACTGGGCCTGGTCAGCAAGTTCCGCTACGCCTTGCAGGTGATGGTGACCAAAAACGTGAGCGACTGGCGCCCGCTCGATCGCGTCAACGCCACCGCCTGGCTGCGCCGCTGGCTCGGCAAGGCCGGCTACGAAGCGTTGTGGCGGCGCGTGTTCGAGCTCAAGTTCTTCGAGTACACCGATAACCTGTCGGCGGCGTGGATCGGCACCCGCATCAAGCGCATCGCGCTGTCGCGGCGCAGCCTGTTCCACGAAAGCCTGGGCTACCTCGAAGGCGGCTCCGACACGCTGCTCGAACCGATGCGTCGCTTCATCGAGGCGCACGGCGGCCGCATCCATCTGCGTGCCGGCATCGAGCGCGTGCTGGTGGCGGATGGGCGCGTGCAGGGCGTGCGCGTGAATGACTCAGATATTGCCTGCGATCACGTCGTCAGCACCGCACCGATCCAGTACCTGCCGCGCCTCGTGCCCGACCTCCCGGCCGAATTCGCGCAGCGCATTGCCGCGATCCAGAACATCCCTGTCGCCTGTGTGATCCTCAAATTGAAGCATCGGGTCAGCGACAACTTCTGGATGAACATTTCCGACCCGAAAATCGACATCCCCGGCGTCATCGAATACAGCAACCTCAATCCCGGCAGCGGCGAACACATCCTGTACGCACCGTTCTACATGCCCAAGACCCATCCCAAGTGGGCGCAAAGCAACGCGCAGTTGATCGACGAGGTGATCGGCTATCTACCGCGCCTCAACCCGGCATTCGAAGCCGATTGGGTGCTGGCCCGCCATTGCCATCGCTACGAATTCGCCCAGACCATCTGCCCGCCCGGCTTCTACGATCTACTGCCACCCATGCAGACACCCATCCCCGGCCTGAGCATGGCCGACACCGCCTACTACTACCCGGAGGATCGCTCGATCAGCGAGAGCGTCGGCGTGGCGAAGCGGTTGGTGGCCGCGGCGCTGGGCGAGGCATGAGGCGATGACGATCCACCCACGTTGGCTGCGATTCGCCCGCGCGGCGGCGGTCATCGTCGTGCTGGTGGTCGGTATGTTGATCGCGTGGCCGGAAGCGCCGGTGCAACTGCTGGTGCCCGCCGACGGCTGGCAGATCGAAGGCGGATTTGCACCCGCCCAACCGAGCAAGCATGGCGTGCCGCGCAGCCTGCGCGATCATGGCGAGGCACGCTTCTGGCGTTCCTGGACACCCGAACGCGGTTCGCAACCCGGCGTATTGCGCAGCGCACCGTTTCCGCTCGGCGGCGTCATCGGCGTGCCATACAACGGATTCGCCGGCGATCCGGGTCTCTCCACCTGGCTCGAATGCGTCGATTCCGGCGCACGTCTGCCGCTGGCGACCGGGCGCAACAACACGGTTTGGTCGGTGGTGTTGATCGAACCGGACGCGGACTGGTGCGCAGGTCCGGCGCGGGTGCTCGCGATCAGCACCACGCAGGCGAACTACGTCGCGCTGGGCACCCCGTATCGCCTGAGTTGGCTGAGCGCATTCAAGCAGTCGCCGCCGGCCGCGCTGTGGTTCGTGCTGGGCAGTTGGGCGTTGTTGGCGGGATTGGTCAGGTTCGCCGTGCGCGCCCTAGGGCGCCTGCACGGCGCGCACTTGCAGATCGCCCTGCTCATCGCTTTCGGCATCGTCGGCTACGCGCTGTTCTTCGCATTCTGGGCCAGCGTATGGCTTGGTCGTGTCACCACGCTGGCACTGTTGCTGGTCTCCGCGATCGGGTGGTGGCGCCATCGGCAGCGCGACGTGTCGCGAAGCCCCGCGGCTCCGGATTCCGACAGCGGCGGGGACGCTCTGCGCCAAGCGCTGCGACTGTGGCTGCTGATCGCTGGCGCGGTGATGTCGATTGCACTGATGGTGGACGATGGCTCGGGCGCTTGGTCCGCCAATGGTCGCTTCACTCCGGCGCGCTGGTCGTCCGACAACGAATTGCCGGTGCGTATCGGCGAGCAACTGGTCGGCGGCCACGTCGAACGATCCGAGTTGATGGGTTCCTGGCACGTCTCCGACCGCCCGCCGTTGTCGTACGGCTGGCACGCCAACCTGCGGTTGCTGAGCAATGCCATCACCCTCGGCAACGACGGGCGCCACGTGTCGTACCTCTCCGACTGGGCTGCCGGCGTGGTGCTCAACACCGCCTGGGTGCCGGTAATCTACTTGCTGGTCGTGGCGCTCGGGCTGCGCAGACACGTCGCCGTGCTCGCGGTCCTCGCATGCGCGCTGACGCCGTTCTTTCTGTTCAACAGCACCTACATCTGGCCGAAGCTATTGAGCGCCGCATTCGGCCTCGCGGCCGCCGCCATCGTGCTCGGGCTCGGTAGCGAACGACGCCTGCGCGACGATTCCCAGGGATTGATCGCGGCCGCGGCGTTGTCGGCATTGGCCTTGTTGACCCACGGCGGCAGCGTATTCGGCGTGCTGGCCGCGATCGCCCTGGCGCCTTGCTACCGCGGGCTGCCCAGCTTGCGCGGCGCGCTGCTGGCGGCCATCACCGGCATCGGCCTGCTCGCGCCCTGGATGGCATGGCAACACTTCGTCGATCCACCCGGCAACGCCTTGGTGAAATACGCATTCGCCGGGACCTTCGGATTCGGTGAGGAGTCGCTGGGCGTGCTCGCCACGATCAAACGCAGCTTCGCCGCGTTGGGGTGGGCGGACTGGACGGCCGGCAAGTGGCATGGCTTGCAGACGCTGGCGATCGGGACCGACGACAATTGCGCGGTGGGCGAACAGGGCATCGCCACTTCGCTGGCCGCTTCCTTGCGTGTCGCCGATTTCCTATACGTGATTCCGGCTCTGCGGTTTCTGCTGGTGGGACTGATCCTCGTACCGCTTCTGCTGCACCACCGCACCCTTGCGACGCACGCGCCGTGGCGTCTGACGAGCTTCGCCCTGCTCGCCCTGGCGCTCGCCTGGCTGCTCTCGTGGGACTGCCACATCAATCACCATCAGTCCTTCCAGGCGCTGGCCGCTTTGTACCTGGGCCTGATGCTGGCGCTGGTGCAGCGCGGTGATTGGGCACTGCTCGCGCTGGCCTGCAACGCCCTCTATACGCTCGCGGTCTGGATTCTGGAGCCGCTCGCGCACTTTCCGCGCTTTCATCCCAGTGCGGCGATCACCACCATCGCCATCCTGGGGTTGCTGATGGCGCAGGCGTGGCAACTGCGGGGGCCGGATAAGTGAAACGCTTCACCTACTTCCTGATTGCCGGCGGCATCGCGGCCGCGGCCAATTTCCTGTCGCGCATCGCATTGAGCCTGGCGCTGCCTTATGCCGCCGCCATCGCGCTGGCCTATCTGGTGGGAATGGCCACGGCGTTCTCGCTCAACCGCAGGTTCGTCTTCCCCGAGGGCAACGAGCATCCCGGCAGACAAGCACTATGGTTCACCCTGGTCAACATCGTCGCATTGGCGCAGACGCTGGCGGTCAGCCTGTTGCTGGCGCGCTGGCTATTGCCGACGCTCGGGGTGAGCGCCTGGCGCGAGGAAATCGCGCATGCGGTTGGGGTCGCGGTGCCGATCTTCTCCAGCTACATCGG